>DAICYJ010000099.1 GCA_027311705.1 Novosphingobium sp. | reverse complement strand
GAATGGACATAGATCGCCTGCCCACCCGCGACGAAGGCGTTGATCGAACCATCGTTGAGCAGGACGATATCGACACTGCGCGGGTTGAGCCCGGCAGCGGCGATGATCGGGGCGGACATATCGCGGAACAGCGCTTCAGTTTCCGCATCGCGCAGCACGCTCTGGGCGCAGGCAGGGGACGCCGCTAGGCTGAGCGAGGCGAGCGCCACGGCGCTGGCGAACAGACGGGGAAGGCGCAGGGTCACAAGTTGGCCTTTATCGTGGCGGCGACTGAACGGCGGGTGAAGGTGCGGTGACTTTGGCAAGAAACGGCAGCACGACATCGAGCGCGCGGGTATCGCTCGAGAATGGCCGCGCAAACATCATGATCAGGCCTTCGTGCGATACATCCTTGAGCAGGACGGCCTGCGTCGGCGCGCCGTCGTGCGTCATCGCGCGGGCCAACGCCACGGAATTGCGCGGCTTGACGCGGGTGTCGGCGGTGCCGTGGACCAGCAGCAGCGGCGGCGCGTCTGCCCGCGCGTGGGCAATGGGCTGGGTGTCTTCGGGATCGGGCGCCTTGCCGAACGCATCGATCGAGGCCTGATCGTCCCATGGATAGAAATCGTAAGGGCCAGACAAGCCGACCGCACCGCAAAGAGCATCTGCCGACAAGCGCTGGTGCGCCAGCCAGCGCCGGTCGAGCGCCAGCATGATTGCGTTGTACGCTCCGGCCGAATGGCCCATCACCACCACGCGCGAAGGATCGCCACCATGTGCGGCGGCATGATCGGCCACCCAGCGCAGCGCGGCGGCGGCATCTTCGAGCATCGCGGGATAGCGGACCTGAGGGTAGAGCCGATAGCCGGGCAGGACCACGGCATAGCCATGCGGCGCGAGCGCGCGGGCGATGAAGCGGTAATCATCGGGTCGACCCGATGCCCACGATCCGCCGTGGATGAACACGACGACGGGCATCGGGCCCTTGGCATCGGCGGGGACGAACATATCCAGCCGCTGGTGCGGATCGGGGCCAAATTGTGCCGAAGCGGCGAGCCGGATCGACCCATCGCCGCCGCGCAGCAAGCGATCGGTGCCATCGAGCACGGCGGCACCATTGGTCTGCAGCGCGTGGCGCAGCGCGAGGGCGCCAACGCCGGCCAGCAGGACCAGAGTGAGCAAAGTCCAGCCGAGCCAGCCGATCTGAAGTGTCACCCGCCGCTTCCGTTCCTGCTGCACGCCGTTCGCCATGTGGCATGGCTAGCAGCTTGGCGGCGCGGCGCGAAGCCTGCGTTTTAACCGATCAAACGACGCGCGGCGCGTTCGAACAGCGGCAGGTCGGGCGGAATTTCACCAACCAATGCGACCCCGCCTTCGGGCAGACGGCGGACCATGACGAGCGCGAATTCAGTGCCTTCGGCTGCGATGTTCGCCAGTGATCGTGCAGGCATGGCGCGCAGATCGTCGGCCAACACAACGGCGGCGGTCTTGCCCCCCTTGCCGGCTTCCTCGCGCCGCATCTGGCGTTCGAGGGCGACCACGCCCTTCAGCCCGCCGGGCGATGCGGCCAGATAGCTGCCCAATTCTCCGCGCTTCAGCCCCAGCCGTTCGGCGTGGCCCAGCGCGGTGGTGAACTCGGTCAGTCGCGTCTTGTCGTAATCGGCACCGAAAACCAGCTTCACCAGCGGCGTCAGTGGTGCGCGTTCCTGAATTGTCAGGCCGGCATCGGATATCATTTCCGCATAATCCTGCGGAGCTTCCTGCGTGGCGAGTGCGAAATCCCATGCCCTGCCGATGGCGGCATAAAGCGCGCTGCGGGTGCGGTCCTCGCTGGAATTGGCGACTTGCGCCAGATCGCGGGCAGAGGCGAGCCAATCGGCCAGCGACAGGTCTGCGTCGTTGGCGGCGTCGCCCGCGCCGAACACCGGATCGGGCAGCGGGGCGGCGTTTTCATCATCGGCGAACATGCCGGGAAAGGGCACGATTTCCGCACCGAATTCGGCAAGATCGAGCGTTGCAGGCCCATCGGCCCATTCGGCCAGCGGTTCCAGCAGCCGGCGCTTCGGCGCATTTTCGGTCGGTTCATCGAGGGACTGACCGATTTCGAGCAGCAGTTCGTCGGTGGTGCGCTGGTCGGCGAGTTCTTTCCAGTTGATCGCGCCATAGATGTAATCGATGTTCGTCGCATCGGACGAGAACGGCAGCAGGATTCCGCGATACAGCACCGTGCTGCCGCGCTGGTTGACGAATTCCGCCTCGAACCCGATCGGGGCCTGATTGGCGATGATCTGCAGGTAATGGTCGGTGATGCGCGACAGCAGCGAACGGCCGGGCACATCGGACAGTCGGCGGATGGTGTCGCCACCTTCGCATTCGCCCGCCAGCACCGCGCCTAGATAGGCGATGCCCGGATCGTCCATGCCGGTATCGAAGTGCAGCAGCACTGAATGGTCGGCGAAATCGGGCATCTTGCCCGCGAGCAGGGAATCGACGGCTGGGAAGTGCCCCTCTTCGAGCAGGCCTGCCCAGAAGTTGTAGGCGCGCACCTGCATGCGGCGCTCGTCCTGCCCGATGGCGGGCGGCGGTGGCTCGACGGCAATCTCGCTGCCAGTCAGATCGTAGTCCGCATCGCGATCCCGATCGCTACCGAACTCCGGAACAATATCCATGAAACGTACCCCTGACGTCCTGTCTGGCCCCCCTTCTGGCGCAACATGGTAAAGGAACCCTTAAGTTGCGCCGCAACTTTGCCGGGATTGAAACCAGATCGGATCGAGGCGGTCAGCGTGTGGCGATGGCCTCTGCCCGCGCGATCAGCCGGGCCGCCATGTCGCGGTGGAGCAGTTCGGCCATCTTGCCGTTTACCCGCAGCGCACCTTTGCCTGCATTGGCAGGATCGGCGAAGGCGGCGACCACGGCGTGGGCTTCGTCGAGGTCTGCCGACGATGGGGCGAAGGTGCGGTTGGCGAGGTCGATCTGCGACGGGTGGATCAGGGTCTTGCCGTCGAACCCGAAATCGCGCGCCTGCACGCATTCATGCTCCAGCCGGGCGGGATCGTCGATGGCGTTGCACACACCGTCGAGGATGGCGAGGCCGTTGGCGCGCGCAGCCATCACGGCTTGCACCAGCACCGGAACGAACGCCGCACGGCCCGAAAGCTGCGCGATGCCGGTATCCTTGGCGAGATCGTTGAGGCCGAGGACAAAGCCCGCAAGGCGGGTGGTGGCGGCGCAGGCGGCGATGCGTTCCAGCGCCAGCACCGCACGTGGGGTCTCGATCATCACCCACAGCGCGATTTCGGCGGGGTAGCCGGCGGCGTCCATCGCCGACGACAGGGCGGCAATATCATCCGGACCATCGACCTTCGGGGCGAGCAGCGCCTCGATCGAGGTGGCGGCGAGGGCGGCCAGATCGTCGTGGCCCCATTCGGTGGCAAGGCCATTGATCCGTGCGATCAGGCGGCGGTGGCTGAACCCGCCCGATGCCACTTCCGCAGCCAGCGTGGCGCGAGCCTCCGCCTTCAATTCGGGCGCGACGGCGTCTTCCAGATCGAGCGCAACGGCATCGGTATCCAGCCCGCGAGCCTTTTCTATGGCGCGGCGGTTGCTGGCCGGCATGTAGAGCACCGAGCGCAGGGGGCGGGCATCAGCTGGCAGGCTGGCGGGCTTTGGCATGTGCGGGTTCCTCCACCGAATCGAGGCGTCCTTCCTCGCGGGTGGGCATAGGCGCGATGAAGCGCAAGACAAGCGTGACCGCCAGCCAGACGGCGGCGGCGCGCTGGGCAAAGGGCAGGCCGCCCCAATCGGCCGCGGCCCCCCAAGCCCAAGCGCCAATGGCCATGCCGCCAAACGTGACTGCCTGATAAATCGACAGGCAGCGACCAAGGATCGCTTCGGGTGAGCGCAACTGCATCGCCACGTTCAGGCTGGTCATCGCCGCGACCCAGCCCGATCCGGCGATGAAAGTGGCCGCCATCGCCACGGGCAGGTCGCGGGCGATCGATAAAAGGAGCATCGCCACCACGAAGGCGATGGTGGCGCCGGTGACGACCAGCTCGCTGCCAAAGCGACGGCGGGCCTTGCTGACCCAGAAGGCGTTGACGATGGAGCCAATGCCGAACGCGCCGAGCATCAGCCCGAAATCGAGTTCCTGCCCGTGGATCTGGTCGCGCGCCACGGCGGGCATCAGCGCCTGTATCGCAGCCGCACCGAAGCCGAAAACGAGGCCGCGCAGCAGCACCTTGCGGATAGGAACCGACTGCCAGCAAAATTCCAGGCCGACGCGGATGGAGGCCATCATCGGCTGGCGCACCGGGCGGGGCGCTTCGGGCCGCCACATCCACAGCACTGCAATCATGCCGATGTAGCTGACCGCGTTGATCGCAAAGGCGAGGCTGGTGCTCCAGATCGAGATCAGGATGCCGCCCAGCGCCGGGCCGACGCTGCGCGCCAGATTGAACGAGATGGCGTTGAGCGAGATCGCCTGCGGCAGGTCCGTGCGCCCCACCTGCATCCGCACCGACGCCTGCCACGCCGGGCCATTGAGCGCGGTGCCCATGCCGACGAGCAGCGTCATCACCAGCAGCGACCACGGGCCGATCTGCCCGAAATAGCCCATCGCGGCGAGCACCGCAGACACCACCAACATGCCGATCTGCGCCCACAGCATCACTCGCCGGCGGTCGTAGTTATCGGCGATGGCTCCGGCGAACACGCCCAAGAGCAGGATGGGGATGGTGACCGAGGCCTGCACCAGCGCGACGAGGAGGTGGCTGGAGGTCAGCTCGGTCATCAGCCAAGCGGCGGCGACCGACTGGATGGTGGAGCCGACGCTGGAAAAAAGATTGGCGATCCAGATCGAGCGGAAGGCGGGATAATGGAACGGCGCGAGCGCGCTGCCTTCGCGGTGGGTGCTCGCCGCCGCGCTCACAGTATGTAGCGTAGCCGGATCGTGGTGGCCATTTGACCTTCACCCAGTGCGAAGGCGGCGGCGGAAAAGCGGGGAGGTCCGAAACGGACGGGGGCGTCGCGCGAAAAGCCGAATCCTTCGGTCGGGACCATCAGCACCTTGTCGAGCCGTCCGTTGCCGTTCTCATCGTGGAACAGCGCGATGGCATAACGGCCCGGCAGCACCTGATGAAAGGCGATTGTATCGGCCTGCGCCGAAACCGTCTGGCGGAATGCGTGCGGATCGCGCTGGCAATCGGGAAAGGACTTGGGATCGGCGGTGAGGCAGGCCTGCACCAGACCCTTGTGCGAGCGCAGGCCGGCGAGATCGACAGTAACCGTGGCCGGTTCGGGCAGCGCCGCGCCCAACAGCGCGGGCAGCGCCAGCACGATGACGAGGGGCTTGCCGATCATGGCGCGGAAACGCCGCGATCGGTGCCGCACACGTGATCCCAGAAGCGGAAATAGAGGCCGTAGTTGCACCGATATTGCTCATGATGGCGATGATGGTGGCTGGCCGTTATCAGCCAGTGCCCTGCCGGGGAATGAACGAGCGCGCGCGGAAACATTTCCCAGCCCATGTGATTGGTCACGCCCATCACCGTCATCACCAGCAGCACGAGGCTGAGCATGCCGATGTGGATGGGGATGACGAAGACCAACGCAGGCACGAACAGGCCGACGACGGCGGCTTCGACGGGATGGAAGTTCATCGCCGCCCATGCCGTGGGCGGGCGGCTGGCGTGGTGGACCGAATGGATGGTGCGGAACACCGCCGGGCGGTGCATCCAGCGGTGGGTCCAATAGAACCAGCTATCGTGGAGCAGCAGAAACAGCAGCAGCGAAACCGGCATCCACCACAGCGGAAAGGCGGCAGGGTCGCTGTAGATTTTTGTCCAGCCGCGTTCCTGCCAGCCCCATGCGACGACGCCGGCGGGCACGCCGTAGATGGCGGCGGAGGTGAGGCTCCAGCCGATTTCGCGGCGGATCTGCGGGCCGAGGCCAGCATAGTGGCCGGGGCGAACTTTGTGCGTGAGCGCCGCGAACAGCCCGCTGGTGGCGAGGTAGCGCACCGCGACAATGACCGTCATCGCTGCGGCGGAGGCCCATACGCCGTTCATCCGACGGGCCCTTTTCCAAAACAAGTTGACACAGTTGACACAGTCCTGGGTGAAAACTCCGAGGCCCCGGATGGCCGCGCATAAGGCGGGGTATCGGCGGGGCGAGGTGAACCGGTCATGGCTCCCCTATGCCAACCTGCGCCCCGGTAGGACAGCCATGATTGTGCCGGTGCGGGGTTTTTTGGTGGGGCGGGGGAGAAGAAGAGCCCACCCCCGACCCCTCCCGCAGGCCGATGGGGGAAAGAAGGGGCTGCATGTCCCCCTCCCGTTTGCGGGAGGGGCTAGGGGTGGGCACGACCACACGCAAAACGGCCGCCCGGAATCCCGGACGGCCGTTTTGATTTAACGGACGCCTGCGCGATCAGACCGCGCGGCGGACCTTGTTGCGGTGCGCGCCGACGGCGTTGGGGCCGCGCGGACGGGCAACGCGCTGCTGGCTGTCGCGGTCGCCTTCGGGGCGGGGTGCGCGATCACCGGTCGGGGCGGCGCGATCTGCGTGGACCGGGTTGCGGACCGGGCCGCGCTCGTCACGGCGTTCGTTGTTGCGCGGATCGGCGGTGTTGCGCGGGTTGGGATCGCGCGGACGGCCGTCGCGGCCTTGCGCCATGCCGCCGTGCGAGCGACCGCCGCCGCCATTTCCACCATTTCCACCGCGGGGGCCACGGGCACCAGCGCCGCTGCGGCCACGGGCATCGCGTTCTTCACGGCGCGCGTCCTGTGCGGCTTCTTCGGGCTTGCGGCTGGGTGCAGGAAGGCGCGAAGCTTCGGTCAGGAAGTTGTCGGGCAGCGACAAGGGCATCAGCTTGACGTCGGTGAGGCGTTCGATGTCCTTCAGGTAAGCCTTTTCATCGGGTGCGCAGAAGCTGATGGCAACGCCATCGGCGCCGGCGCGCGCGGTGCGACCGATACGGTGGACGTACTGTTCAGGCACGTTGGGCAGTTCGAAGTTGAACACGTGGCTGACGCCCGTCACGTCGATCCCGCGCGCGGCGATATCGGTGGCGACGAGGATCGGGCACGAACCCTGACGGAAGGCGTCGAGCGCGGCGGTGCGCTGGGCCTGGCTCTTGTTGCCGTGGATCGCGCGGGCGCTGATCTGGGCCGACGAAAGGTGGCGTACGACGCGATCGGCACCGTGCTTGGTGCGGGTGAACACCAGCGCCTTGTCGATGGTCTTGTCGGCCAGCATGGCGCGGATGCGCAAGGTAAGCAGCGCCTGCTTTTCCGACTGGTTCACGAACGTGACGAACTGGTCGACGCGATCGGCAGTGGTCGATTGCGGCGCGACTTCGACGCGAACCGGGTTGTTGATGAACTGCTTGCCGAGATCGGCGATCGCCTTGGGCATCGTCGCCGAGAAGAACAGGCTCTGGCGTTCCTTGGGCAGCAGGTTGGCGACGCGCTTCAGCGCGTGAATGAAGCCGAGGTCCATCATCTGGTCGGCTTCGTCGAGCACGAAGATTTCGACGCGGCCGAGCGTGAGCGCGCGCTGATCGATCAGATCGAGCAGGCGGCCGGGGGTGGCGACAAGGATGTCGACGCCGGGAACGAGGCGACGGGCCTGCTTGCCGACGGGCACGCCGCCGAACACGCAATCGACCACGAGGCGCAGGTTCTTGGCATAGGCGGCGATGTTTTCAGCGATCTGCGCGGCGAGTTCGCGCGTGGGCGAAAGCACCAGCATACGGCACGAAGCCGGCTTGCGCGGCTGGGGATTGGCAGCGAGGCGATGCAGCGAAGGCAGCGCGAACGCGGCGGTCTTGCCGGTGCCGGTTTGCGCGATGCCGAGCAAATCACGGCCTTCGAGCAGCGCGGGGATCGACTGGCGCTGGATCGGCGTCGGTTCGGTATAGCCCTTGGTTTCGAGGGCATGGAGAATGGGCTCGGCAAGGCCAAGTTCACGGAAAAATGACATGGTTGTACTGCTTTCTGGAGGCGCGGTGCCGTGGGCACGACGCGCGGCTTCTGACGCGTCAGGTGTCGAACGTGCGACCCATGCGTGAAGGGGAAGCTGGTGAGGCAAAACCGTTCGGCCGGGGCGGATCACGCCATCGGGGGCGGACCTCACGCTTGCTCCGGACTGCGGCGGAAGTACCGCTCGCCAATCTTGCTGCGGCGCACATAGGCATGATTGCGGCAAAGCGCAAGGTAATTACGTTAGAGGGATGCTTCCAACCTTGGGGAGCTGGCCCTATGGTCGTGCCATGCACCTGATTTCCCGCCTTGCGGCGTTCGCCCTGATCCTTGCTCCGACCGCCGCCGTGGCCGCGCCTTCGGCCACCGAGCAGCGAATGATCGCGACCGTGGATGCCGAGCAGGCGCGGACGATGGCGCTGCTCGAACGCATGGTGAACCAGAATTCGGGCAGCCGGAACATCGCAGGCAACAAGGCGATGGCGGCGATGCTGACGCCGGAGTTCGAGAGCCTGGGCTTTACGGTGCGCTGGATCCCGATGGAACATACGGGGCGTGCGGGGCATCTGGTGGCCACGCATAACGGCAAGGCAGGGGCCAAGCGCCTGCTGCTGATCGGCCATATCGACACGGTGTTCGAAGCGGATTCGCCGTTCCAGACCTTTCGCCGCGAAGGTGATAAAGCGATGGGGCCGGGCGTGGCCGATGACAAGGGCGGCATCGCGGTGATGCTGGCCAGCCTGCGGGCGATGAAGGCGGCGGGCACGCTGAAGGATGCCAATATCGTGGCGTTCCTGACCGGGGACGAAGAGGAATCGGGTTCGCCGCAGAGCGAGGCGCGCAAAGACCTGATCGCAGCGGGCAAGGCGGCGGACGCAGCGCTCGATTTCGAGGGGTTGTCGCGGGATGGCGGCAAGGATACCGGCTCGATCGCGCGCCGATCGGTGCAAGACTGGACGATCACGGTGGCGGCGAAGTCTGGCCATTCGAGCGGCGTGTTCGGCGCGGACGGGGATGGTGCGATCTATGCGCTGGCGCGGATCGTGGCGGCCATGCGCGCGGAAATTCCCGAAGCCAACCTGACGCTGAATGTCGGGCTGATCGCGGGCGGGGCGCAGGCCGCATTGGCGAGCGATGAGGCCCACGCAAGCGCCACCGGCAAGACCAATATTATAGCGGCCGAGGCGGTGGCGCGCGGCGACTTGCGCACGCTTTCGCCCGAACAGAACGACCGGGCGATTGCGAAGTTGCGGGCGATTCTGGCGCGTGACTATCCCGGTGCGACGGCGACTTTGGCGCTGGGCGAAGGCTATCCGCCTATGGCGCCGACGGCCGGCAACCGCGCGCTGCTCGATGCGCTGAACGGGGTGAACGCCACGCTGGACCTGCCGGCGATGGGCGCGCTCGATCCGATGAAGCGCGGTGCGGGTGACATCAGCTTCGTGGCGGCGGATGTTTCGGGGCTGGTCGGGCTGGGGCCGGCAAGCACGGGCGATCATACACCGGCCGAGACGGTCGACGTGCCGAGCATGTGGCGGCAGGCGCACCGCGCGGCTTTGCTGATGAGCCGGCTGGCGGCGCAGAAGCGATGACAGCGCAGGCGCATCCGCCCAGCCCTTGCGTGCAGGTGTGCGCGGTGCATGACGACCTGTGCCACGGCTGCGGGCGCACGATGGAAGAGATTGAGGCGTGGTTCACTGCTGATGCGGCGGAAAAGCGCGCGATCCTCGCCGCCGTCGCCGCCCGTGCGGATCAGAGCGAAAGCGTGAGGTCGATGTAGCCGTAGGCGGTGTTGCCGGTGGCGGGGGCATTGGGCGCATTTCGCAGCACGCCGCGCTTGATGAGCATCGCGGCGCCGGTTTCCGCCTGCAGCAAATCGGGCACGATCCACGTGCTGACGCGGGCATCGACCTGGTGGCCTGCAAAACGGCCGGACGTGCCGGTGGCATCGCGCACGCCGGTGACCGAAAATGCGTCGCGGCGATCCTCGAGCCACAGCGCGCGGTAGGTCACGCCGCCGGCGGTGCGCTTCGATGGCGTGAGTTCGAGCCGCAGGCCGGGCGAAACGATGTTGGCGCGGCCGAGTGCACCATAAAGCGCGGTGGGGCCGAAATCGAAGCGGCGCGACCCGAACAGCGTATCGAAACGGCCATATTTTCCGGGCTTGCCGCCATCGCCGCTGACGCCATCCATCAGCACGGCGACGCGCGGGTGCCAGCCGTGTGCGAATGTGTAGCCCGCCTCACCATGCGCGAACCATGCGGAGACATCGACGTCCGCAAGATCGGCGGCGGAGGTGGATCGACGCGCCTTGCCGAACTGATAGGCGGCTTCGGCATCGTGGTCCCACTTGCCGGGTTGCGGCCGGGACAACAGACGCGCCCCCACGGTGCCGACGCGGCGGTTGCGGGTGAGGCGGTCGGGCTTGTCACGCTCCGAAAGGCCGAAGACATAGGCTTCGAGCGTGCCGCCCAGCACCTTGGGCAAGGTGACGTCCGCACCGTAGAACTGCAGCGCAGTGCTTTCGTTGTCCCACTTCACGCGATCGTCGCGGATGCCTTGCGCGTCATCGGGCAGGCGGGTCTGGGGCAGGGTGTAGAAAGCCTGGAAGCGCTTGCCGTCGCCGGTCGTCCAATCGAGGTGCGTGCCGGTGAAGCTGTTGGTGGTGTTGCGGAAGCGGTTGCGCGCGACAAGGCGGCGCGACCCGATATCGAGTGTGAAGCGCCCGGCGGTGAGCAGGCCTTTTCCGCCTGTGGCCCCTTTCGACCAATCGCCCAGTTCGACACGAACATAGGCCTGCACCAGTTCCAGCGCGTTGACTTCGCCGGTGCCCGCGCTGGAATTGATCGCCTGGCCATAAGTACGCGCGTCCCACATTTCCGCGCCGAAGCGAACCGGGCCGGCATCGTATTCCGCCGCGATGGCGGTGCGCAGCGACAGCATGGAATCGCCATTGGCCACGTTCGGACGGAACTGGCCGTCGATGCCTTCGACCCGCGCGCGGACGCTGGCGGTGATGACGAGGTTGTCCGGCGCGCCAACGGCCTGCGCCAGCGGCCCCTGCTTGGCGCTGGCGGGGGCAGTAATCAGGCCTGATGCCGCAAGCGCGATCAGGAGGGCTCTGTTGGTCACAGTCGCGTCCTTGGGTAAGTGGTCCGGTCGATCTCGCGAAGCGTAGGTATGCGACAGCCGACTGACGGCCACACGCGGGAAAGTCAACTTTGCCGGGTTGCGCCGCGTGTGTGGAGCGCCTAACCGGCCACTACGTCACTTGGGGAGTAGCCGCCGTGCGCCAGCACGGTCCCCCGCGTCAACATGCTTGGCCGAGAGGTCATGGCGCAGGCGGCAGGGCCGATCCGGCCTTACCGGGCGAGACCAATGGCAGCACGCTTTTCGCTCGGCCGGGCGGAAGGGCGGGTTGCCGTTGTCTCGATTATCCCGCCCGGCCCCGGAATTGCCCATGATAGACTTCTCCGCCATCACCACCTCCACCGCCGTGGTTGCGCTTGCCGAAATCGGCGACAAGACGCAGTTGCTGGCGATCGTGCTTGCCACCCGGTTTCGCAAGCCGTTGCCGATCGTGGCGGGCATTCTGGCCGCTACGCTGGTCAACCACTTCCTCGCCGCGCTGGTGGGGGCGACGGCCGCCAGCTTCCTCGACAGCCCGTGGTTCCGCATTGCCGTGGCGCTGGGCTTTGTTGCCATGGGTCTGTGGACGCTGGTGCCCGACAAGCTGGACGACGATGGGGATGCCAAGCCGGGGCGCTATGGCGCGTTCCTGACAACTCTGGTGT
>DAICYJ010000090.1 GCA_027311705.1 Novosphingobium sp. | reverse complement strand
AGCGAGACGATGATCTGGCCCCACGTGGAATCGGGCGAAACCGCGTTGCCGGCGAACTGCGTGATCGTGAGCGGCAGCAACAGCAGCGAGCTGGCGAAGATCGGCGGAATGACGCCGGCGGTGTTCAGCTTGAGCGGAAGGTGGCTGCGATCCGCCGCCATCATTCCGCGCTGCGTGGCGCGCTTGGGATACTGGATCAGCAGGCGGCGGGTCGCACGCTCGAAGAAGCAGATGAAGATGATGACGCCGACGATCATCGCCAAGATGCCGAAGATCACGAACGGGTTGAGCGACCCGGTGCGGCCTTGTTCGAACAGGTTGCCGAAAAACTTCGGCATCTGCGCAACGATGCCGGCCATAATGATGAGCGACACACCGTTGCCGATGCCCCGGCTGGTGATCTGTTCGCCCAGCCACAGCAGGAACATAGTGCCGCCGATCAGGCTGACGACCGCGCCGATCTTGAACATCATGCCCGGATCGACAACCGCCTGCAATCCGCTCGACGCGCCATAGGCTTCGAGCCCGGTGGCGAGGAACCAGCCCTGCACGGCGGTGAGGAACACCGCGCCATAGCGGGTGTACTGGTTCAGCTTCTTGCGCCCGCTTTCGCCTTCCTTTTTCAGGGCAGCGAGCGCGGGGTGCAGCGAGGCCGCGAGCTGGACCACGATCGAGGCAGTGATGTAAGGCATCACGCCGAGCGCGATCAGGCTCATGCGTTCAAGCGAACCGCCCGAAAACGCATTGAAAATATCGAGAATGCCGCCCTGGGTCTTGCTGTAAAGCGTTTCCAGAATGAGCGGGTTCACGCCGGGCAGCGGCACGAAGCTGAGGAACCGGAACACGATCAGCGCGCCCACCGTAAACCAGATGCGCTTCTTGAGCTCGGTCGCCTTGGAGAAATTGGCCAAGCTGAGCGTGCTGGCAATATTATCGGCGCGGGATGCCATCGAGTTCTGGAGCCTTAGCTGGGGTGCCTTGCGCCGCGTGACTGCCGCACAGGCTTTCGGCTAGCCCATATAGGGACGGTTCGCCAAAGTCGAACCCTGTTGTGATGATCTTTCCCCGGCTGCGCGACGCGTGGCCGCCGCAGCCGGGGAGATCGCGTGCCTTACTTGGCCTTGAGGACCTTCATCGCTTCGGTGTTCACCGCGCGACGAGCCGTCTTCTTTTCATGCTCGGTAGGCTTGGCTTCGGGCAGCTGGATCGCGCCGCCGAGCTTTTCAACCGCTTCACGGGCACCCTTGCTGACGCCATCGACCGCGAAGGTCGCCTTGACGGTCAGTTCGCCCTTTGCGAGCAGACGCACGCCATCCTTGCCACCACGGGCGAGGCCAGCGGCCTGCAGCGCTTCGTGCGTGATCAGGGCCGAGGCATCGAGCTTGCCGTTGTCGATCGCCTTCTGGATCATGCCCAGGTTCACTTCCGCGAAATCCTTGGCGAAGATGTTGTTGAAGCCGCGCTTCGGGATGCGCATGTGCAGCGGCATCTGGCCGCCTTCGAAGCCGTTGATGGAAACGCCCGAACGCGCCTTCGCACCCTTCTGGCCGCGACCGGCGGTCTTGCCCTTGCCCGAACCGATGCCGCGTCCGACGCGCATCCGGCCCTTGCGGGCGCCCTTGTTGTCGGCGATTTCGTTCAATTTCATGTCGTGCACTCGCTTTCGCTTTTGTCGCGCTGATGGAAGCGCCGGCCCCTAGCGGACTGGCGCGGCTTTGTCACCCCCCTGCGAAGGTCGCATTTCAGGGGGCCGCAGGCTCGCTGATGACGGCGCGTGGGGCCGCATCAATGCGCGATTCGACCCAGCGCGCGCGGGCGCGGTTGATCGGCCGATCGAAATAACGCCAGATCAGCCAAGAAACCACCGGCACCACCGCGAAGCAGATCGCTGCGACCATCAAGCGCTTCGAAAACGGCTCCTTGATCTGGAAAAACCACTGCATTCCCACCCAGTGGGCGAGATAGACGATGAACGACAGGTCGGCCATCATCCGGTCGGTCGCGTCGCTTTTCTGCCGCGTGGTATAGATCGCGAAGGGGATGCTGGTGAGCGCCAGCACCACGTTATAGGGCTGGTTCAACAGCTGGTGGCGCGCGGTGGGGTTTGCCCCGCCGATCAGAAGATCGCGCCACGGAGTGAGCACGAGAACGACGACCAGCAGGAAAAATGCGACCGCCGACCATGACGCGAGCCGGCCCGAAGGCTGCCACTTCATGCACGCGGCGATCATGCCGACGACGAAGAAGAACACATACTTGGGCAGGATCGGCGTGGCCGGCAGGACGTGGAATACGTGCGGCAGCACCGCAAAAATCGCAGAACACACAGCGGCCGCGATCAGCAGCACTATCCGGCCACGTGCATTGGCGACGGCCATGGCGAGCAGCGGTGCGACGATGTAAAACTGCATCTCGACATCGAGTGACCATGCCGATCCGACCGGCCCATACGGCAGCCAGCTGTAACCGAGAAGGAACGTGGTGGAGAGCGCCAGCAGCAGGGGTGGTGTGGCAAAGACCTTTTCCACCGGAATGCCGGCCAGCGGCAGCAGCACGATGGTGATCAGGCTGACCAGCACCATCACCGGCGAAAGGCGCCACAACCGGCTGACGAGGTAGGTGAAATAGGGGTTGCGGGCGCGCGAATAGCGGGCCGTCCACATCGTCTGCACCCAGAACCCGGAGAGCACGAAGAACACGTAGACCGCGTAACCGCCGATGCCCACACTGCTGTAATGGTTCACGAACACCAGCATGGCCAGGAACAGGCGGAATGCGCCCGGCTCCACCGGCCACAAGACCTTGCGCGGCGCGCGCAGCACCAGATCCGAAAACGTGCTCATGCGCCGACGTGTGCCCCGATCACACAAATTGTGCAAGTGCGAAGGCAGCATAGCGCGCCCAGGGAATGCGGGCAAAACTTCACGTCGCCCTCACCTTGGCCGCGCGCAAGACCACGTGTTCGCGCAACCAGTTGCGCAATTGCGGAGTGTGACGTTCGGTGGCTCGCGAGAACAGCCAGCCCCAACCGATCGTCAGAAGGATCAGGCCCGACCACTGCGCCAGTTGCATGGCGGAAGGCACAGCGCGCACGCCGGGCGGAATGACGCTGGCCAAAGCCAGCATGAAGGGAAAATGCACGGCATAAAGCGAGAAGGAGGCCTTGGCCCCATAGTGCGCAAATGGCCGGCCGATCCGCAGCGGACGCGGATTGACGCGCAGCAAGACCCAGAGGAACTGGGCAAAGGCTGCGCCCAGAACAATAGGCGTCCCGAAAACCGGCAAGTTCAACCGGCTGGCCATGAGGCCGACGAGCAGCACCGAGGTGGAACCACATATGGCAAGGACCGCGCCTATGCCGGACCAATCGCCCTTGCCCGCCTGCACCATGCGCCGATCAAGATAATAGAGACCGCTGCCCATCATCCAGACCACGAAACCCTGCACGAAATGCTGCGAGACAAGCCCCATCGCCAGCGCCAGCAGACCGAACGAAACACGGCGACGCGTGAGCAGCAGCAGCAGACTGGGAAACCAGATATAGTACCAGAATTCATAGGCCAGGCTCCACAGCGGTTCGTTGGAGCCGAACGGCAGGAACACCAGCTTCTGCAGGAACACGAGATTCGCGAGGAAAAGACCAATGCTGAGCCGGTCGCCAACAGGCGTGGTCACCGTGAGTGCGCCGGAACTGCCATCGGTATAGTGCGAGCCGAGAACGTTGATGCTGATCGCATCGAGTGCCCCGCCTATCACCAGCGCCGGTACCACCACGATCATCAGGCGAGACAACCGGTCGATCATGTAGATGCGCCAGAATTCTGGCTTGTCGATCCGGCGATCCACCGCTGCGGTGATCCAGAAGCCGGAGAGCACGAAGAACACGATCACCGCCTCGCTGCCGAGGCCAGTGGCAAAATAGAACAGCTTCCACGGCGCGGACAGGCCGGTGACTTCACTGAACGTCATGAACATGAGGTCGCGCGCATGCTCCATCACGACCAGCAAGGCTGCGACGAAACGCAGGGCATCCGCCCAGAAAAATGCGCCGCGTTCCTGGTTGCCGACGGTATGAGACATCGCGAGGAGCCTAATGCGGAATTGACGGGATCGTCACGTCACACCGATATGCGAAGCATCTCCACCTGCCAAGCCGGTTGACCACACCGATTTGGCGTAGCGACCATCGTCGACCGATTTACCACGCCGGATTTATGCCGGGACGGCGCGTGCCCCCGGAACGACGATCTCCAACAACCGCCGGAACTGGAGACGAATGCCGGGTTCGATCCACTCAACGATGATCCACGAGGTCATTGCGATAGCGATGAAGCCGATCACGATCGCGGGGACCAGTGGAATGCCCAGCGCATTGATCGCAAAGGCCGCGGCGGCACCGCCAACCGTCTGGTGCGTGAGATAGATGGGATATGTCATCAAGCCCGCCGTGCGCACCGCACGGCTTGCGGCGGGACGGGTGTGCGTTGCGCCGTACCACACGAACGCGATTGCGACGGCCCAGATTGCAAGCGGTATCAAGAACGAAAACCGGGTACCAGCCTCAAGATTACGCTCACCCACGATGACGTAGAGTTCCATCGCGCAACTGGCGAGAGCGACCAGCGTCATGGCATTGGGGCGCGCCCGACCCGAGCTGTAGGCCCAGATCATGATGCCCAGCGCAAACAGCCCTCCATGCTGAAGCAGCAACAGTTGCGGCAGCAGATTGCCCAGCTTGATGCCGTTGATTTCAAGCCCGAGGTTGACCGCACTCGCCGTTGCCAGAACTGCGGCGAACACCGGCAGCCAGCGCTCGACCTCGCGTCCGGTGACCAGCAGCAAAAGCCAGATCATGCCATAGAACATCACCTCGATCACCAGAGTCCACACAACGGGATCGATATAGGGCCCGGCCGGGAAGAGCAGCGCGCTGCCGACAGAGCGCATCAGCAACTGCGAGACATTGCCACCTGCGACAAGAAGCAGGACTGCCCCGAGGAATGTTGCCAGCCACAGTGCGGGCATCAGGCGGATGGCGCGGCCGATCACGAATTCACGCGGCGTACGGCCGATGCACGACATGGCAATCACGTAACCGCTGATGACAAAAAATATCTCGACGCCGACGAACCCAGAGAAAAACAGGTGATCGTTGCCGACGATGCGCGGAAAATCCAATTCCACCAGCAATTGCCGCACACCGTGCCACCAGGTGCACCCGAGATGAAACACCGCCACCAGCGCGGCCGCAGCGCAACGGACGATATCGACGACGGGAGCATATTGGCGGGCCATTCCAAAACGCTACCGCAATGGATGCTGCACCGCAACAGCAATGACCGGGGCGAGTTGTGCGCCCAGCCCCCCCAACGCAGAACGGGCCGGATCACCTACGCGATCCGGCCCGTTCTTATCTTGCAAAACCGCGAGGGGCGGTGATCAGTCGATCACTTTGACCATATGCGGCAGCTTGGCGATGGCGCCGCGCACTTCCGGCGTATCCTGCCGTTCGACAACGCGGTGCATCTTGTTGAGGCCGAGACCGATAAGGATCTGCCTCTGGCTTTCAGGACGACGGATCGGCGAACCGATCTGCTTGATCTTGATGGTTGCCATGATTCTTACTCCACGATGGCGTCGGCGGCGGCCTCAGCCTCCACCACGGTGGCACCGCCGCGACCGAGAAGGTCGGCCACCTTTTTGCCGCGGCGCTGCGCAACCGACTTCGGCGAAGTCTGGTCGGTCAGCGCATCGAACGTGGCGCGGATCATGTTGTAGGGGTTGGACGAGCCGACCGACTTGGTCACCACGTCTGCCACGCCCAGGCTTTCGAAGACGGCGCGCATCGGGCCGCCCGCGATGATGCCCGTACCGGCCGGAGCCGAACGCAGGTTGACCTTGCCGGCACCGAAACGACCCTTGCCGTCATGATGCAGGGTGCGGCCTTCCTTGAGCGGAATGCGGACCATGGTCTTCTTGGCAGAAGCGGTCGCCTTGGTGATGGCTTCAGGCACTTCGCGTGCCTTGCCATGACCGAAGCCGACACGACCCTTGCCATCGCCGACCACGACGAGTGCAGCAAAGCCGAAGCGCTTGCCACCCTTCACGGTCTTCGAGACGCGGTTGATGTGGACGAGCTTTTCGATCAGCTCTTCGCCACCATCGTCGTCGCCGCCACGGCCACCGCCACGGCGGTCGTCACGACGACCGCCACGGTTGTTGCCACCGCGATCGTTGTTGCCGCCACGGTCATTGCCGCCACGGCCACGGCCACGACCGGGACCACGATTTTCGCGCTGCGGTTCGGCAGCAGCGGTAGCCTCGACGGCGGGGGCTGCGCTTTCCTGGTTGGTTTCGTCAGCCATCGTCAGAACTCCAGCCCGCCTTCGCGGGCGGCATCGGCCAGCGCCTTGACGCGACCATGGAACAGGAAACCGCCGCGATCGAACACGACAGTGGTGACGCCGGCAGACTTCGCCTTTTCAGCGATTTCCTTGCCGACCTGGACCGCTGCATCGACGTTGGCGCCGATGCTCCGTTCGCCCTTCACCAGCGACGAAGCGGCGGCAATGGTCTTGCCATCGGCGTCGTCGATGATCTGGGCGTAGATGTGGCGACCCGAACGATGGACCGACAGGCGGGGACGTCCGCCCGAACGCGCCTTGAGCGCGGTACGGACACGGCGACGCCGGCGATCGAAGAGAGACAGCTTGGCCATTACTTCTTCTTCCCTTCCTTGCGGAAGATGAACTCGCCGCGGTACTTGATGCCCTTGCCCTTGTAGGGTTCGGGCTTGCGCCAGCGACGGATCTCGGCCGCAACCTGGCCGACCTTCTGCTTGTCGATACCGATGATCTCGACCGTGGTGTTATCCGGGGTCTTGATCTCGATGCCATCGGGGATCGCGAAATCCACGTCGTGGCTGTAGCCGAGCTGCAACTTCAGGTTCTTGCCCTGCGAGTTCGCGCGGTAGCCGACGCCGGTGATGTCCAGGATCTTGGTGTAGCCCTGGGTCACGCCGGTGATGAGGTTATCGACGAGCGTGCGCTGCATGCCCCAGAAGGCGCGAGCCTGCTTGGTGTCGTTGGCGGGCTTCACGAGGATGCTGTCGCCATCGACGGTGTAGCTGATCTCTTCGCGCATCGTGAGCGTGAGCGAACCCTTGGGGCCCTTCACGGTCATGATGCCGTTCGCGATATCAGCGGTGACGCCGCTAGGGATCGTCACCGGCTTTTTGCCGATGCGGCTCATCAGAACACCTCCGCCAGCACTTCGCCACCGACGTTGGCAGCGCGCGCTTCGGCATCCGAAAGCACGCCACGCGGCGTCGAGACGATGGTGATGCCAAGGCCGTTGCGAACCACGGGGAGTTCCTTGGAACCCGAGTAGACGCGGCGGCCAGGCTTCGAGACGCGGGCGACATGCTTGATAGCAGGCTGCCCTTCGAAATACTTCAGTTCGATGCGCAGCTGAGGGTGCTGTCCGGTCGCGTCTTCGGTGAAGCCACGGATGTAGCCTTCACGCTGCAGAACTTCGAGCACGTGCGCACGCAACTTCGAAGCGGGCGAAAGGACAGTGTCCTTCTTCGCCTGCTGGCCGTTGCGGATACGGGTGAGCATATCACCCAGGGGGTCGGTCATTGCCATCGGATGATCCTTACCAGCTCGACTTGGTCAGGCCGGGGATAAGGCCCTTGTTGCCCTTGTCCCGCAGCTCGATCCGGCAAAGGCCGAACTTGCGATAATAGCC
>DAICYJ010000076.1 GCA_027311705.1 Novosphingobium sp. | reverse complement strand
GGTCGGTCTTTTCGGACCGTGCGGGGCCGGTGATCGGGCCGCTGATGGCCTATGAGGTGTTGACCGCCTTCTTCCTCGAAGCCGGGTTCCTCGGCGTGATGCTGTTCGGCATGAAAAAGGTCGGCAAGGGGCTGCACTTCGCGGCGACCTGCGCGGTGGCCACCGGCACCTTCATTTCCGCGTTCTGGATTCTGGCGGTCAACAGCTGGATGCAGACGCCGGTCGGCTATGAAATCGCAGCCAATGGCCAGTTCGTGCCGGGGCCGAGCTGGGCCGCGATCATCTTCAACCCCAGCTTTCCCTATCGCCTTGTCCACACAGTAATCGCCGCTTACCTCACCACTGCCTTTGCCGTGGGTGGCGTTGGCGCATGGCACCTGCTGCGCGATCGCGAAAACATTGGCGCGCGCAAGATGTTCTCGATGGCGATGTGGATGGCGGCCATCGTCGCGCCGATCCAGATCCTGGCGGGCGACATGCACGGTTTGAACACGCTGGAACACCAGCCGGCCAAGGTGATGGCGATGGAGGGTCATTTCCAGAGCCATCCGAACGGCGCGCCACTGATCCTGTTCGGCATTCCCAACAGCGCGGAACAGCGCGTCGATTATGCCATTGAAATCCCCAAGGCATCGTCGCTCATCCTCAAGCACGATCCCAACGCACCGCTGAAGGGTCTGGACACCGTGCCGCTGGCCGATCAGCCGCCCGTCGGCATCGTGTTCTGGGCATTTCGTGTGATGGTGGGCCTCGGGTTTGCCATGGCAGGGATCGGCCTGTGGAGCCTTGTCCTGCGCCTGCGCGGAAAGTTGTTCGACAGCCCGCTGATGCACCGCGCCGCTCTGGTGATGGGGCCGGCCGGCTTCATCGCCGTGCTGGCCGGCTGGGTGGTCACCGAAGTCGGCCGCCAGCCCTGGACCATCTATGGCCTGCTGCGCACTGCGCACAGCGCCTCGCCGCTCGATGCGCCGGCCGTGGCGGGGTCGCTTGCGGCATTCGCCGTCGTCTATTTCGCAGTGTTCGGCGCGGGCATCATGTACTTGCTGCGGCTGATGTCCAAACCGCCCGAAGCGCATGAGCCGCCGCCCGAAAACGCGCCGATCCGCTCGGCCGGAATCACCCCCGCCCCGGCCATCGAAAAAGCGGGAGACGCAGCGTGATTGACCTGACCGTAATCTGGGCCTGCATCATCGGCTTCGCCATCGTCGCCTATGTTGTGCTCGATGGCTTCGACCTGGGCATCGGCATCCTGTTTCCGCGCCTGAACGTCGGGCCGGAACGCGATGTGGCGATGAACAGCGTCGCCCCGGTTTGGGATGGCAACGAAACGTGGCTGGTGCTGGGCGGCGGGGGATTGCTCGCCGCCTTCCCCCTCGCCTACGCGATCATCCTGCCCGCGCTGTATGCTCCGTTGATGGCGATGCTGCTCGGTCTCGTGCTGCGCGGTGTGGCGTTCGAATTCCGCTGGCGCGATCCGGCCCACCGCGCCGGGTGGGACATCGCCTTTGCCGGCGGATCGACCGTGGCCACGTTCGCGCAAGGCATTGCGCTGGGCGCGCTGTTGCAGGGCATCACCGTTACGGGCCGGGCCTATGGCGGCGGCTGGTGGGAATGGCTCACCCCTTTCACCATGCTCACAGGCTTCGGGCTGGTCGTGGGCTACGCCCTGCTGGGTGCCTGCTGGCTGATCTGGAAATCCGAAGGCGCGTTGCAGGACAAGGCCTATCGTTATGCCGGGGGCCTCGGCATCGCGTTGCTGGTGGTGATCGGCGTCGTCAGCCTCGCCACGCTCGGCCTTGAAGCGCAATACTATTTGCGCTGGCTGGCCTTCCCCGGCATCCTGGCCACCGCGCTCGTCCCGCTCGCCACCGCCATCGTCACCCTGCTGTTCTACCGCAGCTTGAAAAGCCGGCACGAAGCGCGGCCCTTTCTGTTCGCGCTGTGCCTGTTCGGGCTGTGCATCGTCGGCTTGGGTATCTCGATCTGGCCCGATGTGATCCCAGCCCGCGTCTCGATCTGGCAGGCTGCCGCCCCGCATCGCAGCCAGGTGTTCATGCTGATCGGCGCGGCGATCATGGTGCCGATCATCCTCGCCTACACCGGCTGGGCCTACTGGGTGTTCCGCGGCAAAGTCGGCCAAGACGGATACCACTGATGCGACTGGAAAAAGCGCGTCAGCTTGGCTGGTTCGTGGCGATCTGGGCCGGCAGCATCCTCGCGCTCGGCGTGGTGGCCGGGCTGATCCGCATGGCGCTCAAAACCTAAGCCGGCACCTGCCGCCCCGCGCTGACGATACGCTTCAACATTTCCGGAACCGCAGCGTCCTCGATCGTCGGCGGCGTTACGCAATCCTCGCCGTTGGCGATCTTTCGCAGCAGATTGCGCAGGATCTTGCCCGATCGCGTCTTGGGCAATTGCGGCACGACGAACGCGGTCTTGAGCGCGGCTACCGCGCCCAGATCGTGCCGCACCGCCGCGATCACCGCATCGTGCAACGCCGCCTCATCGTCCACGCCCGCGCGCGGCACCACGAAGGCAACCGGGATCATGCCCTTGATCGCATCGTCCGCGCCGATCACCGCGCATTCGGCCACGCCATCGGTGGCCGCCACGATCTGTTCCATCTGCCCGGTCGACAGGCGATGGCCCGCCACGTTGATGATGTCGTCGGTGCGTCCCATGATGTGGACGAAGCCCTCATCGTCGATAAAGCCGGCGTCGCCCGTTTCGTACCAGCCGGGGAACGTCGCGAAGTTCTTGGCATGGCCGGCGGGGTTGTTCCACAGCGTTCGAAATGCGCCGGGGGCCAAAGGCGCGCGAATGACCACCGAACCGCTCGATCCGGTCGAAACCGGGTGCCCCGCTTCGTCGAGGATGGAGAAGTGATAACCCGGCACCGGAAAACCCGCGCTGCCGCGCTTGCGCCGCACATCGCCAAGGCCGGCGCAGCTGGCAATGGCGGGCCAGCCCAGCTCGGTCTGCCACCAATGGTCGATAACCGGCAGGCCGGAATGCTCCTCCAGCCAGCCGATGGTGTCGGGATCGGCGCGCTCGCCCGCCAGGAACACGGCCGTGCATTGCCCGGTGCCGATTTCCTTGAGGTACGTGGCGTCCGGGTCTTCCTTGCGTATCGCCCGGATCGCAGTGGGCGCGGTGAAAAACGTCTTCACCCCGTGCCGGGCGATGGTGCGCCAGAACGTGCCTGGATCGGGCGTGCCCACGGGCTTGCCCTCGAACAGCACCGTCGTCGCGCCCGCGATCAGCGGGCCATAGACGATATAGCTATGCCCCACGACCCAGGCCACGTCCGAAGCGGCCCAGAACACGTCGCCAGCGCCGATGCCATAAATGTTCGCCATCGACCACGCGAGCGCCACCGCATGCCCACCATTGTCGCGCACCACACCTTTTGGTGTGCCGGTGGTGCCGGAGGTATAGAGGATGTAAAGCGGGTCAGACGCGGCCATTTCCGCCGCTTCCGGCACAGGATCGCCTTCCGTTGCGGCGCGCAGCACATCCCAGTCGAAATCACGCGGCAGCTCCATGTCTGCGCGCAACCGATCGCGCTGAAACAGCACGACGTGGTCGACTTTGTGCGTTGCCATTTCCAACGCCTCGTCCACCAGCGGCTTGTAGGCGATGGTCCGCGTGCCCTCGATCCCGCACGATGCCGTCAGCAGCACGCGCGGCGTGGCATCGTCGATGCGCTTGGCCAGTTCATGCGCTGCAAAACCGCCGAACACCACCGAATGGATCGCCCCCAACCGCGCGCAGGCGAGCATGGCGAACGCCGATTCGGGGATCATCGGCATGTACAGAATGACGCGGTCGCCTTTGCCCACTCCCATGGAGTGCAGCATGGCGGCGACACGGCCGACCTCGCCCAGCAGTTCCGCGAAACTGTAAGTCTTCAGCGTGTCGGTGACCGGGCTGTCATAGATCAGCGCCGGCGCATCGCCCCGCCCAGCCGCCACATGGCGATCGAGGCAGTTGACCGCCGTATTCAGCGTGCCACCGGGAAACCAGCCCTGAGCATCGTTGAAAACGGTCGCAGGGGTGGACATCCAGTCCACGCCCCGCGCCGCCTGCGACCAGAAGAGCTCTGGTTCATTGATGCTTTGCTGCCACGCGCTTTGATAGGCTTCGCTCATGACACCACCCTCGAAATCCTTGTGTTATGCTCTCATCGCGGGATTGCGGCGCAGCGCATTGACCCAGGCCAATCCGCCGCGCCGCCCCCACTTTATTCGTCGATACTGCGCTTGAACGTCTCCGGAAGGAAGAACAGACCGAAGAAGAACGTGAACGCAGCCACGACCACGGGATACCAGAACCCGTAGTAGATGTTGCCGTTGGCCGCGACCATCGCAAACCCGATGGCCGGCAGCAATCCACCCAGCCAGCCGTTGCCGATATGATAAGGCAGCGACATCGAGGTATAGCGAATCTTGCTGGGGAACAGTTCGACCAGCATCGCCGCAATCGGACCATAAACCATGGTCACCAACAGAACGAGGTAGAACAGGATCGCCACCACCAGCGGCTTGTTGATCGCGGCTTCGTCCGCCTTTGCCGGATAACCGACCTTCGACAGCTCACCTACAACCGCAGGCTTGGCCTCAACGGCAGGATTGCCGCCTTCCGCCGGCTTTGCAGCAACAGCGGGTGCGCCCGCGATCTTTGCCGTAAACGCCGCGATGGCCTTCTTCTTGTCGTCACCCGAAAGCTTCGACGGATTGGGTGCGATGATGGTTTCATTGCCGATCATGACCGAGGCGATCGTACCCGCAGGTGCCGCCACGTTATCGTAATTGACCGCCGCCTTGGCCATCGCGTTCTTCACGATGTCGCAGCTGGTGGTATCGAACTTGTTTCCGCCCACGGGGTCGAACTGCGACGAGCATTCGGCCGGATTGGCGGAGACTTTGACCGGAGCCGATGCCTGTGCCTTGGCCAGCGCCGGATTTGCGGCGTCGGTCAGGGCGTGGAAGGTGGGGAACATGGTCAGCGAGGCCAGCGCGCAGCCGGTCAGGATAATCGGCTTGCGACCGATCTTGTCGGAAAGCCAGCCGAACACGAGGAAGAACGGCGTACCCAGCAGCAACGCGGTGATGATCAGGGTATTGGCGGTGAGACCATCGACCTTCAGCATCTTTTCAAGGAAGTACATCGCATAGAGCTGGCCGGTGTACCAAACCACCGCCTGGCCCGCGATCGCACCGAAGAACGCGACGAGCACGATCTTGAGGTTGCCCCACTTCCCGAACGCTTCGGTCAGCGGTGCCTTGGACGAGGTGCCCTCGGCCTTCATTTTCTGGAACACCGGCGATTCATGCAGCTTCAGGCGCAGCCACAGACCTACCGCCAGAAACAGGCCTGAAAGCAGGTAGGGAATACGCCAACCCCAGGCCTTGAACGCTTCTTCGCCCACGCCGGTAACCGGCGAACGCACAAGGATGACGATCAACAGCGCCATGGCCAGCCCGGCGGTCGCGGTGATTTGGATCCAGCTGGTATAAAGCCCAC
>DAICYJ010000073.1 GCA_027311705.1 Novosphingobium sp. | reverse complement strand
AGCATCCAAGCGCTCGGTCACTTCGGCGGGGGTGTCGAACAGTTCGAAAATGCGGGCCAGCGAAACACGGGTCGAAGCAAGTCCGGCGGAAAGGCCTAGCAACGACTGGATCGGCCCGAAAACGCGGGCGTGATAAGCCATAAAGGCAACCAGCGCCCCGATGGTCATCTGGCCATTGATGATCTGCCAGCCGCCATAGAGCATGACCGCCGAAGTCGATGCGGCGAGGAGAGTGCCGGGCAAGGCTCCTGTGAGGAACGAGGCAACCTGCATTCGCAGCATCGAACCGACAAATGCCTGATTTCGCGTCGTAAACCGGTCCGTCTCGTGATTTTCCGCCCCCAGCGCCGCGATCACCCGCATACCCATCACGGTATCGACCAGAAAGCTGCCAAGGTCCGCCCCCCGCTCCCGCATTTCCCGCGTCAGGTCGACCAGACGGCGCTGGAGGACCATGAAAACGGCGACGGCAGCAGGGACGAGGACGGTGCCGACGAGGAACAACCGCCACTCCAGCCAGATCATCAGGCCCATGCAGCCCGCCAGCATCAGCACGTTGCTGAGCGCAGCAAGCGCGGTGTCGCCAGCAGCGCGCTGGACATCGCTGACGTCGCTGTTCAGGCGGCTCATCAGATCGCCCAGCCGGAAACCGCCGTAAAAGCGGGGACTTAGTGATTGCAGATGCCGCAGCAGGGCCACGCGAATGTCGTAGAGCATTGCCGCCGAGAGCGCGACGTAGCGGTAGCTGGAGGCGATGTTGAGGACGAAACCGCCGAGCGTGACGCCGACCATGGCGAGGGAGATCGCGATGAGTTTGCCCATGTCGCGCTTCATCAGCGCATCGTCGATCAGCAGCTTGGAAAGGTAGGGCTGCGCGAGGCCGAGCGCGGTGGCCAGAAGGCTGACGAGGAGGACGAGGGCGAGGCCGCGCTGGTAAGGGCGCAGGTACGGCAGCAGGCGCTTGTAGGTGCGCCATTCGGCTACGGGAGGCGCAGGGTTCATGCGGCCAAGTCCTTGCGAACAAGCGTATTTCCGTGGAGAACGAAGCGCGGCTCGGGCTCGCGGGCAAGGATCGCGGTGCACCAGGCGTGGCCTTCGGCTGCCGCTTGGACCTGTTCCCGCCACCACGGCGAAGTGCCACCGGTGCGGTAGAATGGAAGGCTTACTTGCAGGTGTCGGCGCATCGCCGCGACCAGCATGGCACGATAGTGGGCGAGGAGATCAGCTGAATTTTCGCCGTTATTCAAAGCGTTGACGACGGCGGCGGAGAG
Organism: Novosphingobium sp.; assembly: GCA_027311705.1. Classification (GTDB taxonomy): domain Bacteria; phylum Pseudomonadota; class Alphaproteobacteria; order Sphingomonadales; family Sphingomonadaceae; genus Novosphingobium. The sequence continues at coordinate 4,813 of DAICYJ010000073.1, read as the reverse complement.
GATGGCGCCGCGCGCGGATTGGGCTGTGCCGTCTCCGCAGATGGGATCGAAGGCGATCGCGCCGCTGCCGAGGGCTAGCCAGTCCGGTCCTGCGAGGGTTTCGAGCATGCGGGATGCAGTTTCGAAGCGGGTTTCGACGCGTGATAAGTGGCTGATCTGACGTGATATTAAACGACTGGAGGCCAGCATTTCGTCGGGTTCACCACCGACTGAGAGGAGCCAGCCCTGCCCGGCCCCGCGCGGGATGAGGAACAGCCAGCCGGATGTGGTGGCTTCGACCCAAGCGGCGGCATTGTCGGCTTCGGTGACAAGTTCGACCGGGGCGGCGGCGGCTTCGCGGCGGCCAAAATATTGCATTTTTTCAAACGGATATGGTGCCGATGCGTGCAAGGTGAAGGCTGGAGTACCGCTCGGTTGGGGCATGTTGGGCATGGGCAGCGCTGCGGCCAGATCGGCGCCGCTGATGCAGAGGGCGCGGTGGGGCACGGTGGTGGGTGGGCCTCCCCATGCTACGATGCGGCGTTCGATGCGTTGGCCCGCCGAAAACATGCCTTCCCGTAAAAAAACGCTTTGTAACAGCGTGATAGCCTGTTCGCCTAGCATTACCACGGGCGCAGGCCTGAACGGCACTGAACTGCACCCTAACGACACCGACCCACTCCCGGCGAGCATCTGCGCAGCAGTGGCGGCCGCAACGCCGCCGCCCCGCAAAAGCACCCCGACGGGGGCCGCGCTCAACTCGCGAAACTCACTTTAGCGCGATCATGCCGGCCATGGTGGCATCGGCACCGAGGTCCCAGGTCTTCTCGTATTTGAGCGTCTTGGAGTCATAGACCTCGATGTCGTAGCTGGCGCCGTAGATATAGAGCTTGGCACCATCGGCGGACATTCCGAGCGTGAAGCGCGAGCGGCAGTGGAATTCGACTTTCTGGGCGAGCTTCAGCGTGGCCATGTCGAAATGCCAGAACTCGCAGCGCTTGTTGCCGGTGGTGCCGTTGGTGACGACAGTGTAGCCGTCCTTGCCATCGGGGGTGATTTCCAGACCGGTCATGCCAGTGGTGATCGGCCCCATCGGGGTGAACGTGAACTTGCGGTGCGTCAGGTCGAATTTGCCCAGCCCGAACACCTTGTTGTGGACATAGGGATCGGCGGCGGTGAACAGCGAGACCAGTTCGTTGGCGTTGGTCATCTGCATGCCTTCGACGCCTCCGCCGAAAGCGACGGACTCCATGCCGGTCGCTTCGGGTTTTTGCAGGTCGATGCGGTCGACGACTTTCAGCTTGGCGACGTCGATCACCAGTACCTTGTCCTTGAACAGGTATAACGTCTTACCATCGGGTGCGATCATCATCGGGGCGCGATAACCGCCGCCGAGCGCATCGTCCTCTGCTTCCATCTCGCCAGTGCGGACGACCTTTTTCAACTGCAGGTCGATCACTGCATAGAGCTGCTTGCTGACCTTGTAGCGATCCGGCCCTTTATCGAAGCGGAGCAGCGTGGTGTAGAAGTAGCGACCCGTCGGGTCCGGCACTCCGCCATTGAAGCGGTAGCGTTCGGTCGGGGTATTCAAACTGAACTGATTGAGGATCTTGCGCGTAGCAGCATCGAGCACGACGACGCCACTGGTGGTAATTGTAGTAATATAGATTTTCTTGCCATCGGGCGTGAGGCGCAATGAGACCGGAAGGCCCGCTTCGAGCTGGATCTTTTCCTTGATCTGGCCGGTCTGGTCATCGACGGTGAACATCTTGTCGGGATAAGTGCCCAGCATCAGCGAGCCGGCCTGGGCAGGAGCGGCGAGCGCCGCGAACCCGGCGGCAGCGGCGATTGCGGCGGTCCTCAGAAACTTGGTCATGCTGCGCCCCCGGAAGTGAATGGGATTTTGCGTTTTGTTGGCAGGAAGAGCCCACCCCCGACCCCTCCCGCAAGCGGGAGGGGAGAAGTTTATGGAAATACGAGATCGAGGTTGCGCCAGTCCTTGGTGGCGGCGGCGCAATTGCTGGCCCAGTCTGGCGAGTAATTGACGTGATCGGGCACCTGCACCGGCCAGAAGCAGGTAACGTAGCAATCGTAGATATCGCGTTCGACAGGCTGGCAAAGGCCCGCCGTGCCGCCCGTGGCATCCACTTCCCAGCCCGGCGAGAACGAGAGGGTGCAGCCCATCGGCACGTGCGGGCGTGGAGCCTGCTGCAGGGCCATCACGTCTTCTTCGGACGATGCTTCACCAAGGCTGGCCTGTTCGATCGCGGCCATATCGGCCGAAATCTTGCGGGCCTTGGAATTGATCGGCTTCAAGTGCTTCATGACAAGCCCTTTCGTGCGGCGAAGCGTTCAAGAAATTCGGGGTTATGTTCGGAAAGCGTGCCGTAGATCTGCAGGCAGCGATCGGTCCATTGGCGGATCCAGTCGCAATAATGCAGGTTTGCATGGCCGGTATCGCCATAGCGGACGAAGGCTTCGTGATGGCATCCGCCCGCACACAGCGGACGGGCCCAGCACGACTGGCATTCGTATTTCGCGGCGACGTGACCCTTGTCGAGAAAGGCCTCACGCTTCACCTGATCGAGGCCGGTGTCGATGTGGCCGAGCGTGTGGGTATCGGCATCGGTGAAGCGGTGGCACGGGGAAAGATCGCCCGACGGGCTTACGCCCAACAGGCCGAGGCCGGCACCGCAAGGGTGCGACTTGTTGGTGCCGGAAATCAGTTCGCTGATCGTTTCAGAGACGTTGGTGAAGCCGTGCATCTGGCCGCGCAGGGCATATTCCAGCCATTCGTCGGCCAGCGCATTGAAATCGGCCAGAACGCCGGTCATCGCATCGCCATCGAGCGAGTATTCCAGTTCCTCGCCCGATGAGGTCACGGGCGCGAAGCCAACCTCGTGGAAGCCGAGGTCGTCCTTGAGGTGGCGGTAGATGCGCATGACATCGGTGACGCCGTTCGTGAGCGTGACGCGGGCGGTGACGGCGCGGGTGCGGTGCCGGGCGATGAGGGCGCGCAGGCGCGGCTCGATGATTGCGTAGCTGCCCTTCCCGCTTTTGTAGACGCGGCGCTTGTCTTGCAGTTCGGCGGGGCCATCCATTGAAACGGTGACGCCAACCGCGTTGTCGGACAGGAAATCGATGATCTCGTCCGTCAGCAGCGTCGCGTTGGTGGTAAGGCTGTAGGTCATCCTGCGACCCTGAGCGCCCGCCGCTTCGTTGGCATAGCCGACGACATCGCGCAGCAGCTTGAAGTTCATCAGCGTTTCGCCGCCGAAGAACGTGATGTGGACCGCTTCACGCGTGCCCGATGATGCCAGCAGGAAATCGACCGACGCGCGGGCGGTTTCTACCGTCATGTACTTGGGCTTGCCTTCGGGCGTGGCGATCTTGTCCGCGCCGAATTCATAGCAATAGGTGCAGGCGAGATTGCACTGGTTGGTGACGTTCAGCACCAGCGCCTGTAGCGGATAATCGGCGGGCGGCGTGGTGGGGCCGGGTGCCGGGATCACCTGTTCAGACTGGATAGCGCGGACGATGCGCAATTCGCGGACCAGACCTTCTGCGTCGACAGCGGAATGGCCTGTGCCGATCAAGGCTGTGACGAGATCGTCGTGCGCCATGTCTCCATCGCCGAGGAGATCGAGGACATGGCGGGTGGCATCGTCGAGCGCAAAGATCGCGCCGGCGGTGACGAGGTACATGAACTCCGCGCCTGAGGCCTGGAATTCATGGATTTCACCGCGACGGTAGCGGTGCGAAAGAAGCGTGCTCACTGTGACACCTCCGGCTGATCCCAGCGTTTGTAAGAGGGCACGGTGACGATGAGGTAGGACTTGGCGGTGAGCGGATTGCCCAGCGTGTCCTTCTCAGCCTTTGCGGTGGCGACGACCCACACGTCGCCGAAATTGTTGCGGTTGTTGCTGCGCTGCGGGTTCGGGCCATCGGCAGCGGGCACGAACATTGCGGTCTTGCTCAGTTGGCCGACATAGTCCTTGTCGTCGTCGTAATAGGTCGCCTGATATTCCTGCACGCTCCAGTCCGCGTCGATCACGCCGATCTTGACGTCATCGGCGGTGTAGGGCTTGCCATCCGCGCCGGCATCGAAGCCCCAGGCATCGAACTGGTTGTAGCCCACCGGGTGCTTCGCGCCGCCGAGACGGGCGATGGCGGTTTCAGGGGCCACCTTCAGATAGGCGACCTTGCGATAGACCGGCAGCGCGGCGGCGAGCACCGCGCTCCCGACCGATACATCGTGCAGGCCGGGCACCGCATCGGGCGCGGCATCGACGGAGACGACGAGTTCGGTGGGCGTGGCCGACACGATCCTGCTCACCGCCAGCCCGGTGCCAAGATCGATATCCCGTGGCGTCAGCGACGCGGGGAAGGCATCGCCATAGATATGGAGTTGCGCACCCTTGGTGCCGGCCTTGATCGGCTGCGGTCCAAGCGCGCCGATGGCAGGGGCACCGTCGGCACGGGTGAGCGTGACGTCGTAGCCGAATTCATCGTATTCGCCCCAGAACCAACGGCCGACCGCGCTTTTGCGATCGGGCGCGAAATACATGGTTTGGCGCACCGGGTTGGTCAGCGCATCGGGAGCGGCGGGGGCACCAGCGGGGGCCGAACGGCCGCGCCAGGAGTATCCCGCATAGACGATGCCGTTGCCGGTGGTGGAAAGCGTGGTGCCATCGGCCAGCGAGCGCAGGGTGGTTGCGGTCTTGAACTCGTCCCCTTCGCCGGTGGCGGCGACGACCATCGTGCCGATCAGGCGGCCCTTGCCGGGCACATAAGCGCTGACCAGCCATTTTCCGGCGAGGCGCGGAGCCTGCAT
>DAICYJ010000065.1 GCA_027311705.1 Novosphingobium sp. | reverse complement strand
CGAACGGATGAGGCGCACGGTCTGCACGATCGCGGCGAGGAAGTCCTTCGAGGCGTCCTTGAACAGCAGGTGTGCCTCGTCGAAGAAGAACACGAGCTTCGGCTTGTCGACGTCGCCGACCTCGGGCAGGCGCTCGAACAGTTCGGAAAGCAGCCACAGCAGGAACGTGGCGTAGAGCTTGGGGCTCTGCATCAGTTTTTCGGCGGCGAGCACGTTGACCATGCCGCGTCCCTGATCGTCCAGCTTCAGGAAGTCGTTGATCTCGAACGCCGGCTCGCCAAAAAACCTGTCCGCGCCCTGGCTTTCGAAGGCAAGCAACTGGCGCTGGATCGTGCCGACGCTGGCCTTGGATACGTTGCCATACTTGGCGGCAAGGGTACCTGCATTTTCGGCGCAGGCGATCAGCACCGATTGCAGGTCCGGCAGGTCGATCAGCAGCAACCCGTTGTCGTCGGCATAGCGGAACGCGATGTTGAGCACGCCTTCCTGTGTCTCGTTCAGGTTCATCAGGCGCGACAGCAGCAGCGGACCCATCTCGGAAATCGTGGTGCGGATCGGGTGCCCGGCCTCGCCATACAGATCCCAGAACACCGCGGGATTATCGGCATACGTGAACGGATCGATGCCCAGTTCCTTCGCGCGCCCCTCGATCTTGTCGGCATGCTTGAAGGTGGGGCTGCCGGGCATGGCGATGCCGGCCAGATCGCCCTTCACGTCGGCGAGGAACACCGGCACGCCGCGCGCGGAAAACTGTTCGGCGATGCCCTGCAGGGTCACCGTCTTGCCGGTGCCGGTGGCACCCGCGACCAGACCGTGGCGGTTGGCGCGATCAAGGCGCAGGGTCTGGCGTTCGCCGTTCGATCCCAGGCCGATGTAGATGTCGTCCATGCTTGCTGTTCCTCAACCGTCGGCGTTGGTCCCCGTATGCCACGATCTACGGCGCGGGCACGGTGCATGCGAGTGCTTTTTGCATCCGGTACGGCTTGGCGCTAAAGCCCCGTGCCAGCATGCCACGCGCCCCCTTCATTCTTCTCGATGATGCCCGCAGCGAAGGGGCGGCCCCTGCGCGGCTTTATGAGGATGCGGCGGAGATAGTCGTGGCGCGGCGGCCCGAAGAGGTAGAAACCGCCCTGTCGCGGATCGGTGCCGAGCCGGGCTGGTGGGCTGGATCCATTGCTTATGAGGCCGGGCTGGCGCTGGAGCCACGCCTTGCCGCGCGGGCCGCGTCGCGCACCGGGGCAGCGGGGCCATTGGTGTGGTTCGCCAGGTTTGACCGCATGCACGAAATGCTGTCTGGCGAAGTGGCTGGCTGGCTAGACGGGAAAATCGAAGGTTCCGGTCGCCTCGGTCCGCTCGATCCGCAAGTATCGCTGGGCGGCTATGCTGCGGCCTTTGCTGCACTGCGCGAGGCCATCGGCGCGGGCGATATCTATCAGGCAAACCTGACATTCCAGCTAGCGGGCACGTGGTCTGGCGATCCACTGGCCATTTACGCGGCGCTGCGGCGCGACAGCCGGGCGGGGTATGGCGGGGTGATCTGGGATGGGTCGCACTGGCACCTGTCGGTTTCGCCCGAACTGTTTTTCAGCCTGCAAGGGCGCGAGGCGCGCGTGCGCCCGATGAAGGGCACGGCTCCGCGCGGAAGCACACCGGAGCAAGATGCCTCGTTCAAGGCCGGCCTAGCCGCCAGCACCAAGGACCGCGCCGAAAACCTGATGATCGTGGACCTGATGCGCAACGATCTTTCGCGCGTGGCGGAACCCGGCAGCGTGAGGGTGGAGGCGCCCTTCGCCATCGAAAGCTACCCCACGGTCCACCAGATGGTGACGACCGTGCATGCCACGCTGCAGCCGGGCGAGGATGCCCGCAGCGTGGTCCGCGCGATATTTCCGTGCGGATCAATCACAGGCGCGCCGAAGATCCGCGCCATGGAACTGATCGACGCGGTGGAGCGCGATGCGCGCGGAAACTATTGCGGATCAATTGGTCGGATCGATCCCACTGGCGACGCGGCGTTCAATGTGGCAATTCGCACGCTTCGCCTTGCGCCCGATCATCCCGGTGCGCAGGGGGGGCGAGCGAGCATCGGGGTCGGTTCGGCGGTCGTGGCCGATTCCGCTATGATCGACGAATGGCGTGAATGCGTGGTGAAGGGGAATTTCTTGCGTCTTTCTGCCGGCCAAGCCGATCTGATCGAGACGATGGCGTTCGATCCGGCCAGCGGGATCGCCCTGCTCGAACTGCACCTTGAACGCATGAAATCCAGCGCCGCGGCGCTTGGTTTCGAGTTCGACCGCCATGCGGTGCGCAATGCCATTCACGCGCTGTGCTTCGATCTGGATGCGCCGTCAAAGGTGCGGCTGGTCGTTTCAAAGGGCGGCGCCCACGCGCTGGAAGCCTCGTCCCTGCCCAAGAACATCGAAGGGCCAGTGCACTGCGCGATCCTGCCCTTGCCGGTGACGGAAGGTGACTGGCGACTGCGCCACAAGACCAGCGATCGCGGATTCTACGAAAGTGCCTTGCGCGCGGCGCGCGGGGCCGGTGCGGACGAGGCGCTGTTCCTGCGCGACGATGGCCGGCTCACCGAAGGAAGCTTCACCAACCTCTTCGTGGAGCGCGACGGGATGCTGAACACCCCGCATGCCGAATGCGGACTGCTGCCCGGCGTGCTGCGTCGCAGCCTGATCGACGCGGGCCGCGCGGCGGAGGCCGATCTGACGCTCGCCGATCTTTCCGGCGGGTTTTTCGTCGGCAACGCGCTGCGCGGGCTGATGCCGGCCAAACTTCTGGGCGAATGAGATGAACCACGTCAGCACCGCGCTTTCGCGCATTGCCGCTTCGCGCACCACCGCGATGACCGACCGCGCGATGGAACTGCGCGCAGAAGGCCGCGACATTATTTCGCTGTCGGTGGGCGAGCCCGACTTCGCCACGCCGCCGCATGTGATCGCGGCGGCCAAGCAGGCGCTGGATGCCGGCGATACGCGCTACACCGCCGTGGCGGGAACGGCCGCGCTGCGAGAGGCGGCGGCACTGCATTTCCGGCGCGACCTGGGCATTGCGGTGCCGCCGTCGCAAGTGATCGTCAGCGCAGGCGGCAAGCAGTCGATCTTTCATGCGCTGCTCGCCACGCTCGATCCGGGTGACGAGGTGCTGGTGCCCAGCCCGTGGTGGGTCAGCTATCCCGAAATCGTGCGCTTTGCCGGGGCGACGGTGGTTGATCTGCCGACGACGGCGGAAGGCGGCTTTCGCATCACCGCCGCCCAACTCGAAGCCGCGATTACGCCGCGCACCCGCTGGCTGCTGCTGAACAGCCCCGGCAATCCCACCGGCGCGACCTATCCGGCGGCCGAACTCGCCGCGCTGGGCGAGGTGCTGCTGCGGCACCCGCAGGTCATGGTGCTCAGCGACGATATCTACGCCCCGCTGCGGTATGGCGCGGGTGCCCATGCCACCATCGCGGTGGAATGCCCGGCGCTGGCCGACCGGGTGCTGACCGTTTCGGGCGTTTCCAAAAGCCATGCGATGACCGGGTTTCGCATTGGCGTGGCGACCGGTCCGGAGTGGCTGGTGAAGGCGATGGCCAAGCTGCAATCGCACACTTCGGGCAATCCCTGCTCAATCAGCCAGGCCGCCGCCGTTGCCGCGTTTGCCGGGCCGCAGGACTTTCTGCTCGACTGGCGCGAGCGGTTCCGCATCCGGCGCGATCTGTGCGTGGCGGCGATCAACGCCATTCCCGGCCTTTCGACGCCGGTGCCCGATGGCGCGTTTTACTGCATGATCGATGCCGCGCCGCTGATGGACCGGTTCGGCGATGACGAGGCGCTGGCGCTGCACCTGCTGGAACAAGGCGTGGCCATCGTAGCGGCTTCGGCGTTCGGCGGGCGGCACGGTTTCCGCATCAGCTTTGCCGCCGACGATGCCGTGCTGGCCGAGGCCTTGCGCCGGATCGACGCCGCGCTTCGGTAGAGCCTTCGACAATCCCGGCGCGGGAGCGTAAGGGCCGGGGATGATCGATTTTTCCATCCTGTTCGAAGACGGCGAGGCGCTCGTTATCGACAAGCCCGCCGGCCTGCCGCTCGACCAGCCGCGCGCTGGTGGGCCAAGCCTTGAAGACCATGTCGATGCCTTGCGCTTCGGCTTTCAGCGGGAGCCGGTGCCGGTTCACCGGCTGGACCGCGATACATCGGGCTGCCTGCTGCTGGCCCGCAATCCCAAGGCGCTGAAGCGTTTTTCCGCCGCGTTCGAGGCGCGGCAGGTGGGCAAGGTCTACCTCGGCATTGTGGCGGGCGACGTGGAGGGCGAGGCGGGCACCATCGAACTCGCGCTGTCGAAGATCAGCAGCGCCGAAAAGGGCTGGCGGATGATCCCGGCCAAAAAGGGCAAGCCCGCCGTCACGCACTGGAAAGTGATGACCCGGTTGGCCACGCTGGAGGGTCAGCCGCTGACGCTGGTGGAGTTTCGCCCCGAAACCGGGCGGACGCACCAGATCCGCATTCATGCGCTGGCCGGGCTGGGCAAGGCATTGCTGGGCGATCCCGTTTACGGCGATGGCAAGGGTGCGGCCCGCACCATGCTGCACGCCAGCGCGCTGACCATTGCGCGGGAGGGCAAGGAGCCGATCGAGGCGTTTTCGCCGCTGCCGCTCGATTTCTCCGCGCTGGGGTTCAGCGATGCGGCGGAGGCTGCGTCCGAAGATCAGGTGGATTGATGAACTCGGACGAGCTTTCTGGCGAGCTGGTGGCGCGCGCCATTGCGCTCGTCGAGGAGAGCTTCATCACTTCTGCCGGGCCGGGCGGGCAGAATGTGAACAAGGTGGCGACAGCGGTGCAGATGCGGCTCGACGTGTTCGCCCTGCGCCTTTCGCCCGAAGTGTTCCACCGGCTGAAGGAACTGGCGGGCAGCAAGATGACCGCCAAGGGCGAACTGCTGTTCACCGCGCGGCGTTTCCGCACGCAGGAAGCGAACCGGGCGGATGCGCGAGAACGGCTGGGCGAACTGCTGCGTGATGCCTGCAACCTGCCCGAAAAGCGCGCCAAATCCCGGCTCAACCGCGTGGGCAAGGGCGCCCGGCTGGACGGCAAGAAAAAGCGCGGCGCGATCAAGGCGGGGCGGGGAAAAGTGTCGTTCGATTGACGGCGCTGACGGCCTGAAAACCTGTCCGATGTGGTGCAATAAAGGTGACAGAGGTTACACCGTGTAACCCTGTTTCCAACAGGTTTTGCCACTTCAGAACAATGCGTTGCCTGCAAAAGGTGACAGTTTCCCCGTGGGGCGATTTGTTACCTTTTTGAGGATTTCAAAGAGCGATGGCCATTATGGCAGATTGGGGGTCTGTAGGACAGGGGTGGAGTTTAGGGATGGCCGTCCTTGGGACAATTCTGCCGTTCAAGTTTGGTACGTCGAACGGCAGCTTTTTCTAATGAACCGACATTCAGCGCCTTGCTGACAGGTACACCAAGACAAAGAATTAAGCCGTCTGCTGTCTGGTCGAGGCCAACGCCAGTTGCGGGGGCGCTTTGCCGATCCTTCACTCCGGATCCAACCGCGCCAGCTCCGCCGCTACCTTATCGACCGCCGCCCCCGCCGCAATGCCGTCGGAACCGAACGCTGCGTCGACGTCATCCTCGAAGCGCCTGTCCGAAGCGCTCCTCCCCCAGTCAATATAACGGACGGCGAACCGCAGGAGATCGCAGAGGACGATAGTGAACTTGCCCTTATCGGTCTTGGGCACATAAACGAAGCCGTCTCGGTGGATATGATCGTCGTAGTTGTCGAAGTGCGGATGCACGAGCCTGAATGCGTCGGTGCGGTTCGGGTACGTTTTACGGCCGGGATTCTTGAGGACCTCCTTGTTTGTCTTCGCAAGGTTGCATTCGGGACAGGAAGCCGCAAGGTTCTCCGGCGTGAACAGAAACCATGGGTACTTAGCGCGATCGACGATGTGGTCGAGGTCCCAGCTACGGTGAAACGCCGTGGCTAGGTGCCGGGCGCAATAGCAGCAGTGCTCGCCTTGCGCGGCGATGTAGAAGGTTTTCACCCTTCCCCGGAGCGCGGCCAAGGCGTCGTCGCTCCAGTACGAGCCCAGCTTGTCTGCCCGCGACTTGGCATTAAACGCGTTCACCAAGGGCACGTCCGCCTCTGACCAGATTATCGCAGCTGCAATCACCGCCGCCCACTCCGCTCCGCAACCTCTTGGAGCTCGCCTATGAGGCGGGCAACCGGGCTATCTTGGTCAAGCCTAGGGAGGCTCTCGCTCAAAACCTTCAATATTTCCATATACGCGGGCGTATCCGACTTGCCGTCTGCGGCCAGACGAAGCGCCTTAATAATCTCTTCTTTCAGGTAAAGGTTGTTGCGCCCTGGTTCATCGAAATGCGTGGCCAGAAGGAAGTCGATGGACTTGCCCGCCACCTGGCGGCCGTCCTCGCTTCGACGCCTGTCCGGATCAAGTGATACTACGTTCGAAGCTCCGGGATCGATATCAGCCAGAATCAAAGGCGAGTGGGTGGCTAAGATGAAGTGGCTGCCGCTGTAGGAGGCGAAGGTGCGGGTCAGCAGATCGACAAAACGCGTCTGCCACTCCGGGTGAAGGCTGATCTCCGGCTCGTCGATGAGCACCAAGCTTGACTCGCTAATGGCAGAGGCGAGCCCAAGAAAGCTGGTGACGATGCTCAACTCGCCGGAGCTTGCCAAACGCAAGTCGATGAACTGCCCGTCGGCCGTGCGTTGTACCTCGATTGTGCGGAGGAAGATCAGGCGCAGGTTCCTCAATCGCTGCATGCGCCAGAAGAGGCCATCGTCCTCCATGTAGTTACGGAAGTCAGCTTGAAGGTGGAGCTCGCCCCGTTTGCCGATAAGCTCAAGCGCTTCGGCAGCGTACCGTCTGATCGAAGTCATGTCGTCGGATTTTTCGTCGAGCCGCTCCAAGAGGCGTATACGGTCGGTTCGCGCGTCTCCGACAATTTCAGCTAGGGGCACCCCTTCGGCGAACGCCTGCAATCGCTTGTGCTCGCTCGACGTCGTCGCGTATCGGACTTCGATTACTGGCGCAAACCCAAGAAAGTCGAAGACTTCGGCAATTCGCGTGCGGCGCTCCTCCGGGCCGCGTGCTGCATCGAAGAGGCCTTCGAGCGCCCGAAAAACCGAGGCATTCGCAGACGCGCGTCCGGAACGGTCGCGTAGGCCGAAATATGCGTAGTGAGCTTCCTCCAGATGGGGGATCCCAGCATCGTACCGGACCGGCGAGGATAACCGGAACTTGTCGAAGGGCGACGTGGTCACGGCGATGATGCGCCCGGGCAGAGGCATCCTCGATGGCTCACACTGCGATCCGTTCAGCAGCAACTCGTACCGGCGACCGCCCTGGGCGGCGATGACGCATCTGTCCTTCCCAACGAGGTATTCCACTCGGCTCAACACGAAGTTGTCTGTCTGAAGAGTCAGGTTATTTCGGCTGATTCGGTCGAAAATGTCAGCGATCGCCGCAAGTAAACGACTCTTTCCAACGCCGTTTTTCCCAATCATCACTGAAACCCACGACGAGGCCACACTCTCGTCGGAAGGCGCCAGCTCTACGTCAATCGGCGCTTGAGCTTGGTATCGACCTGCTAAGCGTGAGTGCCTTACGAGACTGCCGGAGACGGATAGCAGCCGGAACCCATACTTCATGCCTTCACCCACCCACTCTGACCGCATTCATCCCGACTGATAGAGCCGTGCTGGCGACGCGTCGACCGCATCTTGCGTCTTCGTATCTGACCTTGCTCGTACGAGTCGCGCTATTTCTCGAGACCGAGATCGCTCAGCTGAACGTCCAATGTAGGGGCGCCTTGTTGACAGTCCGCTGAGATATGCTCCCAGGCAGGTTCTTGCCACTAAGCGGCCATTCGCGGTTGCTGATCGAAACGACCGGCTCTGTCGGCTTCAGACTGACGACTTCTAAACGAAGCACCTTGATGTCCGCCGAACTGCGGGTCTTGGCACAAGCCGACGTTCCGGCACCTTCCGACGAATGGCGAATATTGGTCGTAAACCGCCACCCCTCTGCCACAGACCTCCACAGCCCCACCCCAAAAATTCCCCGCAAAGGAACTGGCACTCGGGCGCAAAGGGGTTACATCTGCGGCATGACTGGCCCTTGCGCCCCTAGCTGTCGGAACCCCATGCACCGCATCCTGACGTCGTCGCTCGTCCCCTCGCTGCTCGCCCTTGCGCTCGCCGGTTGCGCCAGCGCGCCGGTGGCTCCGCCGATGGCGAGCGTGCCGCCTGCGGCCCCCGCCGCGCCGGAAATCAAGCCTGCGCCGGTGGCCGATCTCGTTTCGGCGGTGAACATTCCCTATGACAGTTTCACCCTGCCCAATGGCCTGCGCGTGCTGGTCCACACCGATCGCAAGGCGCCGGTGGTGGCGGTTTCGGTGTGGTATGGGGTGGGCTCGAAAAACGAGCCGAAGGGCAAGACGGGCTTTGCGCATCTGTTCGAGCATCTGATGTTCAACGGATCGGAACACGCGCCGGGCGACTATTTCGAGCCTCTGCAACAGGCGGGCGCGACCGATTTCAACGGCACGACGTGGTTCGACCGCACGAACTATTTCCAGACGGTGCCGACCGGCGCGCTCGAGCGGGTGCTGATGCTGGAAAGCGACCGCATGGGCTATCTGCTGGGCGCGGTGACGCAGGCCAAGCTAGATAACCAGCGCGGCGTGGTGCAGAACGAAAAGCGGCAGGGCGACAACCAGCCGTTCGGCCTGGTGGAATACGAGGAGTTCGAGGCGCTTTATCCCTCAGGCCACCCCTATCACCACTCCACCATTGGTTCGATGAAGGATCTGGACAGCGCCAGCCTCGCGGACGTGAAGGGCTGGTTCCGCGATCACTATGCGCCGAACAACGCCATTCTGGTGCTGGCGGGCGATATCGACCTTGCCACCGCGCAGGCCAAGGTGGGACAGTGGTTCGGGCCGATCCCTGCGGGGCCGAAGGTGCTGCCGGTGGCCGCTCCGGTGCCGACGCTGAATGCGCCGCTGGCCAAGACGATCAAGGATCAGGTGGCGACGACGCGGCTTTATCGCATGTGGGCGATCCCCGGCCTCGACAACCCGGATTACCTGCCGTTGCAGATGGGCGGGCTGGTGCTGGGCGGCCTCGCCAGTTCGCGGCTGGACGATGCGCTGGTGCGCAAGCAGCAAATCGCGGTTTCGGTTTCCGCGAGCGCCGACCTGTTTGCGCAGGCCGGGCAATTCGTGGTGCGCGCCGATGTGAAGCCGGGCGGCGATCCGGCGGCGGTGGGCGCGGCGCTGGATGCCGAAGTGGCGCGGCTGGCGGCGGATGGGCCGAGTGCGGACGAGCTGGAACGTGCCGCCACGGTATTTGCCAGCGGGCAGATCCGCAGCCTGGAATCGGTGGGCGGCAGCAACGGCAAGGCGCCGACGCTGGCCGAAGGGCTGCTCTATTCGGGCGATCCCGCGCATTACAAAAAGGAACTGGAAGCGGCGGCGCGGGTGACGCCGGCCGATGTGCAGGCGGCGATGCGCAAATGGCTGGAGAGGCCGGTGTTCGCGCTGACGGTGGAGCCGGGCGCGCGCACCGAAGGCGGCGAGAACCGTGCGGGCTGGCGGGCGGGTCCGGAGGCGGATGGCCCGCATCCGGCCTATTGGCGCAACCCTGCGCTTGCGGCTGCGGGGGGCGGGGGTTCTTCGCCGGCAGTGGATCGCAGCAAGCTGCCTCCGGTCGGCGATGTGCCGCCGCTCGATTTCCCGAAGATCGAGCGCGCGACGCTGGCGAACGGGATGAAGGTCTATTTCGCGCGGCGGGCGGCGGTGCCGGTGGTGTCGGTGCGGGTGGCGTTCGATGCGGGCTATGCCGCCGATCCCAAGGACGCGCTGGGCACCACGTCGCTGCTGTTGCAATTGATGGACGAGGGCACGCAGAACCTTGATTCCACCGCGCTGGCGCGGGCGCGCGAACGGCTGGGCGCGAGCATTCGCGGCATGGCAACGGCGGACCAGACGATGTTCCAGCTCGATGCCGTGACACCGAACCTGGCGCCGTCGCTGGAACTGCTGGCGGATTATGTGCGCCATCCCGCGCTGTTGCCGGCGGAACTGGAGCGCGTGCGGGCGCAGCAACTGGCGGCCATCGACGGTGAATTGAAGGAGCCGAGCGCGATTGCCGCGCGGCTGCTCTATCCCACGATCTACGGGCCGGGGCACCCTTATGGCATCGCGCCGACGGGCACGGGCGATCCGGCGGTGGTGCGGCGGCTGACGCAGGGCGACCTCGCGGCGTTTCATGCCAAGTGGCTGCGGCCCGACCGGGCGAGCGTGTTCGTGGTGGGCGATACGACGCTGGCTGACGTGACGAAGCTGCTGGAGCGCAGTTTCGGCGACTGGAAGGCCCCCGCCGGCCCCGCGCTGGTCAAGGATTTCGGCGTGGCGGTGCCCGTGCCTTCGCCCCGCATCCTGCTGGTCGACCGTCCCGGATCGCCGCAATCGCAGATCATGGCGGGCGCGGTGCTGGATGCGAAGGGCACTGACGACCTTGTCACGCTGCGGTCTGCCAACGACGTGCTGGGCGGCAACTTCCTGTCGCGCCTGAACCTGAACCTGCGCGAGACCAAGGGCTGGTCCTATGGCGTGGACAGCGTGATCAGCGACCGCATCGACCGCGTGATCTTCCGCGTGGATGCCCCGGTGCAGACCGACAAGACCGGCCCCGCCATCGCCGAACTGCGCAGGGAAATGGCGAATTTCCTGACGGCCAAGGGCGCGACGGCGGACGAGGAAGCGCTGGTAACGCAAAGCAGCGCGCGCGAATTGCCGGGCATGTTCGAAACATCGGGCACGGTGCTGGAAGCGATGGTCAAGATCGTGAATTACCAGCGGCCGGACGATTATTATGAGACGCTGGCCGCGCGATACAAGGCGATGACGCCAGCCGGGCTGGATGCAGCGGCGCGGGGGCGGATCGATCCGGCCAAGCTGGTGTGGGTGATCGTGGGCGACGCGGCGAAAGTGAAGCCGCAGTTGGCCGGGTTGGGCCTGCCGGTGGAAGTGGTGACGGTGGGAGCGGTAACCGGGGCGAAGTAGCTCAGCCAGCCGTCGCGGCTTCTCCCGCGATGACCGTGTCGAGCATGCGTTGGACGGCCATCTCCATGATCTCGACCGGCGTGGCGGCATCGTCACGGCGCATTTCGAGCAGCACGTCCGATGTCGCTTCGCGCGGTCGCTGGGGGCGGGTGAGGCTCCACGCGAAGGTGATGGTGGCCTTGCCGGATAGCTCGCTGCGGTTGCTGCCGATGCCCCAAAAGCCCCACGAATGGGCGCAGAGGTTGGCGTTGATGGCTTTGAGGCGGATTTCGAAAGTGACGCCATCGGCGGTGAGGGCAGCGCCTTTGTGGCCATAATCCCGCAAGGCGCGCGCCGCCACGCGTTGCAGGTCGTCATCTGACGGCACGAAATCACGGATCCGCAGTTTGCCGTTGGGAAAGCACAACATGCCTGCACGACGCTTGCCTGCATGATCGCGCAGGCCGGCATCGACGGTGGCGATGAGTTTGGCGGGGGGCAATGCCGGCGGGGCAAAGGGCCTGGCCGCTGCGGTGTGGCGGGTGTGAGGACGGGGCCGGGCAGTGGCTTCAGCGCCGACAAACGATGATGCCATCAGGCAGGCGCAAAGCGCCGCAGAGCGCAGACGATATGGACTTCGGTCGATGATCGCCATGCCGCCCTCCGATAACGAGGTTCAACATGTCGCCGGGGAGGCGGCAATCACCAATTACCGCACAGCGTTGAGAGACGCGTTCATTTTGGTCGGACTTGAGGAAATCTGATCTGAAATCAATGCGCTGCGATTGAACTTGGTTTGTGGCCCGCGTGGGTTTTGAGGCCAAGGCCGAGTCGCGACCGGGGGGATAGGGCCTGCCGTCGGTTGCGGTGGCCGCTGAGACCAGGGATAAATGACTACCCGGTCATCAACTGTGGAAATTCAACACTAACCTGCACGCTACCGTGCCATTTTGGTTGAACCGATCATGGACAACCCGATTTGCAGCATCTAGCGTTCAGCAGTTGGCTCTGGGGAAGCTGTTTTGATTCCGAGGTTTGTGGTTTTTACAGCCTTGGAACTTGCGCTCGGCGGTGCTTACCCGCTCGTTCCTGTCCCCGTGCAACCAATTTCCGACGTGGGGTCGCAATCTGGCGCTGTGATTGCGCCAGCCGCTGCAGGCGTTGACCCCGCTGTGGCTGCTCCATCGCCAAGCGTGGTCGTGCCGCTTGGAACTCCAGTTTATGTGGCGATTGACCAGCCGATATTCACTGGAACTGCCCAGCTGGGCGATCCCTTTCATGTTATCGTGAGTGAAAACGTTGTCGTTGGCGGGGCGACAGTCATTCCAAAAGGTACGCCTGGCGAGGGCAAGGTTACTTTTGTCGCGAAGAACGGGTCGTTCGGCAAATCCGGCATTCTTGGCATTGCGCTGCGCAGCTTGACGATCGACGGCCAGAAGATCGTGCTTGACGGCCGGTACCGTGAAGAAGCCAAGAATCAGGACGGTGCCACAGCAATGACCTTCTTCATGGTCGGAATTCTGGCTGCGCCGATCCGTGGTAAGCAAAGTCTGATTCCCGCCGGGCGCGTGCTCAAGGCCCGAATTGGCGAAGAGGTGGCGTTGCCGCCCGTATCCGCCGACGTTCTGGAAACGCAACTAACCAATCCGGCGAAGTCCGTACAGCGGCCTGCAGTGGCATGGCAGCCAGGAAACCAACCAAACACACGACCAAACATTGAGGAAGGGGTACACTAGAATGAAGCGGATGATGATCGCGGCTATCGCGGGGATGAGCCTTGCACCTGTCGCCACCTGGGCGCAGCAAGCCGAAACTTCGGGACCAGTTGCTGCCTCAGTGCCAGTGCAACCCGCAGCGGTTGAACCGGTCGCAGCGCCGGCTTCGCCGCCCCCTTGCGAATTGCATGTGTTCCCGACCCTTGAAGGCCAAGCCGTCACAACCGGGTGGCTGGTCGGTTTCGGCGTGGTTGGTGCCCTTGCCGATGCATCGTCGCACAAGGACAAGAATATCAGCGAGGCGGAGTATCTCAAGGAAGCGCTTGGCCCCCGGCTCCAGATCGAGTCGCTCAAGTCCATTGACCCGGTTGCCGAGCTGGGCTTGCCGGCTGGAACGGCGCTGACTTTTGAAACGCCGATTGCCGACCGCAACATCACAACCAAGGCGACCAACCGCCTGACGAGCTCAACCGGGACATGCTATGTCGAGCTGATTATCACGCAGAATTTCTATCAGAAGCGTGCGATCTATGGCCGGTCGCTTAACAATCGCTATGTCTTCAAGGACTTCCGCATCGGGAAGTCCACCGCTTCGCTGGTTAAGGGCCGCGGAGGCAATGGTCTTGAACACTTCCCGCCCAAGACCACGGATGAAACCGAAGCGGCCGAGACCGAACTGCGCACGGTGTTCGCCAAGAACTTCACCGAATTTGCAAAGGGTATGAAGCCCAGCAAGTGATTTCCGGATGGTGGGTGGCAGCGTTGCCGCCCACCACCCCCTGCTCATGTGATGACAAAAGGAACGGCCATGCGGTTGGCTCTGACGGTGCTGGCTGCGATCCTGGGGGCAGTTCCAGTGCAGGCTGCGACGCGGCAAGACATGCAATTCCCGAAGGCTCCAATCGTTTTGCCTGCCGGCCAAGACGCAGTATCAACATGGCGGGATTTGCAGATCGATATCGAGCAATCCGAAATCGCGACTTCGATTGATTCCGGCAGGGTCATGTCGAACGCCCAAGGCGGCGGATTGATTGGCGCGCTGGCCATCACCGCAGCATATGGCACCAAGCCTCAGATCCTGCGCAATCTCAAGGAAAAGGCAGAAAGCGCCATCGCTCCGATCCGTGCGGACCTTAAGGACGTGGACGTAGACGGGCTGGCCCAGGCGTCAGTGCGCAAAGGCATGGATCGCACTGGCTGGCAGGGGGCAGACTCGATTTCAGTCATCAAAGTCGCTTCGGCAGAGGCTTGGCGTTCTGAACCGCCAAGCGCCGGTGCTGCGCAGCGCACGACGGTATTTGTGCAGTATGATGTTTCCCCCGATTTCATGCAGGTTAGGGTGCTAGCCAGAATCCTGGTAGAAGATCGCCAACCCGGGCGGGCGCGAATACTGGCCTACCTGCCAATCCTGAGCATCGTGCAACTGCGCGACAACGCCTTTGAACTCCAGCGGAATGCGGAAGTCTGGGCCAAAGATAACTCGGCTCTGGCCCGGCAAGGCCTTTTGGCTGCATTTGCGCAGATCGAACACCTACTGCCGCGCGCGTTTGCGCTGACCGAAAGCGAAGTGGCGCTCTGGTCGGCAAAAACGACTCCCAAGGTCTTTGCGGCTGGTTTCAATGGACCGATGGTAGCGCGGACGGCAAAAGGCGGCACCGTGCTGTGGGAGAACGGGCTGGTTAGCGTTGAGACGGTGCCCTGAGCCGATCAAGACCAGCCGGCGCACCGCTCCAGGGGGTGCTGCCTACCCGAGCTTCGCCTTCAACACCTGATTGACCAGGCCGGGATTGCCCTTGCCCTGCATGGCTTTCATCGTCTGGCCGACGAAGAAGCCGAACAGGGCTTCCTTGCCGCCGCGGTACTGTTCCACCTTGTCGGCATTGGCGGCGAGGACGGCGTCGACGGCGGCTTCGATGGCGCCGGTGTCGCTGGTCTGCTTCAGGCCTTCACGGTCGACGATCACGTCGGCGCTGTCGCCGGTTTCGAGCATCTTTTCGAGCACCTGCTTGGCGATCGAGCCGGAGATCGTGCCATTGCCGATGAGCGCGAGCAGGCCGGCTGCGCCTTCGGGGCCGATGGGCGAGGAAAACAGGTCCTTGCCGAGCTTGTTCAGCGCGCCGAAGAATTCGGAGGTGAGCCAGTTGGCGGCCTGTTTGGCCACTTCGCCTTCGCGCTTGCCCTGTTTCGTGGCGCTTTCGGCCAGCAGGTGTTCGAACCAGCGCGCGGTTTCGACGTCGGCGGTGAGCACGCCGGCGTTGTAGGGCGAAAGGCCGAGCGCGGTTTCATAGCGATGGCGCTTGGCGTCCGGCAATTCGGGCAGGCTGGCGCGGCATTCGTCGACGAAGGCATCGTCGAGCACCAGTGGCAGCAGGTCCGGATCGGGGAAGTAGCGGTAATCGTGCGCGTCTTCCTTGCTGCGCATCGACCGGGTTTCGTTGCGATCAGGATCATACAGGCGGGTTTCCTGCACGATCTTGCCGCCGTCCTCGATCACGCCGACCTGCCGCTTGGCTTCCTGTTCGACCACGGCCATCACGAAGCGCACGGAGTTGACGTTCTTCGTTTCGGTGCGCGTGCCCAAGGGTTCGCCGGGGCGGCGGACGCTGACGTTGACGTCGGCGCGCATTGATCCCTGATCCATGTTGCCGTCGCACGAACCGACATAGCGCAGCACCGTACGCAGCTTCGACAGGTAGGCACCGGCTTCGGCGGGGCTGCGCATATCGGGCCGGCTGACAATTTCCATCAGCGCGACGCCGGATCGGTTGAGATCGACGTAGGACATCGTCGGGTGCTGATCGTGCATCAGCTTGCCCGCGTCCTGCTCCACATGGATGCGCTCGACCCCGATGGTCTTGGTGTTTTCGGGGTTCTTGTCGTCGAGCTGGATCTCGATCGCGCCTTCGCCCACGATGGGGTGGTACAACTGGCTGATCTGGTAGCCCTGCGGCAGATCGGCATAGAAGTAGTTCTTGCGATCGAACCGCGACCACTTGTTGATCTGGGCATCGATGGCCATGCCGGTGCGCACGGCCTGGCGGATGCATTCGCGGTTGGGTACGGGCAGCATGCCGGGCATCGCCGCGTCCACAAGGCTGACCTGCGCGTTCGGTTCGGCCCCAAACGTGGTGGACGCGCCCGAGAACAGCTTGGAATGCGTGGTGATCTGCGCGTGGACTTCGAGGCCGATCACGACCTCCCATTCACCCGTGGCGCCGTGGATACGATATGCGGTTTCGCTCATGCCTGTGCCAGTTAAGCCCGATATTGCCGGGCCAAGGAGGGATACGTTTCAGGCGCGCCTTAGCGCCCCATCGACACGGCGACGCGCAACAGTTCGTAGACCGGGCGGACGCGGATCGCGGCGAATTCGCGCATGCCGGCGAACTTGCCGTAATAGCGGTTGGACCGGATGGTCAACGGCTCGTCGCGGATGGTGAAGGTCGGCGCGCCTTGCGATACCGGGCGATAGGCGAACATGCCCATCGGGCGCGGCGCGTTCGACGGATTGACGGTGCCGCGGTGCCATATGGTGGACAGGCGCAGCAGGATGTCGCCCGGCTCCATCGTGGGCTGGTGTCCCTGGCTTTCCAGACGCGCCTTGCGGAACTTGGCGTAGCTGTCGCCGATGTCACGGGTTCCGGCGATCAGTTCCATCGCGCCGTTGGCCTTGCTGGTGGGCACCAGCGTGATGTTGGCGACCCAGGTTTCCTCGGCACGGTTGCTGTCTGCGTGGAAGTTCTGGGCATGGCTGCCGGCCATGGCGAGATTGCCCGCCATCGCGGTAAGGTGCATCGGTTCGCCTACGATGCGCGAGATCAGGCCGGAGAGATCGGCTGCCTTTTCGGCCGCGACCAGTTCAGCGCCTTCGCGACCGGGGTTGATGTTGAGATGGCCTTCGAGGTGGCCACCACCGGTGAAGGTCCAGCCGGCGGCGGTCAGGCGCTCGTATTCCTTGATCATCGCCTCGCCGTAACGGCGGCTGGCGTCGGCGGGCAGCAGGCCGCGCAGGATGACGTAGCCGTCCTTGTCCATTGCGGCGCGGATTTCGGCAATCACCGAATCGTCGGCGGAAGGCGTCAGCTGGATCAAATTCACCACCACTTCTCCTGTCTCGCAATGAAGTTAGCACGGTGTTCTATCGCCAGCCCGGCGTTGAGCACACCCTGTTCGTCAAAAGGGCGGCCGATGATCTGGAGACCCAGCGGCAGCCCTTGCGCGTTGAGGCCCGCCGGCACCGACATGGCGGGCAGGCCGGCAAGGCTGGCGGGCACCGCGAACACATCGTTGAGGTACATCGCCAGCGGGTCCGACACCATCTCGCCAAGGCCGAAGGCGGCGGTGGGGGTGGTGGGGGCGAGGATCACGTCCACTGTCTGGAACGCATCCTTGAAATCGCGTGCGATCAGGGTGCGGACCTTCTGCGCCTGTGTGTAATAGGCATCGTAGAACCCGGCCGAGAGCACATAGGTGCCGATCAGGATGCGCCGCTTTACCTCTGCGCCGAAGCCCGCAGCACGCGTGGCTGCGTACATGTCCTGCAAGCCCGCACCATCGGGCAGATCGCGCAGGCCATAGCGCACGCCATCATAGCGGGCGAGGTTCGACGACGCTTCGGCGGGGGCGATGATGTAGTACGCAGGCAGCGCGTACTTGGTGTGGGCGAGGTTGATATCGACAATCTCTGCCCCGGCGTCCTTCAGCCAAGCGATGCCGTCGTCCCACGATTTCGCGACATCGGCATCGAGGCCATCGACACGGTATTCGCGGGGAATGCCCACTTTCTTGCCGCGCAGGTCGGGCGAAAGGCCGGCATCCCATGCGGGCACGGGCAGATCGAGGCTGGTGGAATCCTTGGGGTCGAACCCGGCCATCGCTTCGAGCATGATCGCGCAATCGCGCACGTCGCGCGCCATCGGCCCGGCCTGATCGAGCGAGGAGGCGAAGGCGACGATGCCCCATCGGCTGCAGCGACCATAGGTCGGCTTGATGCCCGAAATGCCGGTGAAAGCGGCGGGCTGGCGGATCGAACCGCCCGTGTCGGTGCCGGTGGCGGCGGGCGCGAGGCGCGCGGCGACGGCGGCGGAGGAGCCGCCGGACGATCCGCCCGGCGCGATCGCGGCCGTATCGCCTTCACGGCGCCACGGGGAGACGACGTTGCCGAAAGCGCTGGTTTCGTTCGACGAGCCCATGGCGAACTGATCGAGGTTCAGCTTGCCCAGCATGCCCGCGCCCGCATCCCACAGCTTCTGGCTGACGGTGGACTCGTACTGCGGCACGAAGCCTTCGAGGATGTGGCTGGCGGCGGTGGTCTGCACGCCTTTGGTGGCGAACAGATCCTTCATGCCGATCGGCACGCCGGCCATCGTGCCCAGCGGCTTGCCCGCCGCGCGGTCTGCATCGACCCTGGCGGCGGCGGCCAGCGCGTGATCGGGCGTGGTGACGATGAAGGCGTTCAGCGCGGGCTGGGCTTCGGCCACGGCGGCATTGAACGCGCCGGCGACTTCGGTGGCGGTGAAGGTTCCGGTGGCGACGCCATCGCGGATGGCGGCAATGCCGAGGTCGGTGAGTTCAGACATTATTCGATCACCTTGGGCACACCGAAGAAGCCGTGTTCGGGCGCGGGGGCATTGGCCAGCACCGCATCGCGGATGCCGCCGCCGGTGAGCGGATCGGCCCCGACGACATCGGCACGCAGGCGCTGAGTGTTGGGGATCACGGCGGTCATCGGCTCGATGCCGGTAACATCCACTTCGCCAAGCTGCTCGACCCAGGCGAGGATGCCGTTGAGTTCGGGAACCATTGCCTCAAGCTCGGCTTCCGAAACCTTGATGCGGGCCAGCGAGGCGATTTTCGCCACAGTGGCGGTATCTACGGACATGACCGGGTCTTTCGCCGGAGAAGAGACTTGCCGCACGGTATCACTGGCGCGGCGCGGTTCAGAAATGGGCCGGAAAGGTTGTTCGGCAGGCATAACTTGCCCACCGAACGGATGCCATCACGGATGCGCGGGCATTTCGCCGCCGGGCGCGCCTTGCGCACCGCCCTTGCCCATCTGCTGCTGCAACTGCTGCATCATCTGGCGCTGCTGTTCGATTTCGGCGGCGTTCTTGAAATCGAGCAGCTCGACGTCGAACACCAGATCGCTGTTCGACGGGATCACGACTTCGCCGGTGGACTGGTTCTTCTGCTCACGCTCGCCATAGGCCATCGAGGCGGGGATCTCGATGCGGTACTTGCCGCCGCGCTGCATCTTTTGCAGGCCTTGCGAGAAACCGGGGATCACGCCTTCGACCGGCATGGCGACCTTTTCGCCGCGATCGAATTCCTTGCCGTTCTTCAGCTTGCCGACATAGTTGACCAGAACAACGTCAGCCGCCGTCGGCATCGCGCCTTCACCGGCCTTCACCGTATCGACGACGAGACCCTGATAGCGGACGGTCCACGCAACGGCGATGGCCACGATCAGGGCCAGGGCCACGCCCAGCCAGATCAAGGTAAGCGAACCCTTGGCGACGGGCTGCAACGGGACGCGGGTGATTTCCGACATTGATTCCCCTCTGGGATGACCCCCTGTGGAGGCACCAATTCGCAGGCGGCCGGAGCCGGCCCGGACAAGCGAAAGGGCGCCGCAATAACGGCGCCCTCTTGGCCCAGCAGGGCGTTGCCTGCAAGAGGCTATCGGGAGAGGTTTCGATCTCCCGGCAGCCTTATTGACCGGTTCTACTTGCCGCCGTCGCGCTCAACGCGCTTGCGCTCAAGCTTGCGGGCGCGGCGAACGGCCGCTGCCTTTTCGCGAGCGCGCTTTTCCGACGGCTTTTCGTAGTGACGACGCAGCTTCATCTCGCGGTACACGCCCTCACGCTGCAGCTTCTTCTTAAGCGCGCGAAGAGCCTGGTCGACGTTATTGTCGCGTACGAGAATCTGCATAAACCGCTACACCTCAATCAGCTTCAGACGAGAGCCCGCCGGGCGCGGGAGTCACCATGATTTGCAAAAACACAAAAGCCGCCGAATCCGCACAGGACCGGCTGCAACGGCGGCCCGATACCGATTCCCGGCGGCCAAGGCAAGCAAAGTCGTGCATTTCGCGCCCACCCGTTCTAAGGGCGGGGCAATGACCCCACCTTCAACAGTTGTTTCTACGGGCCTGGCCAGCCTGCTCGTTGCCGGAGGCGGCGCGCTTGGCGCGTGGCTCCGCTTCATGACAGGGCGGTTCTGGACCGCTCTGATCGGCCCCGTTGCGGCCGGCGCTTTCCCTTGGGCGACGCTGACAGCCAATGTGCTGGGCAGCGTGGCGATGGGCGTGCTGGCCGGTTGGCTGGCGCGTGCCGGTGACGGGGGCGAACATGCCCGTCTGCTGCTGGGCGTGGGCGTACTGGGGGGCTACACCACCTTTTCTTCCTTTGCGCTGGAGTTCGCGCTGTTCGTGGAGCGGGGCGCGCTGGGCGCGGCCATGCTTTACGTCGGCGTGTCGCTTCTCGCGGGGTTTGCCGGACTCTTCGCGGGTCTTTACGCGATGAGGGCGTTTGCATGAGTACCAAGAAAGATGATTCCGGCTCCAAGGGCAGGTTTGCCGCCGGTAAGGACGACGGCGCGGTCCGCCAGTTCACTGTCACCAAGGACGATGACGGCGTGCGGCTGGACCGCTGGTTCAAGCGCAACCTGCCAGAAGTAGGCTTTGCCACTGTGTCGCGCTGGGCGCGCACCGGGCAATTGCGTGTCGATGGCAAGCGCGCCGATGTCGATACGCGGATCGAAAAGGGCCAGGTGCTGCGCGTGCCGCCGGGCGGTTCGGTGCCCCCTTCGATCAAGAGCGGCGGGCCGCGCAAGCCGCTGACCGAGGCGCAGATCGAACTGGCCGAATCGATGGTGCTGGAAAAGGACCGCGCCGCGATCGTGCTGAACAAGCCGCCGGGCCTTGCCACGCAGGGCGGAACAGGCACGCACGAGCATGTCGACGGCTTGCTCGATGCCTTTGCCGGCGAAAAGGAAGGTCGGCCCCGGCTGGTCCACCGGCTGGACAAAGACACGTCCGGCGTGCTGCTGGTCGCGCGCACGGCGGGCAGCGCGGCGTTTTTCGCCAAGCAGTTTGCCGGCCGCACGGCGCGCAAGATCTATTGGGCGCTCGTTACCGGCGTGCCCGAAGTGAAAGACGGACTGATCGAATTGCCGCTGGCCAAGCAGCCGGGCACCGGCGGCGAGAAAATGATGGTGGACGAGAGTCCGCAGGGACAGACGGCGCGCACACGCTATCGCGTGATCAGCCGTGCCGGCAACAGCACGGCTTGGGTGGAATTGCAGCCGCTGACCGGGCGCACGCACCAGTTGCGCGTTCACATGGCGGCCATCGGCCACCCCATCGTCGGTGACGGCAAGTATGGCGGGCAGGAAGCGTTCCTGACCGGCAGCATCAGCCGCAAGATGCACCTTCACGCGCGCCGGCTGCGGATCGAGCATCCCGAAGGCGACCTGATCGACGTGACCGCGCCGCTGCCCGAACATTTCGCGGCGAGCATGACGCAGCTGGGCTTCCATGAGGAAGACGGTGACCTGCCGCTGGAAGCGCCCAAGCTGGTGCCTGAAAAGGACATCCAGAAGCGCGCGGCCAAGGCCCATGCCAAGGAATATCGCAAGGAACGGCGCGGCGAACGGCGCAAGCGTGCCGATGCACCGGCGGGCGGCAAGTCGATCGGTCGCACGCCCACCGGCAAGCGCGCGACGGAGATTGGAACCACGACCAAGCCTGGTGGCGGACCACGGGCGAAGGCAGGCGCCAAGCCTGCGGCGCGAACCGCCGCCAAGCCCGGAGCCAAGGCGCCGGCGCGGCCTGGTGCGAAGCCGGCGGGCCGGGCGACCGCGGCCCCGCGCAAGCCTGCCGCTCCGCGTAAACCGGCCGTTCCGCGCAAGCCGAAGCCCTGATGAAGCTGGCGATCTTCGATTGCGACGGTACGCTTGTCGATAGCCAGGCCGATATCTGTGCTGCGATGGACCTTGCCTTTGCCGCTGGTGGGTTCACCGCGCCGGACCGGGCGGAAACGCGGCGGGTGGTCGGCCTGTCGTTGCCCGAAGCGATGCGCCGCCTGCATCCCGATGGCGGCCCGTCCGATCACCAGACGCTGGCGCAGCTTTACAAGGATGCCTTCCGCAGCCGGCGCGAGGCAGGACAAGTAGGCGAACCGCTGTACGATGGCATCGCCGCACTGATCGAGGAACTGGCAGGCGATGGCTGGCTGCTGGGCGTTGCCACGGGCAAGAGCGATCGCGGGCTGGCGCACTGCCTGGCCACGCATGGTCTGGCCGGGCATTTCGTGACCTTGCAGACCGCCGACCGGCATCCTTCGAAGCCGCACCCAAGCATGGTCGACGCCTGCCTTGAAGCGACTGGCGCGGCCCGTGCGGATACGGCGATGATCGGCGATACCGTTTTCGACATGGAAATGGCGGTCAACGCCGGGGTGCGCGCGATCGGCGTGGACTGGGGCTATCACCATCCGGCGGAACTGGTGGAGGCCGGAGCCGAGGCGGTGGCCGGCTCGATGGCCGAACTGCGGCTGTTGTTGCGGGGCATGGAATGATTCCGGGGCAGGAACCCGATCCGGCGGCGGCGCGGTTCGCGGTGCTGCAACTGGTGCGCCTTTCGGGAGCGCTGCTGGTGCTGGTGGGTGTGCTGGCGCTTTCCGGCAAAGTGGGCCTGCTGGCCGGACTGCCCGAAGTGGTGGCCTATGTGTTGATGGCCGCCGGCCTCATCGATTATTTCGTGCTTCCCCCACTGCTGGCGAAGCGCTGGCGGAGCAAGTGAAGCGGCAATGAAGCGTTTCTACAAGGCCGTGACGGTCGACGAAAACGAGCACGGATTTGGCGTGCTGCTCGATGGGCGACCGGTGAAGACCGTCAGCGGCCGTCAGCAACGCGTGCCCACGCGCGCGCTGGCCGAAGCGATGGCGGCGGAATGGGCGGGGCAGGGCGAGGAAGTCGATGCGCGTGCCTTCGTGCTGCGCGATATGGCTGATTACGCCGTCGACGTCGTGGCACCGGAGCGCGCGCGGGCCGTGATGGAACTGCTGCCTTACGCCGAGACCGATACACTGTGCTATCGCGCGGAGCCGGACGAACCGCTCGCGGTGCGCCAGCGCGCGGTGTGGGAGCCTTTGCTGGCGGCGGCGGAAGAACGGCTGGGCGTGCGCTTTCACCGGGTGGCCGGGGTGATCCACCGCTCGCAACCGGCCGATGCGCTGGAGCGGCTGCGCGCTGAACTGGAAAAGCTCGATGCCTTCGCGCTGGCGGCGCTGCGCAACACCGCCTCGCTGGCGGCATCGCTGACCATTGGGCTGGCAGCCGTCGAACCCGGTGCCGACGTGGATGCGCTGTGGGATGCAGCGAACCTAGAAGAAGACTGGCAGGCCGAACTGTGGGGCAAGGATGCCCAGGCGATGGATTTGCGCGCCCTGCGCCATGCCGCGTTCGCGGCAGCCGTGCGCTTTGCGGCGCTCGCCGCCGGGCGCTGAGGCCGGAACCTTTGCGGGCGCGCCGCGCTGACTTCGTCAGGATGACGAAGGAGCGAACAACCATGCCCCGTGGAGACAAGAACGCCTATACCGACAAGCAGAAGCGGCAGGCCGAACACATCGAGGAAAGCTACGAAGATCGCGGCGTTTCGAAGGACGAAGCGGAGGGCCGCGCTTGGGCAACAGTGAACCGGCAGGACGGCGGCGGCAAGAAATCCGGATCAGGCCGGGGCCAGACGCCCGATCATTCGCCATCGCGCAAGGGTGGAGCGGCGCAAAGTCACGAAGCGCGGTCAGCCGCGGCGAAAAAAGGCTGGCAAACCCGGCGCGCGAAGGCGGGCTGAAAGCTCAGCCGATCCAGTCGGCCACATCCTTTGCCACGGCATTCGCGGCCTGGTTGAGGGCTGGGCCGACCGAAGCCGCATCCGCCGTCACGCCCGGCACCGTGCTTTCGAACCTGCGGACTTCGACGCGTCCGCCGGGCAGTTCCTTCATGGCATCGAAGCGGACCACGGCAGACGAGGTGCGCGCATCATACCCCATGTCGAGCAGCCTTCCGGTGATCTTCATGCCGCTGGACCCTGTGTCGCTTTCCACCACCAGCCGGTTGCCCCGTGCGCGCAAGGTTTCGGCCAGAAGATGCTGGAACTGGCGAGCCGGGCGCTCGACCCATGCCGCCTTTTTCAGATAAGCCACATTGGCGTCGTCGATCTGCACCGGAACGCGCAATACGGCGACGCGGGCGTCGGCGCTGGGCTCCAGCACGGCCAGTGCATCGGCATATCGGCCGGTCGCGACCGATCCGGCAACGGGCGCGGCCGTGGGAGTCAGGCTCAGCAGCGTGGGCGGAGCCTTGGGGCTGAGGCTGACGCAGCCGGACATCACCAGCGCAGCGATCGGGGTGGCGAGCAGGATCTTGCGCATAGGTCTCGTCACATTCCTCATGGCCGGTTTCGCGTTCATGGCTTGTAATCCGGCAGTTTCGATCCGCCGACGAGGCTGCCGACGCCGCGATCGTTGACCTTGTCGGTCACTTCACGCAGCGACCGGGTGGTCGCCTGCAGATCACGGATCGCGGCTTCGGCGGCGGGCAGGGTCTGCGCGTTCAGGCGCTGTGCGGCGGGGCGCGCATCGTTCATCGTCGCCTGCAAGGCATCGGCCGCGCCCTGCGCAGATTTCAGCGTGGCACGCAGCTGCTTGGCCAGACCATTGCCCTCATCGTTCAACATGGTGTTGGCGGAATCCGTCAGCTTCTCGAAGCTCGCCAGCGAATAGTTCGCTTGCCGCAGCGTTGCCTGCAATTCGGCCATCGTCCGCGTCACGTCGGGAGACGCGGCGGCCAGGTTGCGGGTCATCGTGTCGGTATTCTGCAGGATGTTCTCAAGCGATTTCTGGTTTTTGTCGGAAAGCACCAGCGTCAGCCGTTCGGTCAGCGTGGCCAATCGTTCGAGCAGGAGCGGCGCGTTCGACAGGATTTCGCCCAGCCCGCTGCGCTTGGTGGGGATCACCGGCACGCCTTCGGGCCCCGGTTCGGTAATCGGCGGCGCATTCTTTACAGCGCCCGCAAGCTGGATCGTGGTCACGCCGGTGAAGCTGCCCTGCAGGCTGGCGGTGGTACCCAGCAGGATTGGCACCTTGCGATCGACCTTGATGCGCACGCGCACGAATTCGGGGTCTTTCTCCCACAACTCGATCTGGCTCACCTGCCCGGCGGGGACGCCGGAGAACGATACTTCGGAACCCTTGGCCACGCCGTCGATCGATTGCTTGAAGAAGATGTCGTATTCGTTCTGATCGAGCTTGTTCAGCCGCGCGATCCAGATGACCAATGCGGCCAGCCCCGCCAGCAACAGCAGGGTGACGGCTCCGACCCAGATATGGTTTGCCCGCGTTTCCATCCTTGCCCCTATGCCTGTTCCTGCGCGGACCCGGTAGCCTGAACGTTCGGGCGCGCCTTCCGGTCCTGAGACGGCGTTCCGGCCGCGGATTTCGCCTGATCGTGCCGCGATTTCGCGCTTTGGGCGGCGCGGCCACGCGGCCCGTTGAAGTATTCCTGAATCCACGGATGGTCGGTCGCCAGCAGTTCCGCGATGGTGCCCACCGCGATCACCCGCTTGTCGGCGATCACCGCCACCCGGTCGCAGATTTCGTACAGCGTATCGAGATCGTGGGTGATGAGGAATACCGTCAGCCCCAGCGTCTGCTGCAGGCTGAGGATCAACTGGTCGAACGCCGCCGCGCCGATGGGATCGAGGCCGGCGGTCGGCTCGTCCAGAAACAGCAGTTCGGGATCGAGCGACAGGGCGCGGGCCAGGCCGGCGCGCTTTTTCATGCCGCCTGAAAGTTCGGACGGAAACTTGCTGGTGGCATCGGCAGGAAGGCCCGACAGCAGCACCTTGTAGCGCGCGATTTCATGCCGCAGCTCGTCCTCGATCTCCGGATAGAATTCGCGCAGCGGCACTTCGACGTTTTCGGCCACAGTCAGCGTAGAGAACAGTGCGCCGCCTTGAAACAGCACGCCCCAGCGGCTGCGGATGTCGATATCCTCGTCGGTCTGGGCATCGGTGATCGAGCTTCCGAGCACATCGATGGTGCCGGCGGTGGGGATCTGCAGCCCGATGATCGAGCGCATCAGCACCGATTTTCCGGTACCCGAACCGCCCACCACGCCCAGGATTTCACCCTTGCGCACATCGAGATCGAGATTTTCGTGGACCACGAAATCGCCGAACGCGTTTTTCAGGCCGTTCACCCGGATCGGGTAGTCGCCTTCGAATGCATGGGGCAGGTCCGGCAGATCGGCACCTGCCTGTTCCGGTTGCGGCGGCGGAGCGTCGGTTTCGCTCATCCCCAGCCGATCTCGGTAAAGAACACGGCGAAGAACGCGTCGAGGACGATGACGATGAAGATGGCCATAACCACGGCGGTCGTGGTGCGGGTGCCCACTTCTTCGGCATTGGTTTTCACCTGCATGCCCTGAAAACAGCCAGCAACCGCCACGATCAGGCCGAACATCGGCCCCTTGATCAGGCCGACCCATACATCGTGCAACGGAACGACTTCCTGAACACGCGACAGGAAGGTGAAGAACGGGATGCCCAGCGAAACCGACGCCAGAAACGCGCCGCCGATAATGCCGATGGCGGACGAGTAGATGCCGAGCAGGGGCATCATGATCATGGTGGCGATGATGCGCGGCAGCACCAGCGCGTCCATCGGCGAGACGCCGATCGTGCGCATGGCGTCGACCTCCTCGGTCAGCTTCATCGTGCCGATTTGCGCGGCAAATGCGGAGCCGGAGCGGCCCGCGACCATGATCGCGGTCATCAGAATGCCGAGTTCGCGCAAGGTGAGGCGGCCGACGAGGTTGACCGTGTAGATCTCCGCGCCGAATTGCTGGAGCTGCACCGCGCCCTGCTGGGCGATCACGATGCCGACGAGAAAGCTCATCAACCCGATGATGCCGAGTGCGTTGACGCCGACGAGCTCCATCTGGTGGACCAGCGCCTTGCCGCGGAACCGGCGGGGATGGCGCAGTACGCCGCCCGCGCTCATCACGATCTGGCCGAGGAAGCCGATGACGGCCAGCCCCCCCCGACCCATCGAGACAACGGTATCGCCCACTTCGGCCGGTACCCGTTCGATGAAGGGCAGGCGCGGCGCGGCGATGCGGGCGTTGTTGTCGTCGGACTGGCTGATGGCGTCGATCAGGCGGCTTCCTTCGTCGCCGCAATTGACGAGCTTCGCACCGAACTGCTGCGAAAGCCGCCATGCGGTCCACGCGCCAACCGTATCGATGCGCTCTACGGCGCTGAGGTCGATCTCGCTGATCGGTTCGGAAATGGTACGCAACCGGCGGTCGACCACGCCCAGCGAAGACACGACCATGGGGCCGCTGAACTTCAGCGTGATGGCCCCGTTCTCTCCGGGTTCGGTGGTGAAATCGGCCTGGGCCCGCATCAGGCTTGCTTCATGGGGTAAATTCTATGGGCCGACAAGTGCATCACGTGCGCTGTAACGCGCGAAGGCCACTTGCGGTCCCGCGAATCCTTGCAGGGCCGTTCGCGCGATGGCAAGGCGCGGCCCATGACCGACGAAAATCCGCAGGAACTGGCCAAG
This sequence comes from Novosphingobium sp., assembly GCA_027311705.1. Classification (GTDB taxonomy): domain Bacteria; phylum Pseudomonadota; class Alphaproteobacteria; order Sphingomonadales; family Sphingomonadaceae; genus Novosphingobium. The sequence continues at coordinate 865 of DAICYJ010000065.1, read as the reverse complement.
ACCTTCGAACCCGCCGCCATCGAAGCGCGGTGGTATCAGCATTGGGAAAGCAACGGGCTGTTCCGGCCCGAACGGCCCGATGCCGAGCCGTTCACCATCGTGAATCCACCGCCGAACGTGACCGGCAGCCTGCATATCGGCCATGCGCTGGACAATACCTTGCAGGATATCGCGATCCGGTATGAACGGTTGCGCGGCAAGGATGCGCTGTGGGTGGTGGGTACTGACCACGCCGGGATCGCCACGCAGATGGTCGTCGAGCGCCAGATGGAGGCGCGGCAGGACAAGCGGACGAATTACAGCCGCGAGCAATTCGTTGAAAAGGTTTGGGAATGGAAGGCCGAAAGCGGCGGGACCATTACCGGCCAGTTGCGCCGCTTGGGCTGTTCGATGGACTGGAGCCGCGAGCAGTTCACGATGGACCCGCACTTCACCAAGGCCGTAGTGAAGGTGTTCGTCGACCTTTATAATCAAGGGCTTATCTACCGCGACAAGCGGCTGGTGAACTGGGACCCGAAGCTCAAGACCGCGATTTCCGACCTTGAGGTGGAAACCCGCGAGATGAAGGGCGGGTTCTGGCACTTCAAGTATCCACTGGCCGATGGCGTGACGCTGGATAACGGCGCGGACCATATCGTGGTGGCGACGACCCGGCCGGAAACGATGCTGGCCGATATGGCGGTCGCGGTGCATCCGACCGATGAGCGCTATGCCGCGCTGGTCGGCAAGCAGGTGCGCCTGCCGATCACCGGTCGCCTGATCCCGATCGTCGCCGACGAACATGCCGATCCCGAGCTGGGTTCGGGCGCGGTCAAGATCACGCCGGGGCATGATTTCAACGACTTCGAGGTCGGCCGCCGCGCCG
>DAICYJ010000056.1 GCA_027311705.1 Novosphingobium sp. | reverse complement strand
CGTCGTCACCTTGCACCCCCTCGCCGGGCACCAGTTCGCCGGTGATAATCTCCGACAGCGGACCGGTGTTGGCGATGCGCCGCAGCAGCGCCATGCCGGCGCGGGCCTCTGCAATGTCGAGGTCGGTGGCGAGATAATTGGGTTGGATCGCCGGCTGCGCAAACGGATCGGGCGAGGCGAGGGTGATCGATCCCCGGCTGGTCGGGCGGCAGGAATTGAACGACAGAAGGAACGCCGAGAACGGATCTGGATTGAGCAGCCGCCGCTCCGCCAGCGGGGTGCGGGTATAGCTCACCGGGCTGAAATATAGTTGCAGATTGGGGCGAGGTGCATCGGGGCTGGAGCGCACAAAACCGCCGCCCTGATTGACACTCATCGACAGGGGGCCGCTGCGATCGAACGCATAGCGCAGCGCCGCCGCCGCCTTGCCGCGAAAAGGCCCGAGCTGGTCGTTCAGCGTCGGCACGCTCGCGCTGTAGAAATAGCTGACGGCGAGATGGTCCTGTAAATTGGCCCCGACGGCGGGCGAATGCTGCACCACTTCGATGCCCATGCCTTGCAGCATACTCCCGTCGCCCACGCCCGAAAGCTGGAGCAATTGCGGAGATCCGATTGCGCCGGCGCACAGGACTACCTCACGCCGTGCGCGAATTATGCGTTCGCGCCCGCGCTGGAGCAACACGACACCGACGGCGCGTTTGCCTTCGAACAGGATGCGGGTGACGTGGCAGTGCTTTTGCAGCGCCAAATTGCGGCGGCGCATCACCGGCCACAGATAGGCGTTGGCGGTGGAAGCGCGCCAGCCGCGCCGCGTGTTGATGTGATAGATGCCGAAACCTTCACCATCCGGGCCATTGAAATCGGCGCTGATGGGAAAGCCCAGCGCCTGTCCGGTTTCGAGGAAACGGCGGCACAGTGGGTGCGCGCGCGCGGCAATATCGGTCACATGTTGCGGGCCGCCGATGCCGTGGCGCTCGCTGATACCAAGGTCGTGGTCTTCGGCGCGAATGAAGTGGGGCAGCACATCGTCCCATCCCCAGCCAGGGTTGCCCATATTGCGCCAGTCGTCGAAATCTTGCGGAAACCCGCGCACGTGGACCATCGCGTTGATCGATCCCGAACCGCCCACCACTTTGCCGCGCGGCCAATAACTGGTGCGCCCGCCCAGCGCATCGACCGGCCGGGTATCGAACATCCAGTTGATCTTCGGATCGAAAAACGTGCGGCCATATCCAATGGGCAGCTGAATCCAGATCGAAAGGTCCGATCCGCCCGCTTCGAGCAGCGCGACGGAAACGTCGGTGTCGTCGGTCAGCCGGGTGGCTACAACGCAACCCGCCGTTCCTGCGCCGACGATGACATAATCGAATTCGTCGGCCATCAGGTGACTGGATGCTGCGTCATTTCAAGGTGCAGCATCGTGCCCGTATACGGATGGGCGCGCGCTACATCCTCGTCAAGTTCCACGCCAAGGCCGGGGGCCGTTGACGGGATTACATGGCCGTCTTCGAACTGGATTGGCGTCTTGAGGATTTCGCTATGAAAACCGCCCCATTCCTCGATACTTTCCAGTATCAGGAAATTGGGCGAGCAGGTGGCCAGCTGGATATTCGCCGCGCCGACCACCGGCCCACAGTACAGGTGCGGCGCGATTTGCAGATGCCGCGTCTCGGCCATGCCGGCGATCTTCTTGGCTTCGAGCAATCCGCCGACACGGCCCAGGTTCATTTGCAAGATGGCCGCCGCGCCGCTTTCGATCAGGCGGGCGAAATCGTATTTGGTCGCGAGGCGCTCACCTGCCGCAACCGGAATCGTGGTGGCCCGCGCCACCTTAGCCATTTCCTCGGGCGCATCGGGCGGCACCGGTTCTTCCAGCCATAGCGGGTCGTAGGGTTCGAGCCGCCGGGCGAGCCGGATCGCGCCCGCTGCGGTCATCTGCCCGTGGGTGCCGAACAGCAGGTCCGCGCGCGTTCCAACGGCCTCACGCAATTGCCGTGCGAACCGCTCGCACAAGTCCAGCGCTTCAAGCGACAATTGCCGTCCGTCGAATGCGGAGTAAGGACCGGCGGGATCGAACTTCAGCCCGGTGAAACCCATCTCCAAATATTCGGCGGCGCGTTCGGCGGCCAGATCGGGATCGTGATAGACGTCGGTTGCGTCGCCGGGGCGGGGGTAGATGTATGTATAGGCGCGCAGGCGTTCGTGCACCTGCCCGCCCAGCAGCTTGTAGATCGGCTGGCCTGCTGCCTTGCCGACAATGTCCCAGCAGGCCATTTCCAGCGCGCTCAATATGCCCATCAGCGATAGATCGGGATGCTGGGTGAATCCGCTGGAATAGACGCGCCGCCACAGCGCCTCGATATCGTGCGGATCGCTGCCTTCGGCATAGCGGCCGAACACATCCTCGATCATCGCGGCGACAAGGTGCGGATCAAACGGAACGCAATAGGCTTCGCCGATCCCGCTGATCCCGTCGTCGGTTGTCAGTTTTGCAAACACGAAATAGCGTCCGCCATAATGCGGCGGCGGATTGCCGACTACAAAAGTCTCGATGCTTGCCAGTTTCATGACAGGTTACACGTACCCGATGGCGCGCTTCTGATCCGCAACGATGTACTTCGCGGTCATCCAGTAGTGCCACGCCGCCCAGAAGCCGGTGGGCACGAGACACAGTTGCGCCAGCCGCAGCGAATCAGCGTTGGCCGGGTTAGGGCCGGCGAAGTAGTCGCTGAGCGTGCCAACGAAGGCGGGAGCGACGATCAGGTTGAACACGTTGGCAATCAACAGCGAAATCGCGATGAACATCGCCCGCATCTTGGGCGGACCTAGGTTTTGGCACATCGCGAAGGCGGGGCCGAGGTAGAAGTAGATTGCCGGGATGAACAGCCAGAACATGATCTTGGCCACGAACAGGTCGCGTGTGTAGAATGCGAAGAACGACGGGATTGTCGCCAGCCCGGTAAAGATCGCCAGGAACAGAGCCACTTTGCGCGGATCGGTGAAATAGGGCCGACCGACGACCCACGCCGTCAGCAGCGACGCACCGATGCCCGCCCAAAGGTAGATACTGCCCAGCATGCCGCCCGAAACACCTTCGTCCATGCCATATGTACGCTGCAGGAACAGCGGGGCGAACCACATCAGGCCCCAGCCCCACAGGGCGGAAACGCCGCTGCCCATCATGGCGTGAACCGCCGCTTTTTGCGACCACAGGAACTTCACCGTTTCCATCAAAGTGGGAGCGTCGGTATCCTCGCACTTGTCCATGCAGCCGCGCACCGGCTCACGGATGGTGAAATAGAGCACGATCGCCAGCAGCACGCCCGGCGCACCGAGCACAAGGAAGGCCCAGCGCCATCCGTGCGTTGCCGACACACTTCCTGCAATATCAGACCCCAGCCATGCCCCAATGGGCGCGCCGAGCGCAAAGATCGTGGTCGCCATAGCGCGGCGGCTGGCAGGGAAATAGTCGGCGACGATCGCGTTGCAGGCAGGGGTTCCGCCGGCTTCACCGATGCCCACGCCGATGCGCGCCAGCAGCAGGTCGAGATAGCCGCGCGTGAAGCCGCACAGCGTGGTCATGGCCGACCAGATGACAATGCAGGCGCTGAGCAGCTTTACCCGGTTGACCCGATCGGTCAGCCACGACAGCGGAATGCCCATGGTGACGTAGAACAGGGCGAGCGGAATGCCGAGCGATGCGGCGCCTTTGTCAGTCAGGTGCAGTTCGTCGCTGATCGGCTTGAGCAAGGTGGAAAGCACATACCGGTCGGCGATGCTGATGGTGTAAACCAGCATCACGATCACCAGAACGTACCACCGCGCAAACAATGTGCTGTTGGTGGCGGTGGGGCTGTCGGCCCCGGTCATTGCGCCTAATCCGGCCATACGCTCGTCCCGTCCTTCATGATGCGAGTTCCGGGCCGAGCGCCGCACGCAGCGGATCGAGCCAAGGCGAAAAGTTTTCCCACTGGTCCAGCCCGCTGGTGAAGATCGGCTGGCGGACTTGTTCGGAACTGGCCGTGCGCACGGCGCGGCCGGTCTGGTGGAAATCGAGGCAGGCTTGCTCGAACGGCAGCCCGCAGAAATCGAGCAAGCGCCGGACCTGCGTTTCGAGGTCGGCGACGACATCCTCATACTGAACGCGCAGCACTTTGCCGGGCAGCACCGTGTCCCAGTGGTCCATCAGGGACACGTAATCGCGGTAATAGCGTCCGACGACTTCGAGGCCGTAGGTGAACTCCTGACCTTCGGCGAACAGCTGCTTGAAGCCGCTGAAGCAGCAACCCATCGCATGGCGGCGGGCATCGATGATTTTTGCATTGGGCAGGATCATGCTGATGAGGCCGATGTGCCTGAAATTGTTGGGCATCTTGTCGATGAAAAACGGCGTGCCCTGCTTGCGATAGACCCGCGTATCGCGGATGTAGTCTTCGCCGAAGCGGGCTACGTCGTCGCGCGAAAGCTCGTGCAGGTTGCCGGGATACTCCGGCTCCTCGCCCAACACGCGCCGCCTTTCCAGCTTGTGTGCCAGCGCCAGAATGTTGGGCAGTTCCATCGTGCCTTCGACCTGGCTGTGCGAGGCAAGGATCTGTTCGAGCAGGGTGGACCCGGCGCGCGGGAGGCCAACGATGAAGATCGGATCGGGCGCGGTGCATCCGGCCCCCGCAAAGCGCGCCAGCACGTCCGGCGTCACCAATTCGCGCTGCAACCGCATTTCGATCGACAGTCGTTCGGGATCGACCTTCAGTTCCTCGCGTTTCAGCCGGTTGCCGCGATCGTAATAGGCGAATGCATCGGCATAATTGCCGCGATCTTCCAGAGCTTTACCCAGCGCGAAGCACAGGTGATAGCGGTCTTCGAGTGCGGTCGTGTGTGCCGCCTCACGCTCGCGCATCTGGGCAATTTCGCTGTCGGGAAATCGGTAGGTCTTGAGGTTGGCGAGGCTCCAGAACGCATCGCCGTAATCGGGCTTGGCGGCATAGGCATTGCGATAGGCAGCAATCGCTTCATCCTGCCGGCCCACGGTTTTCAGCGCGTGGCCATAGGTCAGGTTGATGCCGGGATTGGCGGGCAGGGCATCCAGCAGCGCCTCGTAAACCTGCATCGCCTCGTCGAAATTCGCGACTGCCAGATTGGCGTTGGCATAGAGCATTTCGAACTCGGGGTTGCCGGGTTCGGCATCGCGCAGGTCAGCCGCCTCGGCCAGCGCCTTTTCGAATTTCTGCCGCTTGCGCAGCACTTCCACATAATCGAAGCGCGCGTTGACGTTGTCTGGCGCCAGAACCTTGCACGATTCCAGCAAGAATTCCGCTTCATCGAAGGCGTTGAACTTGATGCCGATTTCGGCGAGCAGACGCATTCCCTCGACATGGTGGCCGTTGTTCTGAAGGTATGCGCGGCACAGGCGCTCGGCCTTCAGCAAGCGGCCTTCGCGCACGAAGCTGGCCACGCTCAGCAATTCGGGCGGCAGATCGGCCAGATAGCTGAACTGCGTTTCGGCGAGGCGCGCGGCATCGGTATGTCCGGCGGCGGTGTGCAGTTCGGCAAGGCGCTGCCAGCTTGCCGCCAGCGCGCCATTGTGTGTTACTGCGGCCTGATAAGCGGCGAGGGCGTCGTCGCTGCGGCCCAGTTCTCGCAGGCAGTGCCCGCGTTCCTGCCACGCCCGGCCATAACTGGCATCTGCGGCCATCAGGCGCGCCAGCGTGGCCAAGGCATCGATATGCTCGCCGCCAAATCTTTGCGCAACCGCCAGCGTATAAAGGGCTTCGGCGTGATCGGGGGCGATGCGGAGGATGTCTTCGCAGGCGGCAACCGCATCGGTTAGCCGGGCGTCCTGCAACAGCGCCCGCGCACTGCGCAGCGCGTCGTCGATCGTGTCAGCGGAAAGTACCGCCTGCATCAGCCCGAATTCTCCCCGTGCGGCCCGTTTTCCCGTCGCAGGCAATCTTGCACGACGGTCGATCTTTTCAAACTTGTACTTCGCCTTCGGGCACGGCGCCCCGCCCGAAAGCGAAGCGCCGCATCCTGCATTACATCTTGTACGACATGCGCAACCCAAACGTGCGCGGACGCGAGGTGGTGACGCGGGTTTCGCCGTCGTTGGCGCTCTTGAACAGTTCCGGGCGTTTGTCGGTCAGGTTGTCGCCGAACACTTCGATCCGCCATTCGTCCTTGCCGACGCCGAACGATGCGCTGATCGTGTCGTACGATGCCAGCTTTTGCGACACAGGCAGCGGCGCGATCACGTCGCCGGGGTTCACGACGACGCCGTTATAGGTGACGGGAATGCTGCCGGCATAGCCCAGCGTCGGGTTGAACGACTGATACCGGATATCTACGTTGGAAACGTCATCCGAAATGCTGCTGCTCACGTGGTGGAAAGCCGCCATGAAGAACGGCTTGAGGCCCGATGCCAGTTCTTTCTGGTAAGCCAGACGGATGTTGAACTGGAACTTCGGGCTGAGCGCCAGCGGGCTGCCGAGCGGGAGCAGCACCGTGGTGTTCTTGCGATATTTCGTCAGCTTTGAATCGTTGTACGAAAAGGCGCTGTTGAAAGTCAGTTCCTGCGTCGCGCGCCAGGTCACGTCGCCTTCCACGCCCTTGATCCGTGCGTCGGTCAGGTTGGTGGTGAAGGTCTGGTTCGAGATATTCTGGTCGAACAGCGTCATCTGGATGTTCGTCCAGTCGATCTGGTACGCGGCCAGATTGATCTGCAACGAACGGTTCAGCAGCGCGAACTTGCCGCCGATTTCATAGTTCTTGACGTTATCCGGCTGATAGACGGCCAGCTTGGCGAAATCGTCCGCCGTCGGGCAGATCGCGCTGCCGATGTTGCACGGCTTGCGGTTGAAGCCGCCCGGTCGGAAACCTTCCGAATAGGTTGCATAAACCAGCGAGCCTTCGCCAAACTTGTAAGTGACGTTGCCCTTGAACAGCACGCCGGTGAACTTGGCCGGCGAAACATCCTTGAGCAGCACGTTCAGGTTGGCGCTGACGCAATAGTACTGCGGCGGCGTGGCAGAGGCCGAATAGGTGCCGGTTGCCGGATCGTAGATCCCGCGTGCATTGCCGCAGAAACTGGTCGAGGACGAGCCGTTCTGCGATGCCTTTTCGTTGTAATAGCGCGCGCCGCCGGTCACCGTCAGCGCATCGGGGATCACATCGAACGAACCTTCACCATAGATGGCAATCTGGCGGTCGCGGCGCTGGATGTCGTTGAAAAAGCCCACGTTTACCGGGCGTACGCTGGTGTCATAGGCATCGACCGACGGATCTGGCGCGCGCGGATAGATGAAGCCCGCGCCTGTTTGCAGGTAGGACCAGTCGGTGTTGTCGTAGAGCTTGTTGATATCGTAAAACACACCCAGCGTACCGCGTATCCGCTCACCGGCCGGCGTGGTCACGCGCAGTTCCTGCGTGTATCGCTTGGTCAGGTTGCGAACCTTGTAGCTCTTGTTCGGCGTATAGCAGGTATTGCCGATGTTGCCGTTATAGGCTGCCGTGTAATAAACGCCCCGATCGCATTCGTAGAACGGCATAAACAGGCCGATGTTCGAATAACCGGCATAGTCGGCCTTCTGTTCGGCGCGGTGGTGGAGGTAAGATCCGGTGTAGATCACATCGAGGAAGCCGAGACGACCCGTCAGCGTCAACGTGGTCAGTTCCGCTTCGTCGCGCAGACGGTTGTTGTCGAACTTGGTGACCTTCAGGTCGCCGACATCGGGCTCATAGTCGAAAACGCCTTCGGTCTTGAGCCGCTGGCGCAAGTGCATCACGTCCAGCGACCAGTCATCGCTGATCTTCAGCGTCGCAGCGATGCGGCCGCCTTGATACTGCGCACTGTTGTAGTTGTCCTGCACGAAGCGATCGTTGTTGATCGTCTGCCGGGTCGGCGCGTTGTACTGGCTGCCGTTGCAGTTCGCGATCACCGTGGTGGCGCTGGTCTGGCACGATTGGATCGCGCGCATCACCAGCAGCGGGTTGCCCGTGGGCAGCATGCCCGCTTCGCCCACGTGGGCGTTGAACGGCATCTGGAACGTGCCGGCCACGTTGTCGATGTAGCCGCCCTGATCGTCGGTGTAGAGCACAACACGAACCGCGAGGCGGTCCTTGATGATCGGCACGTTGATGAAGGCGTCACCCGCAGTGCTGTCGTCGCCGCCCTTGGTGAATGCATAGCTGGCATTGAACCCGGCGTGGAATTCCGAAAGGTCCGGCTTGTTGGTGATGTAGCGGACCGCGCCGCCCATCGCGCTCGCACCAAACAGCGTGCCCTGCGGGCCGGCCAGCACTTCGACGCGCTGAAGATCGACGGTGTAAAGATCGAGGTTGCGACCGACGAGCGATGCCGGGGCGTCGTTCACATAAAGCGCAACGGAAGGCTGTGCGCCCGCCGTTCCGGCGATCTGGAGGCCGGGGGTGTCGGTCGAAAGGCCGCGGATGTAGATCGAGGAAGCACCCGGCCCGCGTGAGGCGGTGCGCACGTTGGGCAGGAATTCGATCAGCTTGTCGAACTTCGTCACGTTCAGATCGGACAGCGCATTGCCGCTCAGCGCCTGGATGGCGAGGGGGATCTTGTTGGCGCTTTCCTCACGCCGGGTGGCGGTGACGAGGATTTCCGAGATCGCGCGGTCGCCGGTTTCTTCGGCAGCGGCACTGGCCGATTGCGCGAATGCCGGCGTGGCGCCGGCACCCAGTGCGACGAGCACGGCTGCGGCGCATGAAAGATTGAGATTCGACTTCATCGCTATTCCCCCCTTGTGCGAACGCGCCATGAATTGAACGGCATGCGTTCCGTCGTGCATTGATCGCTGCACCCGCCCCCGGAAGTGCTTCCGCCTGTGGACGCTAGGTCCATGCGGAATCGCTTGTCCGGTTTCGACCAGCCCCCGATTTCGCTCCCCGACCGGCCCCTTCGCCGACCTTCCGGGCCGGACCTTATGTGAAAGCTTTGGGTAAAGCCACACCCTGATAGTCTTCGCCCTGTCATGCCAAAGCATTGCGGCAATCGGGTCACAACGTTGCTGGAAACCAGTCTGTTGGATGAGAGAAAATAGCGGAATTGCGCCATTTTCTCTTGCAATGGCGGCTATCGCGAAGCATGGAAAAAGGCTTGCCATGCACATGATACGCGCTCGCAGTCTGCGGCGGTTGTGTATTTGCAATGGCATCATGCGCAAATCTGATTGGCTGCATAAGGGCACATCGTCCAACCCCAAGGCAGCACACGGATCGCTTGGAATTTCGACATGATCGACTATCGCCGCATGGGCGCGCTGCTGGCCGGGCGGCGCGAAGGGTATTGCCTTCCGCAGGCCCTGTACAACGATGCCGATGCGTTCGATTTCGACATGGAGGCCGTGTTCGGCACAAGCTGGCTGATGGCCGGCTTCACGTGCGAATTGCCTGAGCCGGGCAGTTATCTGGCGCAGATGGTCGGCAAATGGCCGATCCTGATCGTGCGCGATCGCAAGGGCGAAATCCGCGCTTTCCACAATAGCTGTCGCCACCGCGGATCTCTGATCTGCAAGCCGGGCAGCGGCACATCGCCCAAGATTATGTGCCCCTATCACCGCTGGACCTACGATCTCGAAGGCGGCCTGTTCGCAGCAACGCGCATGGGCCCGGATTTCGACAAGTCGCTGCATGGTCTGCGCCAGATCCACATCGAATGCGTGGCGGGCGCGATGTTCGTTTGCTTTGCCGAGACACCGCCGCCGTTTGCCGACTTTGCCAATAAGCTGGAAAGCTACCTTGGCCCGCAGCGCATGGACAAGGCTAAGCTCGCGTTCGAGAGCACCATCTCGGAAGATGCCAACTGGAAGCTGGTGATGGAAAACGGGCGCGAGTGCTACCACTGCGCCACCGGCCATCCCGAACTGGCGCGCACTTTTCCTGTCGGCATGTCGAAGCATTTCGACGTGGCGGATGACGAGCGGGCACAGACTTTTCTCGATACGATGAAGGCCAGTGAACTGGAGACCGATGCGATTGAGGGTGACTGGTGGCAACTGGCGAGGTTCGCGCTCAACCGTAACGTCGAAACGCTGTCGATGGATGGGCACCACATCGTGAAAAAACTGATGTGCGAGGCCAACGGCGGCTATGTCGGTTCGATGCGGCTGGCCGTGGATCCGCATTGCTTCGTCCACGCTACTGCCGATCATGTGTTCATGTTCAGCGCGATGCCGGTCTCGCCGACAGAAACCCATGTGACAGGCAAGTGGTATGTGCATCAGGATGCGATTGAGGGTGTCGACTACAACGTCGATGACCTGGCCGAACTGTGGACGCGGACCAATCTGCAGGACAAGGAATTGGCCGAAAACAACCAGCTGGGCGTAAACAGCCCCGGTTATCTGCCGGGGCCATATTCCCCCGATGCGGAGACGCTGGCGCAGCGTTTTACCGACTGGTACTGCAACACCGCCCGCAACTTCATCGCCGGCCGCGCAGCAATGGATGCCACCGTCCATGTCGATTGATGCCCCCGGAAACTACCGTCCGGAAACGCTCGCTGTCGCCTATGGCTATGATCCCGCATCGGCGCTGGGGTCGGTCAAGCCGCCCGTTTACCTGACCTCCACATTTATCTACCCCTCGGCCCAACACGCAAAGGATGTGCACGAGGCGTTCTTCGACGGCACCGGGCCTTTGGCGGGCGAGGCGGGGCATATCTATGCCCGGCTTGGCCATCCGGGGCTGGATATCCTGGAAAGCCGGCTGGCCGCCATCGACGGCGCGGAAGCGTCAGCGGCTTTCGCAAGCGGCATGGCAGCGCATTCATCCATCGCGCTCTCTTTCGTGCGGCCGGGCGACAGCGTGCTCTATGGCCGGCCGATCTACGGCGGCGTCGACATGCTTTATGGCACGGTGCTGAAGGACTTTGGCTGCCATCACGAGAATTATCTCGACGGCTGCGACCCCATAGCCGTCCGCGCGGCGGCCGATGCAGCGATGGCGAAAGGGCCGCTCACGCTCATCATGGCCGAAACGCCCGCCAACCCCACCGCCGCGCTCGTTGATCTGGACCTGATGGTGGCGGTGGCGGACGAAGTGGGCGCAAGGCAGGGCAGGCGGCCGCTGGTGGTGGTGGACAACACTCTGCTCGGCCCCTTCGCCCAGCGCCCGATGGAACACGGCGTGGACTTGTGCATGACCTCGCTGACCAAATATTGCGCCGGGCACAGCGATCTGCTGGCAGGCGGCGTCAGCGGGCGCTTGGAACTGGTGCAAAAGCTGAGGGCATTGCGCACCACGTGGGGCAATCACCTCGATCCGTTCACGGCGTGGCTCGTGGTTCGCTCGCTCGAATCCGCATCGGTGCGGATCGACCGTGCGATGAGCAACGCCCGCACCGTGGCCGAATTCCTGCACGATCATCCCAAGGTCGCAGGCGTCACCTACCTCGGCTTCCTGCCCGAAGGTAGCCGCGCCCGCGCGGTTTACGACCGGCAGTGCAAGGCCGCTGGATCGACGTTTTCATTCCACCTGCACGGCGGCGAGGCGGAGGCATTCCGCATGCTCGATGGGCTCAAACTGCTGAAATTGGCGGTCAGCCTCGGCGGGTCGGAAACGCTGATCTGCCATTCGGCCAGCACGACGCATTATGCCGTGGTGCCAGATGCGCGCGCGGCAGGTGGCATCACTGACGCAACGCTGCGGCTGTCTGTGGGGCTGGAACACGTCGACGATCTGATCGCGGATCTCGCGCAGGCGCTGGAGGCGGTTTGACGATGCACAGAAGCGATCCCCACGCCATCGACGGCAAGCTGCCTGCGCCTTCCGCCCGCTATGACGTCGTCGTGATCGGCGCGGGGCCAAGCGGCCTGGCTGCGGCGATCGAAGCGGCAAAGGCGGGCAAGTCCGTCTTGCTGGCGGACGAACACCCCGTGCCCGGTGCTGCGATGGGCAATGACGTACCGCTGTTCTTCGGCGGCCGCATGACCACCGCCACTCTCAATGCCGAACGCATGATCGAAACGATCTTCATCAGCGAGCCGGCACTCGAAGTCGCTATGCTCGCCGGTGTCGAAGTGCAATTGGGCACTGCCGCTTGGGCCGTTTACCGCAATGGCCCCGCGCTTGCCTCGCTGCCCGAACGCGTCGTCGGGCTGGCTGATGCAAGCCGGGCTTGGCTGGTCGGCTTCGATGAACTGGTGATCGCCACCGGTGCGCGCGATCTCGCCATCGGCTTTCCCGGCTGGAACCAGCCCGGCGTGATGGGTGCCGCCGCACTCACCATGCTGCTGTCGCGTTACCAAGCCTTCGCCGGCAAGCGCGTGTTGTTCATCGGCTCGCACGATCTCGCCCTCGAAACCGCGCTGCTGGCCCATGAAAAGGGGGTGGACGTGGCGGGCATTGTCGAAGTCCGTGACGCGCCGCAGGGTAGCGCGGAACTGGTCCAGTCGATCCATGCCGCGCGGATTCCCATCCACACCGGCGATGTCGTGGCCCGCGCGGACGGCGGCATCGACGGCGTAGAGCACGCCGTGCTGCGCTCCGGCCTGGAGATCGCCTGCGACACCATCTGCCTCGCCATCGGCGTAGTCCCCTCAATCGAACTTCTCGATGCGATGGGCGGCAAGCGCACGCTCGATCCCATGCGCGGCGGCTTCATCCCCGCCGACGAACCCGCGATCCGCTTCGTCGGCGATTGCGCCGGCCTGCCTGATACCGGGTTCGACCACGTGGCTTATCGCATGGAATGGGCGCAGGCGTTCGGCGCGGTCAGCGCGCCGGACACTATCGTCTGCCAGTGCGAGGAAGTGACCCGCGCAGACCTGATCGGCGTGCAGCCACCCAATTACCTGCCGCGCCCTGATGCCATGTGCGCCCGCTCGCTCGAAACCCTGCTCCACGATGGCCCCGCCAACCCTGACCAGATCAAGCGCCTGACCCGCGCCGGCATGGGCGTGTGCCAGGGCCGGCGCTGCCGAGATCAGGTGGCGATGATGCTGGCGCTGGAGGCGGGCAAGCCCTTCGGCACCATCCCGCTCGCGACCCACCGCGCGCCCGTCCGCCCAATCCCGCTGAACATTCTGGCCGATTGGGAGGAAGGCGACGACATGCGCGCGGGCTGGGACGTGTGGTTCGGCATTCCCACGCAATGGATACCCTATCGCGACATCGGCACACCGCGCGAACAGCAGCATCAGGATGCCATCGGCGGGAACATGAGCCTGTGAGCGCGCCCATGAAAGTCGTTGTCGTCGGCGGCGGCGTCACCGGGCTCAGCTCGGCGTGGTGGCTGGCGCGTTCGGGCGCGCAGGTGACGGTGCTCGACAAGTTCATCGTCGGCTGGGAAGCATCGGGCCGCAATGGCGGCGGCGCCTCGCATTATCAAAGCCCGCTGTTCGAGGAAGAGCAGCGCCTGTGGCCGCAGATGGACGCGTTGCTCGGCTATCCCACCGAACACAGCAAGGAACGCATCGTCATCGCGGTGACGGAAAAGCAGCTGCGCCAATATCACTACATCGCGCAGATGAACAACGACATGGGCTACCGCGTGGATCTGCTGGATGCGAAACAGTCGCAGGCCGCCGTGCCGTTGGCGGGCGAGAACTGCCTCGGCGGCATGCACTACCGCTTCGGCGGTCACGCCAATCCGCAGCGCACGACGCAAGCCTATGCCTGGGCGCTGCAGGATCTGGGAGGAAAGATCGTGCAGCACAGCCCGGTCAGCGGATTCGAAACCAGCGGTGGCAAAGTCGTCGCGGTGGAAAGCGCGTCGGGTCGCCACGAATGCGATGCCCTCGTCGTCGCTGCCGGTCCGCAAACCGGCATGCTCATGGCCAAGCTCGGCGTCGATGTCCCGCTCGCCTCGGCCCGCGCGGAAATGATCGTCACTGAGCCCGCGCCGATGATGCCGCTGGGTGGTGTGGATGGAAACGGTCTGTATGGCCGACAGACATTGCGCGGCAATCTCGCCTATGGCGGTGGCCCGCACGAATGGATCGAGGTAGGTGAGGGCGGACCGACTGCGCGCCCCACGTCGCCGCTCACGCGCAATCTCGCCCGGCGATTGGCCGAACTGTTTCCCAAGGCGGCGCACCTCAACGTGATCCGCAGCTGGGCCGGCGTGATCGAGAACACACCCGATGGCCGCCCGGTGATCGACCGGATGAGCGACCCCGAAAACGTTGTCGTCGCCACCATGTCCGGCGTCGGCTTCGGCCTCTCGCCCGCATCGGGCCACGCAGTGCGCGATCTGGTGATCGAGGGCCACTGCACCTTCACCGACATAGCCAAGTTGAGCCTGTCGCGCTTCGAAGGAATCGGGGCGGATTGGCGCGAAGCACGCGGCTGGCTGCCCATCACATGAATCGCTATTCCGCGCTCGGCCTGCTGCGCGGTGCGCTGGGCGGCCACAAGCACTGGCAACCTGCGTGGCGCGATCCGGAGCCGAAATCGCATTACGATATCGTCGTGATCGGCGGCGGCGGCCACGGCTTGGCCACCGCCTATTACCTCGCGAAGGTCCACGGCCTGCGCAACATTGCGGTGCTGGAAAAGGGCTGGATCGGCGGCGGCAATACTGGCCGCAACACCACGCTCGTCCGCTCCAACTACCGCCTCGCACCGCTGCACGATTTCTTCGAATTCGGCCTGAAGATGTGGGAAAACCTCAGCGACGAACTAAATTACAACGTGATGTTCAGCCCGCGCGGCGCGATGGTGCTGGGCCATTCGGATGCCGACATGGTCCGCCTCGCCGAACGCGGCGATGCCATGCGGTGCGACGGGATCGACGCCGAACTGCTCACCCGCGATCAGGTGGCAAAGGCCGAGCCGCTGCTCGATATGTCGCGCAACGCTCGCTTTCCCATCGCAGGCGCGATGGTGCAGCCGCGCGGTGGCACCGCCCGCCACGATGCGGTCGCCTGGGGCTATGCCCGCGCTGCCGATGCGCTGGGCGTCGACATTATCCAGAAGTGCGAAGTGACCGGCTTCGTCCGCGAAAACGGGGCCGTCGTCGGCGTCGAAACCCCGCGCGGCCGCATTGGCGCGGGCCGCGTGGGCATCTGCGTCGCCGGGCACAGCGGCCACGTTGCT
>DAICYJ010000042.1 GCA_027311705.1 Novosphingobium sp. | reverse complement strand
CGACTCTGTGGTCTGGCGCGGCAAGCGATAGTTGTACCCGTTGCCCACAGCCTGTGGGAAAGCTTGTCGCCATGTGGGCAAAGGTTGTGCGGAACGGCCGATGGTGGGCATGGAATCGTGGGCAGAACTTGTCGACGGTTTCCTCCCGTGGTTTATCCTAGCGCTGTCCACAGCCTCATCCCGAGGCGCGCTTGAACCTGTGAAAAGAGGCGCGATGCCGCGATTGCACTTGCATCTTCTGTCGGATTCCACCGGCGAGACGCTGGAAATGATCGCCAAGGCGGCGCTGGCGCAGTTCGAGGATGCGGACGTCGTCCGCCATTTCTGGCCGATGGTGCGATCGCAGCAGCATCTCGACCGGATCATGGGCGAAATCGCCGCCAATCCGGGGCTGGTGCTCTATACGCTGGTGAACGTCGAAACGCGCGAACGACTGGAAAAGCGCTGTGCCGGGCTGGGGCTGCCAAGCGTTGCCGCGCTCGATGCGGTCACTTTCGCGCTGGAGGCGCAGCTGGGGCAGGAAGCGCGCGGGCGACCGGGCAAACAGCACGTGATGGACGAAGCCTATTTCCGCCGCGTCGACGCGATCCAGTTCACCATCGCGCACGATGACGGCGTCGGCTGGGAAAACTGGGAAGAGGCAGACATCGTGCTGGCAGGCGTTTCGCGCTGCTCCAAGACGCCGACTGCGATCTATCTTGCCAATCGCGGGTACAAGGTGGCGAATATCCCGATCGTGATAGAAAGCCCGCCGCCTTCGAACCTGTTCGCCTTGCGCCGGCCGATGGTGGTCGGGTTGACCACCAGTCCCGAACGGCTGATCCAGGTGCGTCGCAACCGGCTGTTGTCGTTGAACCAGTCGCCCGAAACCGCCTATGTCGACAGCGACCGGGTAGGCCGCGAAGTGCAGTATGCGCGGCGCATGTTTGCCGATAACGGCTGGCCGGTGATCGACGTTTCGCGCCGATCGATCGAGGAAACGGCGGCGGCGGTGATCAACCTTTACAACGAACGGGTCGCTTCGGGCGAGACTACGCCGGGAACAAAGCCGATATGAAAGTGACCAATCAATGCTGATCCTCGCCTCCCAAAGCGCGTCGCGCCGGGCCATGCTCGAAGCGGCGGGCGTGCCATTCGAGGTGAAGACCGCCGATGTCGACGAAGCGGACCTGAAGCGCGAGCTGATCGGGGTGCCCGGGTGCGAGGTGGCCAAGATTCTGGCCGAGGCCAAGGCGCTGGCGGTTTCGGTTGGTCTGCCGGGACGGCTGGTTCTGGGCGGGGATTCGCTAGTGGAAGTAGGCGGGCGGCTGTTCGACAAACCCAGGAGCCGTGAGCAGGCGGTGGAACATCTGCAGTTCTTTTCCGGGCAAGTGATGCACCTCCACAGCGCGGCGGTGTTGATCCGCGATGGGGTGACGGCGTGGCGTCACTGCGAGCTTGCAAAATTGCGGGTTCGCCGGCTTTCCGACAGCTTTATCGACAGCTATCTCTACAAGGAATGGCCTGCCGTTTCGGGATGCGTCGGCGTGTTCCGGATCGAGGCGCTGGGGGTGCAGCTGTTCGAGGAGATCGACGGCAGCCACTTCACCGTGCTGGGCATGCCGCTGCTGGCGGTGCTGGCCGCGTTGCGTGCGCAAGGTGAGCTGGACGGGTGAGCCGGCCTTATGCAGAAGTGATCGGCGATCCGATTGCGCAATCGAAATCGCCGGCCATCCACGGGTTCTGGCTGGGACGGTTGGGGATCGACGCGGACTACCGCGCGACGCATGTGCGGCCAGGCGAGCTTGCGGAATTCATCGCCCGCCGGCGCGGCGATGCGGACTGGCGTGGATGCAACGTGACGATGCCGCACAAGCAGGCAGTAATGCCGCTGCTCGACCGGCTGGATCCGCTGGCGGCGCGGATCGGCGCGGTGAACACCGTGGTGCCTGAACGCGGCGAACTGGTCGGCTATAACACCGATGCACCGGGCTTCCTCGAACCGCTGCGCCCATTGCTCGACAAGGTGCATTATTTCCGCATGGCGCGGGTGCTGGGCACCGGTGGTGCGGCGCGAGCGATCGTGACGGCGCTGGCGGGTGAGAAGATGACGATCGTGCTGGCGGGGCGCGATCCGGTGAAGGCTCGGGCCTTGCTCGACGAGCTTGACCCTGAGGGCGAACACCATGCGGTCGATATTGCGCACTTTGCCGATGCCACCGATTTCGCATTCGACGATCGCAAGGACTGCCTCGACCTGATCGTCAATGCCAGTCTGCTCGGAATGGCGGGCCAGCCGCCGCTGGCGTTCGATTTCAGTCATGCGCCGCCGGGCAGCGTGGTTTACGATATCGTGACGTCACCGCTGGACACGCCGCTGTTGCAGGCGGCACGGGCGGCGGGGCTGCGCACGGTGGACGGGCTGGCGATGCTGATAGGGCAGGCGGACTTTGCGTTTCGGCGGTTTTTCGGGGCCATGCCGCCGCGCGGGGAAGCCGATATCGAACTGCGCACGCGGCTGGGCGGATGACGCGTCCGTTCATTCTGGGCCTCACTGGCTCCATCGGCATGGGCAAGTCGTCGGTGGCAGCGATGATGCGCGAACAAGGCGTGCCGGTGTTCGATGCCGATGCCGCCGTGCACCGGCTGCAGGGGCCGGGCGGCACCTTGCTGCCGGCCATCGAGGCGGCGTTTCCCGGCACTACCGGGCCGGACGGTGTGCTGCGACAGGAACTGGGTGCACTAGTATTCGGCGACAAGGCGGCGCTGGCGCGGCTGGAAGCCATCGTCCATCCCGCCGTGGCACGGCTGCGCGAGGCGTTTCTGATCGAACATGCCGGCGAACCGCTGGTGGTGTTCGACATTCCGCTGCTATTCGAAAAGGGCCATCGCGAAGGGTTGGACGCGGTCGTCGTCGTCTCAGCCCCGGCCGATGTGCAGCGCGCGCGCGTGCTGGCGCGGCCGGGCATGACGGTGGAAAGATTCGCGCATATCCTGGGATTGCAGGTGCCCGATGCCGAGAAGCGCGCGGCTGCCGACTTCGTGATCAACACCGGGGTGCCGCTGGCCGCGACGCGCGCCGAGGTAAACACGCTGTTACACCGACTGAGGGAAAAAAACCCGCGCTGATGCGCGCTGTGCCCCTTGCCAGCCCAGCCCCGCAGGTTCAGTGTGCCGGGAATGCGTGAGATCGTTTTCGATACCGAGACCACCGGACTAGACCCGCAAAGCGGTGACCGGCTCGTGGAAATTGGCTGCATCGAGATGGTCAATCGGGTGCCTTCGGGCGCTGTGTTCCATGGCTATTTCAACCCTGAGCGCGACATGCCGGCAGAGGCCGAGGCCGTCCACGGCCTGTCCATCGGGTTTCTGGCCGACAAGCCTCTGTTCCAGACGCGTGCGGCCGAACTGATCGACTTTCTGGGCGATGCGCCGCTGGTAGCGCACAATGCCGGGTTCGACTTCGGCTTCCTTAACGCCGAACTTGCGATCTGCGGGATGCAGGCGGTGAGCCGCGACCGCATGGTCGATACCGTGGCCATCGCGCGGCGCAAGCATCCCGGTGCAAAGCTGAGCCTCGATGCGCTGTGCAGCCGTTATGGCATCGATCGCAGCCACCGGACGAAGCACGGCGCGTTGCTCGATGCCGAACTGCTCTCGCAGCTTTACGTAGAATTGATGGGGGGCCGGCAGATCGGCCTTGAACTGGCACCTGAATTGAATGGCGAACGGGCGATGGCGCAGGATGCCATCGTGGTCGCTGCTGCCTCCATCACCCGCATATTCCGCGCTCCCCGGCCCCATGCCGCGAGCGAAGCGGAATTGGCCCGCCATGTCGCATTCATGGCGGGATTCGGCGATGCGCTCTGGTCGCGACCCTGAATCGCGCGCAGGGCAAGTCGCCCAAAACCAAGGAGAATAGACACATGGACATTCGCGTTTCGGGTCACCAGGTCGAAACTGGCGCCGCGTTCGAAACCCATGCCGGCGACAGGCTGACGACCATTGTCGATAAGCATTTCGCCAAGGCACTGTCGTCGCATGTGACACTGGGCAAGGCTCCGCATGGCGGTTTCCGCTGCGATATCGTGACCCATGTGGCGCAAGGCCTGATCCTGAAGGGTAGCGGCGTGGCACAGGAAGCGCATCTGTCGCTCGACCAGGCGGCCGAAAAGATCGAAACGCAACTGCGCCGTTACAAGCGCCGGATCAAGGCGCGGCAGGACCAGGCCGACCATGCCCGGCGTGAGGACGATGCCGCCTATACCGTGTTCGTCGTGGAGGAAGTGGAAAACGAGGAGCAGGCCGATGCGCCGCTGGTGATCGCCGAAACCCGCGTGGATGTGCCGACCGCAACCGTTTCGGACGCGGTGATGATGCTCGATCTGCGCAACACCAATGCGTTGCTGTTCAAGAATGCGGGAACAGGCACGCACAACATGGTCTATCGCCGCGGTGACGGGTCGATCGGCTGGGTCGAACCGACTAACTGACGGCTGGAAGAGCGCCTGCGCCGAACCGCCACACCGGCGATTCGGTGCTTGCGCGCCGCCGGTTTCGGGCGCATTGGGCCGGCACCATTTTTCCGTGCCACCGGCACGTTTCGGCATCTTTCAGTCCATGACGGCTCTTTTTTCTATCGACCCTCAAGCGGTGCGTATTGTTCGTGCCGAAACCAAGCAACAGATCCTGGCCGAACTCGCGCAGTGCTTCGGGTCGGTCTACATGCTTGATACCGCCCATGTGCTCGAACGCATCGAGGAACGCGAAACGCTGGGTAGCACCGGCTTCGGACGCGGCGTGGCCATTCCGCACGCGCGGCTCGAAGGACTTGCCCGGCCGGTCGCCGCATTCTTCCGGCTGGAAAACCCGGTCGAATTCGCAGCGGCTGATGGAATGCCGGTCGATTGCGTGTTCGGATTACTCTCGCCCGAACAGGCCGGAGCCACGCATCTGCAGGCACTCGCCGCGATCTCGCGCTTGATGCGCGACGAACGGATGCACGAACGCCTGACCAATGCCCCCGGCGCCGACGCGATCTATTCGCTGCTCGTCAATGTCATCGACCGCGACGCCGCCTGAAGCGCGACCCTTGGCGGGTGCGCGGCCATCTGCTGCAGAGGCTGCGCGCTTCCATTGGCGCGCGCTCGAGGGACTTTATGCTTCGGCTCCGGTGAATACTCTGTTCGATTCGCGGCTTGAGGTGCTGGCCGAGGGACACGCACGGATCACCTTCGAGGTGACGCCTTCGTGCTTCCACGCCGCCGGGGCGGCGCATGGCACAATCTATTTCAAGATGCTCGACGACGCGGCCTTCTATGCTGCCAACACGCTGGTGACCGACCGTTTCCTGCTGACGACATCGTTCAACCTCCACTTCACCAAGCCGATTTCGAGTGGCACGATCGTGGCTGAAGGCCACTGGGTATCGGGCCGGCGACGCGTGCTCGTTGCCGAATCGCGGCTGGTCGACGCGGATGGCGAGGAAGTGGGCCGGGGCACTGGCACGTTCCAGCGATCGCGCATCGCACTTTCGGGCCTTGAGGGATATTCTTCGGGCCTTACGGCCGCGCTCGCGCGTTAGAGTGGGATGACCGAATCACGCTTGCCCGCATCGCTCGAAGTTTCCGCGTTCGTTCGGCGCACGCAGGCGACCGGTGGCTTTGCCATGGTGTTGAAGAAGGGTGAGCCGGACGCCGGCACCATCCTTGTCGTTATTCTTGATAATCAGGGACTTGGCACTCTATTCGAGCGGATGCCGCAAATCGACGGCAGCCGAAAATGGACCGAGATAAAATCCCAAAGCATTGAAAATAAAAACGATTTTGATACTTATCTGGGCCGACGGACTGAGCAGGATGCCGATCTGTGGTTAATAGAACTGACTATCGCGGACGGCGAACGGCTCATCCTGAACGCGACGTGACAGACCATCGCAGAGCTTGACTCTGCTGCGTTGCAAAATAAAGGCACTCCACCGACTTTGCGAAGGCGGCGATGCGGGGCACCAACGCCCGGCGCGCAAGCACGCAGACGGGGGGCGGAAGACATGGCCCTCGGCTTGATCCCGGCGCGCAGCGAACTGTGCGAAGGGTTTTTGTCGCGCCGTGTTCCTACGTCCACCGCCTAATTTTGACGATGGATGAGCACCAGACTACGTATCGCAAGCGCCCTGAGTATCGCTGCGACTTTGATCACAACCTTGTTCAGCGCCGGCGGTTCCGGTGCCAAGGCTCAGGATATTCAGGTTCCTGTCGTCGAAGCGCAAGGCGCTTCCGCCGTGACCTCCCGTTCCGACCGGATTGCGATCCGGCCCGTCGAACAGGCCCTGCCCCAGCCGGAAGACCATTCCGCGGACATGCAGAGCGCCGTCGAAACCGACGACACCGCCCCCGCCGCCACCTCGCTGGCCGCGCTGGTTGGGTCCACCCCGATGCCCGCTGCCCTTTCGAATGAACTGTCGTGCCTTGCCGGCGCGATCTATTTCGAAGCACGCAGCGAGACGCTCGCCGGCCAGTTGGCCGTGGGCCGGGTCATCATCGCCCGCGCCAGTTCGGGCCGTTTCCCCGCATCGTATTGCGGCGTCGTGCTCCAGCCTTCGCAGTTCTCGTTCGTGCGCGGTCGCGCCATACCCGCCGTCAACAAGGACAACCGCCTGTGGCAACAGGCCGTGAAGATCGCCATGATCGCCGACAAGGGCGTATGGAAAAGCCCGGTCGAAGGCGCGATGTTCTTCCACGCCGCCCGCGTTTCGCCCAGCTGGGGGAAGACCCGCATGGCGCGCGTCGACAATCACATCTTTTACCGCTAACATGACGCGCTGAGGGAGGCCGGGTGTTTCGCCCGGAGGTCTCGGCAGGAAAAAGGCCGCCCCAGTGCAAACTGTGGCGGCCTTTTTGATTCATCCAGAAAGCGCTGACGCCCTCTGCTCAGTGGGAGGGGCGAAGGCGGGTCAATGGCGGAAGTGGCGCATCCCGGTGAAGACCATGGCGAGGCCGGCTTCGTCGGCCGCTTTGATAACATCCTCATCGCGGATCGACCCGCCGGGCTGGATCACGCAAGTCGCGCCGGCTTCCACGGCAGCCATCAGGCCGTCTGCAAAGGGGAAGAACGCGTCGGACGCGACGGCGGAGCCTACGGTGCGGGCCTCGGTCCAGCCGTGGGTTTCAGCGGCTTCGCGTGCCTTCACCACGGCGATGCGCGAGCTGTCGCGGCGGTTCATCTGGCCTGCGCCGATGCCGGCAGTGACGCCATCTTTGGCATAGACGATGGCGTTGGACTTGACGTGCTTGGCGACGGTCCAGGCGAACAGGCAATCAGCCAGTTCCTGATCAGTGGGTGCGCGCTTGGTCACGACCTTCAGCATGTCGCGCATGACGTGGCCGTTATCGCGGTCCTGCACCAGCAGGCCGCCGGCGATAGGCACGGTAATGAGGTTTTCGCGATCTGCCGGGGGCAGGGTGTCCACCAGAAGCAGGCGCAGGTTCTTCTTGCCGGCGAAAGCTTCGCGCGCAGCGTTATCAGCGCCGGGGGCGACGACGACTTCGGTGAAGATTTCGCAGATCGCGTTGGCGGTGGGGCCATCGAGCGGGCGGTTGACCGCAACGATGCCGCCGAAGGCCGAAACCGAATCGCACGCCAGTGCGCCCTGCCAGGCATCGAGCAAGGTCGCGCCGCTGGCCACGCCGCACGGGTTGGCATGCTTGACGATGACGACGGTGGGGCCAGCATTGGCGAATTCGGCGATCAGCTCGAGCGCGGCGTTGGCATCGTTGTAATTGTTGTAAGAAAGTTCCTTGCCCTGCACCTGCTGTGCTTGCGGCAGTCCGCTGACCAGCGGGCGCGCGGGAACATAAAGCGCGGCTGCCTGATGCGGATTTTCGCCATAACGTAGCGTCGTGACCAGTTTGTGTGCCGAAGTGAGCACCGGCGGGAAGTGGTGTTGCTGATCGACGGAGGCAAACCACTGCGAAATTGCCGAATCATAAGCGGCGGTCGCGGCATAAGCCTTGGCTGCCATGGCACGGCGAAAGGTGAGGGTGGTCTTGCCGTCGCTGGCGCTCAGCTCTGCCATCAGCGTCGCATAATCGGCGGGATCGGTGAGAATGGTGACGAAGTGGTGGTTCTTCGCCGCCGAACGCACCATTGAAGGGCCGCCGATGTCAATGTTCTCGATCACCTCGTCACGCTCCGCGCCCTTGGCCACGGTCGCTTCGAAAGGATAGAGGTTGACGACGACGAGGTCGATCGCGCCGATCTGATGCTCGGCCATGGCGGCGGCATGTTCGGGATTGTCGCGCACGGCAAGTAGCCCGCCGTGCACCGTGGGGTGCAGCGTCTTGACCCGGCCGTCCATCATTTCGGGAAAGCCGGTCAGTTCCGACACGTCCATCACGGTAAGGCCGGCGTCGCGCAGCGCCTTGGCGGTGCCACCGGTGGAAACCAGTTCCACGCTGCGCGCCGCGAGCGCCTTGCCCAATTCGGCCAAACCGGTCTTGTCGGACACCGACAGGAGCGCCCGTTTGATCGTCACATCGCTCACGAAAAAATTCCTATCTATCGCATCTTCTTGAGCAGCCAGGAGAATGTCTCTCCGCTGCGGGGGATCTTGGCTGCGACGACCAGCTGGCGCGTTCCCACGGGGCGCCCCAGCCCATCGGCCCAGAGACTTTCCTCGACCGTGACTGGATCGCGGCCCGAACGGAACTGCCACAGGCTGCCGTCCGGAAGCGCGAGGGTGACGCCAAGGCCATCCTCGCCTTGCGCCAGTTCGATATGCGGACCGAGGTGGAAGCGCAAGGCGACAGCGATCATCCCGCGCTTGCCTTTGCGCCCGGTGGGCACGAGCAGGTCTTCACCGCGCAACTCGCTGCCGTCGTCGCGCAGGATCAGGATGCGGCGGTGGGTGAGGCCATAGCGCGAGACGTAGCCGTTGTGGCTCGCCTCGATCCGGGTGGAACCGCCTCCTTTGTCGCTGCTGAGCGTTCGGCGGTCGACCTCGACTTCGGAGACGCCAGTGCCGAGCTTGCCGTTGATGAGCACGGCAGTGGAGTTGAAATCGTCGATCGCCAGCGTGGAATGCGCTGCTGTGGCGCGCAGCCCTTGCGCGAGCCGCAGCGGGATGAGGCCGCCGGCCATTGCCGCGCCGCCGCAATTGACGATCAGGCGATCCGCCCCGTGGCTGAATTCGAACCCCAGGGTGGAGGCGCAGCCCTCGCGTGCGTGGCGGGCGAGCGGTGGCGGGGCAGTGTCCATGTGGAGAATGGACTTCCCGGCAGACACGCGCTGGTAACCCCACTGGCGCGCATCGCGCAGCGGCCGGGTGCGCACGCCGCTCGCCTTCACCAGCGCTTCGATCCGGGTGGCGGGCAGGGCGCCGGCACCCTGCCACGATCCCAGCGCGCCATCGCCGTGCAGCAGTGCCAGCAGCGGGGGCACCAGCAAAGCGAGAATGGTATCGAGCTGGGCCGGTGCATCGGCCCGCACGGCGGAATAGCAGGCCTTCAGCCGCACAATCAGTTCGATAGCCTCGATCTGATCGAGCGGGCTGCGCGACAGGACGCCACCGTCGTCGCCGACGAGATCGCCCAGCGCGCGAATCAGCCCTGCTTCACCAAAGAGGCGGCGCGCCTTGCCATCGGCCAGCAGCAGGCCTGCAGCGGTGATCGCCGACCATCCAGCCACTTCGCCCAGCTTGTCCGCAGCCTTGGCCACGTGGCGATCGAGCCAGCGCGCGGTATCGGCAATGGCGTGCAGTACACGGCTGCGCGCCTTCTTGTCGGGGTTCGACAGCAGCAGCGGCGCATGGGTCAGCCAGGCGAGCAGGCGATGGCCGGTGTGGCCGACGTCCCATGCCGGAGAAGCATTCGGCTTGGGATTGGCGGCGAGCCATGTGGTCAGCACCCGTTCGGCCACGGCGGTGCATTGCGGGCGCGGTGCGCAGGATTCGAGGTCTGCCAGCCATGCAAAGCCGTGAACCATCCGCTCGAATGGCGGTGAAAGGCGCGGGCCGGTGAACTCGACATCAGCGATAGGTGCCTTGACGCCGTGCAGCAGAAAGTGACCGGCGCGAAGCGCGATGCCGGCAGCCACGTCACCGGGGAGGGGATTGGCGACGGTGGCAGTAAGCCGGGGGCTGGCGCGCTTGCGAAACGGATTGAGCGCTCCCGATGGCAAGCCGACGCTGTAGGCAAATCGGATCAGACGTTCGCCTGCGCCCACCGCGGGCGGCGAGAAATCAGCGAGGGCGAGGGCGCGGCCTGGCTCGATGGTGCTTGCTTCGATCACGTCGAGCCCGGATCCGGCGTTTTCGGGCAACGCTTGCATCGCAGTAGCATCCCTCTTGCGCATCCCCTTTGCCGGGGCATCGACCAGAGCTTCCTTGCCCGGTCCAAGCGGAATCGCCGGGCGGCCTGCCGGTTCCCTAGCAGGTCCGTGTTCCGATGAATTCGGGAGAGAGCCGCAAACGGCCTCATCGCTTGCTGCTGCGGTATGGGCGCGGGCAGGGGAGAGGCGGGAGCGGTCCATGCGTTCAGACGGCTCCCTTCAATGCCGCGATATTCGCGGCGTAGCAATCCGGCCCGCCCTTGAAGGTGGCACTGCCGGCCACCAGCACATCAGCGCCGGCATCGACGCACAGGCGGGCGGTGGCGGCATCGACGCCTCCATCGACTTCAAGGTGGATTGCGCGACCGGTCTTGTCGATCATCTTGCGCACCGCTTCGATCTTGCGCAGTTGGTTGGTGATGAAGCTCTGTCCGCCGAAGCCCGGGTTCACGCTCATGATCAATACCAGGTCGATATCGTCGATCAGGTAATCGAGCGTCTTTGCCGGAGTGGCGGGATTCAGCGAGATGCCGGCCTTCTTGCCCAGACCCTTGATGGCCTGCACTGTGCGGTGGACGTGGGGGCCGGCTTCGGGATGGACGGTAATGATGTCTGCGCCGGCATCGGCGAAAGCCTGCAGGTAGCCGTCGATCGGCGAGATCATGAGGTGCACGTCGAACGGCTTGGCCGTGTGCGGGCGCAGCGCCTTCACCACGGCTGGGCCTATGGTGATGTTGGGCACGAAGTGGCCATCCATCACGTCGACATGGATCCAGTCGGCCCCGGCGACGTCGATCGCGCGCACTTCCTCGCCAAGCCTGGCGAAATCGGCGGAAAGGATCGACGGTGAGATCAGCGGAAGCGACATCGGCGGCACTCGGATTTGCAGGTGTACGATCGGACGACGCACATGCGATGGGCGCACACACTCCGGGCCGAACATCGCGGATACCGGCCGGAGTCAGCCGTCACAAGGATCGAATCGGGCGTTTTCCACACGCAATGTCCGGATTCGCGCCATTTCCGCGCAGATTGATCCGGAACCGCCGCAAACACGGCTGCGCAAGAGCAGGCCATTGCGCAACAACTGACCCTAGGCGAACCAGGCAAGTGCGCCTGCGGGGCACGACAATGGCGGTGATGGCGACACAGTGCCGCAAGGCACCAGGCATGGAGCTTCTGTTGGCCGGTTTGCCGCGCGGTCGGCTGGACGTAGGCGCGATGGTGTTACTCCCGCTGGTGGCGCTGCTCGCGCGGGCTTTGCCACTGTTGGGAGCGCTGCAGGAAGCGTGGCAAGATCGGCTGCACGGCGCGCCTGCGCTGGATGATGCGGCGGCGCTAATGGCGGACTTGGAACGTGCGCAGGAGCTACCGCCCGTTGCCGGCATTTTTGCGCCGGTGCCGCAGGCTTCCATCAGCCTGCGCGATGTGGTGCTATGTCATCAGGGCCGTGCGGCGTGCGCGCTCGATGGAGTGACGCTGGACTTTCCACTAAGGACCACAACCGCGCTGGTCGGTGCTTCGGGTGCGGGCAAGAGCACGCTGGCCGATGTGGTCGGCGGGCTGTTGCTGGCCGATTCCGGGTGCCTGGCGGTCGATGGCGTGCCGCTGGATCCGGCGGTCCTGCGCGCATGGCGAGCCCGCGTCGCCTATGTGCAGCAGGAACCTTTGCTTTTCCACGACACGATCCGCGAAAACCTTCGCTGGGCCGCGCCCGATGCCAACGATGCCGCGCTGGCAGAGGCGCTTGAACTGGCGTCGGCGGGATTTGTCCGCGTAACAGCGGAGCGGCAGCCGGCCAGAGTTCAGGCTGCCGGCATTGCCAACCTGCAACAGATGAACACCATGCTCGCAACGAGTTCAGAATAAGTTCACGGCCGGAATCACAAATGAGGGATAACGCGGTGGTGCTGTGGCCATCGCGCGCTGCCGTGACGGCTGCTACATTTTCAACGATCTCCGGACACAAATTCCGGCCACAATGTTTGGCCAAGGAGCACGTCACCGCCGAAAGGCGGGTGCGCGCAAAGGTGCCAGACTTGCCGAGGACCGTCCGAATATGCTGGAAAGAATGCCATGAGCCTGAAGATATCCAGTTTGCCCAAGCCGATCCGCACCGTCGCCCTATTGGCGAGTGCATGCCTTGGCGTCGTGACCGTGGGCAATACGTCTGCACTGGCGGCACCGAACTGCGTCGGCACCCCGAGCGATACGTGGCTGAACATTACCGTCGACGGCGTGAAAAGCGGCGAGGGGCAGGTTGCCGCTACGCTCTATGCCGACAATTCCAGCAAGTTCCTGGTAAAGCATGGGTCGATGTATGTCGGCCGTATTCCGGCGACGGCAGGCGAGACCCGGCTGTGCCTGTTCGTGCCAAAGCCCGGCGTGTATGCTATCGCAGTCTATCACGATCAAGATGGTTCGGGCACAATCAACCGCGGCGGCTTGCTCGGCATTCCAACAGAGGGCTTTGGTTTTTCGAACAATCCGCCGACCATCGCCAGCCTGCCGTCATTCCGGTCGGTGCGGATCAGCATCCCGCGTGCCAACCTGTCGACGCGCATCCACCTGAAGTATCCCTGAGCAGCACCTAACGGGACGCTGCGACCTCAGTCCACGCGGCTGAGCGCGGCAAACGTGGGGGCGAGGTGCCAAGGGGCCATGTCCTCAGCCAGAGCATGGGCGCGCGGGTCGTCGACATCGAGCCACCAGGCATCGTCGATATCCATCGTGGCGGCGCGGCCCTTGTCGGCCAGGATCTGCATGCCGTCAGAAAGGCTGCCGGGCCGGCCGGCCACTATGGCGGCGCGGATCGCTTCGGAGAGTTCTGGCGTCGCCAGGAATGCGCCGCAATCGACCGCATTATAAGGCGCGATGGATTTGCCGATGGCGGTGATAAACCCCCGGTCATCAGTGCGGACCCACGTTGCGTCTTCAGGATCGACCAGCGGATTATCGAGCCGCTCGTCTATCGCCAGCGTCACGCCCCGGTCTGTGCCACCTTCGTGCAGCAAGCGTTCCAGAATGTCCGCCTCGAACATGTGATCGGCCATCATCAGCAGGTAATTGCCTTCGCAACGCGTGGCTCCGGCGATCACCGAATGGCCATTCGGTGTGCTCCAGTCCTTGAGCCTGACTGGCACGATCTCGATCCCCGCGCGCAGCGAAAGCTCAGCTAGGAAGGCTTCGAGCATCTCTGCTTGGTGGCCTGTAACGACAACCACGCGGGTCACGCCCGCCAGCATCGCCTGCCGCACGCCAATCTCGATCAGCGGCACCCCGCATACTGGCGTGAGAGGCTTGGAGGGCGAGAGTTCTGCAAGACGGCTGCCGAAGCCGGCGGCGATGATCAGGGCGTCCAAAGCGGTAGTTCTTCCTGAAACAGGACGGCGCCGGTCTCCGCATGGGAGACCGGCGCCGCCGTGAACCGACAGTGTGCGGGAAGCCTTATTCGGCAGCCAGCGCGGCGTCGGAAATGTACTCTTCCACCATCTGAGCGGCAACATCGTCGTTGAACTGCTGCGGCGGGTGCTTGCAGAAGTAGGCCGACGCGCCGATCAGCGCTCCGCCTTCGCCACGATCCAGCGCCAGCTTGCAGCAACGGATGGCATCCATCACGCAAGCGGCCGAATTCGGGCTGTCTTCCACCGACAGGCGCAGTTCCAGGTTCATCGGAACATTGCCCCACTGCGTGCCTTCAAGGCGCAGGAAGCACAACTTGTTGTCCTTTTGCCAAGGCACATAGTCCGAAGGACCGACGTGAATGTTCTCGTCGGCCAGGCGCTGGGCGAGCATCGCCTGCACAGCTTCGGTCTTCGATTCCTTCTTGCTGCCCAACCGCTGGCGATCGAGCATGTTCATGAAATCGGTGTTGCCGCCAGTGTTCAGCTGATAGGTCTTTTCTACCGTGACGCCGCGCGCGCCGAACAGGCTGGACAGGACACGGTGGACGATCGTGGCACCGATCTGGGCCTTGATGTCGTCACCCACGATGGGGATGCGCTTGTTGCGGAAGCGGGCTTCCCATTCAGGCGTGCTGGCGATGAACACCGGCATGCAATTGACCACCGCGACGCCGGCTTCGAGCGCGCATTCCATGTAGAACTCAGTGGCGGTCTGCGAACCGACAGGCAAGAAGTTCAGCAGAACTTCCGCACCGGTCGACTTGAGCGCGGCCACCATCGATTCGTGCGTGGCTTCGGGCGCATCGGAAACGATGAAACCGCGATCGCCCATGCCGGTCATGTGATCGGCCACGCCATCGAGGATCCTGCCCATGATGACCTTGTTGCCGCAGGCAGGCACTTCGGCCTGGAACACGGCGGTGCAGTTCGGCCCTGCAAAAATGGCTTCGGAGATGTCGAGGCCCACCTTGCGCGCATCGACATCGACGCCCAGCACGAATTCCACGTCGCCGGCGCCATAGCCACCGATGCGATCATGGAT
>DAICYJ010000034.1 GCA_027311705.1 Novosphingobium sp. | reverse complement strand
AATACTGTGCGCTGGATTTGGCGAAGAAGGCAACGAACAGCATCAGCGTGAACGCGCCAAGCAGTGCCTGGATTGCGCGGTTCTGGCTGAAACGCAGCGAGGTAAGCGCCCGGATCGAATAGGTTTTGGCGCTGAGCGCGGCTGTCAGGTAAAGTGGCAGCAGAAACATCCACTGCTGATCGCCGGACGCCGAACTGATCTCGCCAAAGTATAGATATTCCACGAAAACAAAGGCGGCTGCTACGGCAAGGCAATCCAGTACGATCAACAGCAGGTAGCTTTGCAGCCGACGCCGTTCCAGCGATGGTGCCAGTGGCAGCTTCATGCGCCGCGCGCCCGAAGACGAGCTTTCGCCGGTGGTTTGCGTGGTCTTGTCCTGCTCGAGCGTCGTCATCGCTTGCTACCGCACATCCGTGATAGTTTTTATGGCGAGCCGAAGGGCGCAATTTATCGGTGCAGCATTGCGCATTCATCCGAGATTTGCTGCGGTGCAATACGTACAGGATTTTACGTAGAAGGCAAGAGCCGGTCCATTTTGGCTCTGTCGTTCCACCTCAAACATCGGTGAAATCGTCTCAATTCAAGAAAGTCAGCGCGCTGCGGCGCGCGCGATTTCAGCGAGTCCATGCGACAATG
The DNA here is from genome assembly GCA_027311705.1 of Novosphingobium sp. Taxonomy (GTDB): domain Bacteria; phylum Pseudomonadota; class Alphaproteobacteria; order Sphingomonadales; family Sphingomonadaceae; genus Novosphingobium. Next base: position 5,302 of record DAICYJ010000034.1, on the reverse strand, counting down.
CCAGCTCGCCATTGCGGTTATCGGCCAGCAAGGTCCGGTGAAGGGCGACGAGTCGTTCGACCAGTCGCTCCAGCCGCCGGCCGCGCCATCGCCGCATCTGCTGCGCCAGATCGCCCTTGTCGCGGAAGAATACGCGGCGCGCGCTCATTTCGCTTTCCAGGAAGCTGTTGATGTCGCCGCGCGGTCCGATTCGCCCGGCAAGTTGCGCCAGTTGCGCGGCGCGGCGCTCGAATGCCAGCAGCAGGCCTACCGGGTTCAGCTCCATCTCGTGCATCCGCGCCAGCTCGCCGCCGATTCGTGCGCTGTCACCGCCCAATACCGCGTTGACGAGCGGCATGAAGCTGTCATCTTCGCTTACGGCACCCACCGCATCCAGCGCCGCCGCGTCTGCGGTTCTCGGCGCTTGCGGGCTGGCATCGAGATAGAGCGCGAGCTTTTCCACCTCGCTGCGCGCCATCCGGGTATCGAGCGCGGTGGCGCGGGCGATCCGCTCGGCCAGATCGTCGCTCATCCGCACGCCGACGGCATCGCCCATGTTGCGCACCGCCCCGGTTACCGATCGCACGTCAGGCGGGTGAAACATGGTTACAAGCGCATCGGGCCGATCGGCCAGGAGCTTGGCGATCCGTGATTTATCGGTGGCGGAACTGGCCATAATAACCACCGGCCAACTCTCGACGGTGCTCGCCAGCAGGATCTCGACCGCGTCAAACGCTTCGTCGCCAGCGCACCGCACATGGATCAGCCGCTTGTCGCCGAACAGCGAGACCGACCGCGCCTCGTCACCCAGACGCACCGGATCTCGACGAAGGTCCCCGCCCGCCAGTTCCACTTTTTCCGCATCTGCGAAGTGGGCTGCAATCTTGGCCGCGGCATCTGCAGCGCCGGATTCGTCTGGCCCGCAAAAATAGAAGACGCGGCAGGTACGCAGCGCGGCTACCAGGCCCGTGGCAAAGTTCTTCTGCGTGGCCTTCATGGGGCCTCAGGTGCGTTTAGGTGTCGGCAAGGACATCTCAGGTGCCGGCAGGTGCCTGGCGCAGCCGAGTGGCCACGCGGGTTACGATCTGGTCGGCCACTTCGTGCGAGAGGTTTTCCAGCGCCGTCTGCTCGGCTGCAATTACCGCATATTCGCTCGAAACGATGTCGATCCCGGCATCCGCGCCAGCGGTGGCATCCAGCAAGATGGCACCGCTCGAAAGGTCAACCAGTTGATATCGCGCGCGCAATGTGCGGCGCTCGCGCGTAATTGCGTCATCTGACAGCAGGCCCAGGCCCTGCAGCTTTTCGTTCAGCCGCACGTCCAGCCGAAAGCGCGGGCTTTCCTTGCCCGCCGCGCCCAGCCGGTCGACCAGTGCATTGCGCACCAGCCAGCCCGATTTGCCCTCGATCGACGAAACCTCAACCGCCGCCACCGCGCGCGCGACAGTGCCATTACCGCCGCCCGCATACATCGGGTGCAGGCCGCAGCCACTCAGGAGCGCCAAAGACGCCAGACATATCAGATGTTTACGCAACAAGGTTCACCAAGCGGTCCGGCACGACAATCACCTTCTTCACTTCCGCCCCTTCCAGCGCACGCTGCACTTTGTCGGAAGCAAGGGCAAGCCGTTCCAGCTCGTCCTTCGGCGTTCCTTTCGCCACCGTCAAAGTATCGCGCAACTTGCCCTTTACCTGAACGGCAACCGTCACTTCATCATCGACCAGCAGCGCCGGATCGACTTCGGGCCATGCCGCATCGGCAATCAACCCGTCGCCCAGGTTGGCCCAGACTTCCTCGGCCAGATGAGGCATCATTGGCCCGACCAGCAGCAAAAGCGACCGGATTGCAGCGGAACGGCTGGCCGAAGGTGCTGCCTTCTCGATCGTGCCGGTGAGCTCGTAGATCCGCGCCACGGCCTTGTTGAAGCCCAGCGCTTCAATATCCGAGGCGACGGCATGGACGGTCTGGTGTGCCTTGCGGTCAATCGCCTTGTCGTCGCCAGTCGCCGCAGCATCATACTGGGCGCAAAGCCGCCAGATGCGCTGGACGAACCGCGCGCAGCCTTCGATCCCGGCTTCAGACCAGGGCAGATCGCGTTCCGGCGGACTGTCCGACAGCATGAACCAGCGGATTGCGTCGGCACCGTATTTCGCGACGATCTCGTCCGGGTCCACGACGTTCTTCTTGGACTTGGACATCTTGATGACGCGGCCGACTTCAACGGGCGCGCCATCGGCCTTCAGCGTCGCGCCGTCGCCGGTGCGGTCGACATCGGTGGGGCTGAAATAGACTGGCTGGCCGTTTTCCGGGTTCTTGCGCTCATAGGTTTCATGCGTGACCATACCTTGCGTAAACAGGCTGGCGAACGGCTCTTTTACGTCGATCTTGCCGATCCGCGCAAGCGCGCGCGTCCAGAAGCGGGCGTAGAGCAAATGCAGGATCGCATGCTCGATGCCGCCGATATACTGCTCCACCGGCAGCCAGCGGGCGATTTCGGCTGGGTCGAACGGACGGTCCGCCGGCTGGCTGGCAAAGCGCAGGAAGTACCACGACGAATCGACGAAGGTGTCGAGCGTATCCGTCTCCCGCCGGGCAGGATGGCCGCACTGCGGGCAATCGACGTGCTTCCATGTCGGGTGACGATCTAGCGGATTGCCCGGCACATCGAAGGTGACGTCATCGGGCAGCACCACGGGCAATTGCTTCTTGGGCACCGGCACCACGCCGCAGATCTCGCAATGGATGAACGGGATCGGCGTGCCCCAATAGCGCTGGCGACTGACGCCCCAGTCGCGCAGGCGCCATACCGTTTTCGCTTCGCCCCAACCTTCGCTTTCGGCACGCACGTTGACCGCAGCCTTGGCTTCGGTGACGGTCATGCCGTCAAGGAAGTCGGAATTCACCAGCAGGCCGTCGCCCGCCTCCGCTTCCCCGGCAAAGGGCTTGGCGGCATCGGCAGCATCAGCGGCAACGACGCGGACAATCGGCAGGCCATATTTGGTGGCAAAGTCGAAGTCGCGCTGGTCGTGGCCAGGCACCGCCATGATCGCGCCGGTGCCGTATTCCATGAGCACGAAATTGGCGATGTAGACCGGCAGGTCCGCACCAGTGAACGGGTGCTTTGCCGTGATGCCGGTGTCAAAGCCCAGTTTTTCCGCCGTTTCCAGCTCCGCAGCGGTGGTGCCGCCCTGCTTGCACAGCGCGATGAAATCCTGAGCGGCCGGCCGGCCGGACGCAACACCTTGCGCCACCGGGTGATCGGCAGCTACCGCAACGAAACTCGCCCCGAAGATCGTGTCGGGCCGGGTGGTGTAGACTTCGAACGAATCCCCGTTCGAAAGATCGAAGCGGAACTGCAGCCCTTGCGATTTGCCGATCCAGTTTTCCTGCATCGTGCGGACCTTCTCGGGCCACTTGTCGAGCGTGGAGAGCCCTTCCAGCAGCTCGTCGGCAAAGTCGGTGATCTTGAGGAACCACTGGGAAAGCTTGCGCTTTTCGACCAAAGCGCCCGACCGCCACCCGCGCCCGTCGATAACCTGTTCGTTGGCCAGCACGGTGTGGTCCACCGGATCCCAGTTGACCGCCGATTCCTTGCGGTAGACGAGGCCCGCCGCGTAAAGGTCGAGGAACAGCGACTGTTCCTGACCATAATAGTCCGGCTCGCAAGTGGCGATTTCGCGGCTCCAGTCGAGCGCGAAGCCTAGGCGCTTCAACTGCGCTTTCATGTTGGCGATGTTTTCGCGCGTCCAGCCGCCGGGGTGCACGCCCTTTTCCATGGCGGCATTTTCGGCCGGCATGCCGAAGGCGTCCCAGCCCATCGGGTGCAGCACTTCGAAGCCGCGCATCCGCTTGTAGCGCGCGATCACGTCGCCCATCGTATAGTTGCGCACATGGCCGATGTGGATGCGCCCCGAAGGGTAGGGAAACATCTCGAGCACATAGCTGCGCGGTTTGGACGAGGAATCATCGGCGCGGAACGACTGGCGGTCGTCCCACACGCTTTGCCAGCGGGTATCGGCGATGGACGGATCGAAACGGTCTGAAGTCATGCCCGTCCCTCTACGGAGACGGGCGCGGGCGTGCAACCGTTGCAGCGCCCGCCGTTATGTCAACCGTTGCCGGTCAGCCCTTGATGGTCTGGCGGCGCAGGTCGCGCGCCTTGGTCAGGATGATATCTTCCAGCTTCTGCACTGTGGCGGCCTGCACTGGGGCATCGACCCAGTTGCTGCCTTGCGAAACCTGACGGCTGGCGGCGACGCGCACGGCATCGGCGCGCAGGTCCTGATCGAGGATCGAGACCGTGACCTTGACGCGCTCGCCCGGATTCTTGGGATTGGCATACCAGTCGGTGACGATCACGCCGCCGTTGCTGTCGGTTTGCAGCAGGGGCATGAACGACAAGGTGTCGAGCGATGCGCGCCACAGATAGGCGTTCACGCCGATCGTCGTGACCTTGCTGGCGGCGAGATCGGCGCGCGGACGCTCCTTTTTGCTGCAGCCACCGATCATCAGCGCAAATGCGCCAAGGGCGACAGCGCCCGCGATCCGGCGGCTGCTGGCTCCGAAGTTGATCCCGAAGCGGCTCTTGGTTCCGAAGCTGGCGGTGGCGCTGATCGTCACTTCAATCCTGTCCTTGCTGGCGGGAAAGCGGTGGCAAAACCACACTTTCGCGCGCGAATTTGGCCGCGCATGACGCGCGCCTTTGCCGAGCCTCTATCACCCCGGCGGCGCGTGCGGCAAGCACGTTGAATAAGCTCGCGTCATGCGCCGTTCAGCCGTGAATGCGCACTGAACGCAGGGGTGGGGCTCGGCACATGCTGATGGCATGGCACCGCTCCGGTTTGTGGACATTACGCAACACGTTACAAAGATGATTCCAAAAGACGGCAACGCACTGGAATTCACACGGGTGAAGACGTATGTCGGATCTCAGCATAAGGCGCTTGGCGGACGTTCGAATCGTTTGGCAGCGCTCGAAAAGACAACCGGGGAAGAACAGGTATCATGAGCGGTTTGCGCACCAATGGCAGAAAGAATGGCGGTTTCCGCCGACTTCTGCGCGTGCCGCTGCTCGCCGGAGGCTGCGTGGCCTTCGGTCTGTTCGTCGCGCCGACAGTCAGCAGTGCTTTTTCGAATCAGTTCGACTCGACCCCGGTGAGCCTTGCGGCTCGCGGTGGGATCGGTTCGTTCACGCCGGCTTCGGTCGATCCCCGGTTGGCATCGCAGCTTGGCGTTCGCGCTTTCGGCAATGGCAAGCTGTTCCGCTTTACGCCTGCGGGCACCGAAACCCGGCCCAATCGCGCCGTCACGGTGGCGATCCGC
>DAICYJ010000033.1 GCA_027311705.1 Novosphingobium sp. | reverse complement strand
GTGCATCGAGGAGGAGGGTCTGGAGGCCGACGACCTCATCGCATCCTATGCCCGCGCCGCCACGCAACAAGGGTGGGACGTGACCATCGTTTCGTCCGACAAAGACCTGATGCAACTTGTGGGTAAGTGTGCCGAAGGCGGCCCCGGAGGGGGCGGCGGGTGCGTCGATATGCTCGATACGATGAAGAATCAGCGGATCGACGTGGCCGAAGTGGTCGAGAAATTCGGCGTCGCCCCCGATCTCGTTGGCGATGTGCTGGCGCTGATGGGCGATGCGGTCGACAACGTGCCGGGGATTCGCGGCATTGGCCCCAAAACTGCGACCAAGCTGATCCAGGAACATGGCAACCTAGAATCGGCGCTTGCCGCCGCGCCGGGGATGAAGCCGGGCAAATTGCGCGACAGCCTGATCGAGCAGGCCGATATGGCGCGCCTTTCGCGGCAGCTGGTGCAGCTGAAGGAAGACTGCGAACTGCCGATGCCGCTCGATTCGTTCGAGCTGACCGCGATCCCGCCCGATCCGCTCGCCGCGTTTCTGACCGAGCATGGCTTTACCAGCCTGTTGCGCAAGCTGGGCGTTACATCGGGCTCCGCGCCATCCGCGCCGGTGCAAACCACCTCTGCCGCCGCGACGGCGCCATCCGAAGGGGCCAGCCGCCAGAACCTGCCCGAATGGCCCAAGGTGGAACTGGGCGCCTATGCCTGCGTGCAATCGGTGGGCGAGCTGGAGCAATGGGTCGCTCGCGCGTTCGAAGCGCGGGTGGTGGCGGTCGATACCGAGACGAGCGCGCTCGATGCGATGCGTGCCGATCTGGTGGGGGTGAGCCTGGCGCTGGGGCCCAACGACGCCTGCTATATTCCGCTGGGCCATGGCGGGACCGACATGTTTGCCGAAAAGCCCGTGCAGATCCCGCGTGAAACTGCGCTCGCCGTGCTGAAGCCGTTGCTGGAAAGCGATGCGGTGCTGAAGGTCGGCCAGAACATCAAGTACGACATCAACATCCTGGCGCGAAACGGCATCATGGTCGGCCCCATCGACGACACGATGGTGATGAGCTTCTGCCTCGACGCCGGGCGCAGCGAAACCGGGATTGCCGGGCACGGCATGGATGAACTGGCCGAGCGGCACCTCGACCACAAGACAATGACCTTCAAGGACTTGTGCGGCACCGGCAAGAAGGCGATCTCGTTCGCCGAAGTGCCGCTGGCCGATGCCACGCGCTATGCCGCAGAGGACGCGGACGTGACGTGGCGGCTGCACCGCCTGTTCCAGCCCCGCATGGCCGACGAGGGCGGCACCCGCGTGTACCAGCGTGTCGATCGGCCGCTGGTGCCGGTGGTGGCGATGATGGAGCGCAACGGCATCCGCGTGGACCGTGAGAAGCTGGCCGGGCTTTCCACCGAATTCACCACCCGCATCGCCGAACTGGAAACGGTGATCCACGACAAGGCGGGTGGCCCCTTCACCATCGGCAGCCCCAAGCAGCTGGGCGACGTGCTGTTCGAAAAGCTGGGGTACAAAGGCGGGCGCAAGGGCAAGAGCGGGCAGTACTCGACCGATCAGGCCATTCTGGAAGGCCTTGCCGCGCAAGGGGCCGAAGTGGCGACGCTGGTGCTGGAATGGCGGCAGCTTTCAAAGCTGAAGTCCACGTATACCGAGGCGTTGCAGGCGGCGATCAACCCGGCGACGGGCCGCGTGCACACCAGCTACAGCCTGGTCGGCGCGCAGACCGGGCGGCTTTCGTCCAACGACCCCAACCTGCAGAACATCCCCATCCGCACCGAGATCGGCCGGCAGATCCGCGATGCCTTTGTGGCCGAGCCGGGCAATGTGCTGCTGGCGGCGGATTACAGCCAGATCGAATTGCGCCTTGCCGCGCATATGGCCGATGTGCCCGCGCTGAAGGAAGCCTTCGCGGCGGGCGAGGACATCCACGCCCGCACTGCGCGCGAAATGTTCGGCACGGTGGACCGCGACACGCGCGGCCGGGCGAAGACGATCAACTTCGCCATCCTCTACGGCATCAGCCGCTGGGGCCTCGGCGGGCGGCTGGGCGTGACAGCGGAAGAGGCGCAGGCGATGATCGACCGCTATTTCGAACGCTTTCCCGGCATCCAGCGCTATATCCACGATACGCTGGAGAAGGTGCGCGAGTGCGGTTATTCCGAAACGCTGTTCGGCCGCAAGACGTGGTTTCCGCGCATCAATTCCAAGAACCAGGCTGAGCGGCAGGGTAGCGAGCGCGCCGCGATCAACGCGCCGATCCAGGGCACCAGCGCCGACATCATCAAGCGCGCGATGGTGCGGATGATGCCCGCGCTGGAACAGGCCGGGCTGGGCCATGTGAAGATGCTGCTGCAGGTTCACGACGAACTGGTGTTCGAACTGCCCGAGGCCGATGTGGTCGCCGCCCGCCCGGTGATCGAAGCCGTGATGGCTGGCGCGGCGGAGCCTTCCGTCGTGCTCACCGTGCCGTTGGGGGTGGAGATCGGCACCGGCCTGTCGTGGGGCGCGGCGCACTGATCGACACGAGATTGACGCCCGCATGACGCCCGAATGACGCATTGCAGCAATAATTAACCCCCTGAGGATAATTACTTATCCCGGTTCAGGTCCGAGTCGGGGGGTATTTTGTGAGCAATTCGGCAGGGGACAATCCGGGCCAGCAATGGGCGGGGCTGCAGGGTGGAACTGCGGTCCCCCAGGCGGAGCAGGCCACCGCCGCTGCAGAGCGCGCCGTGCAAGTGGCCGAAGAACGCCTGCGCGCGGCGATGGATGCCCTGCCGCAAGGCGTGGTCTTCCTCGATCCCGATGGGCGGTATATCCTGTGGAACGACGAATACGCGCGGATCTATCACAAGACCGCCGACCTGTTCCGCCCCGGCATCCGCCTTGCCGACACGCTGCGCATGGGCGTGATGCGCGGCGATTATCCCGAAGCCTTTGGCCGCGAGGAGGAATGGCTCACCGAACGCCTCGCCTTGCTCGACCAGCCCGGCCAGCGCCACGAACAATGGCTGTCCGACGGGCGGTGCATCATGATCGAGGAGCGCAAGACCGCCGATGGTTGCACCATCGGGTTGCGCGTCGACATTACCGAGATGAAGCAGCGCGAGGAATCGTTCCGCCTACTGTTCGAAAGCAACCCCGTGCCGCTGCTGGTCTATGACCCGGAGACCGACTTGCTGGTGGGTGCCAACGAGGCGGCGGCCGCGCATTTCGGCTATTCGCTGCGCCAGTTGGAAGGCATGCCCGCTGAAGCACTTTTCGCGCCTGACGAATGGCCCGATGCGCAGGTGCTGCTGGCGTGCAGCAGATCCGAAAAGGACCGCTTCTGGCGCCAGCGCGGCGCCGATGGCGGCAGCCTGGAATCGGTGCTCTTCACCCGCCAGTCGCTGCTCGACGGGCGGCTGGCCACCATCGTTTCGGTGTTCGACGTTACCGAGCGGCGCAAGGCGGAGGCGCGCATTGCCTATATGGCGCGGCACGACGAACTGACCGGCCTCGCCAATCGCGCTCATTGCCGCGAACGGCTGCACCAGATGCTGGATGCCAACAGCGAAAATCCCGGCCGCAACTTGGCCCTGCTGCTGATCGATCTCGATCACTTCAAGCCGATCAATGACACGTTCGGCCACCTCGTCGGCGATGCGCTGCTGGCGGAAGTGGCGCGGCGCATGGCCACGCTGGTGCCGCAATCGGGCCTGCTGTGCCGCATCGGCGGCGACGAATTCGCGGTCATCATGGAGGGGCGTGGCACCGATACGATCGAGCTGGTCGCCAGCGCCATCGCCAAGGGCATGCGCGAACCCTTCCGCATCAGCGGGTGCAATATGCACATCGGCGCGACGGTCGGCCTCGCAATCGCCCCCGCCGACAGCCGCGACCCTGAAACGCTGCTCCGCTATGCCGATCTGGCGCTCTATGCCGCCAAGGACGAACGGCGCGGCACGTGGAAGAGATTTCATCGCGACATGGACGATGCGGCGCAGGAAAAGGGCAAGCTCGAAGCCGATTTCCGCAAGGCCATTCGCAACGGCGAACTGGCGGTGCATTATCAGCCGCTGATCTGCCTCGAAACTGGCGAGATCGAAGGCCGCGAGGCGCTCGTGCGCTGGCATCATCCCACTCGCGGCACGATCATGCCCGACGAATTCATCGCCTTGGCAGAAGAAATCGGCCTGATCGACGTGGTCGGCCAATTCGTGCTTCAATGCGCCTGCCGCGAGGCGGCGCGTTGGCCGGACGAAATCAAACTGGCGGTCAACGTTTCGCCGGTGCAGTTCCGGTCGTCCAACCTGCTGGGCATCGTTCTGCAGGCGCTGTCGTCGTCCGGCCTCGATCCCCGGCGGCTGGAACTTGAGATTACCGAGGCGGTGCTGCTGGAAAAGGGGCCGAACGTGTCGCACGTGCTCAAAAGCATCCGGGCGCTTGGCGTGGGCATCTCGATGGATGATTTCGGAACCGGCTACAGTTCGCTCAGCTATCTGCTCAGCTATCCCTTCACCAAGATCAAGATCGACAAGTCGTTCGTCCAGCGTCTGACATCCGAACCCGATTCGCGCGCCGTGGTGCAGGCGATCATCGGGCTGGGGCAAAGCCTTGGCCTGACGGTGACGGCCGAAGGGATCGAGCGCGAGGACGTGCTGGATTACCTGCGCGCCGCCGGTTGCCAGCAAGGGCAAGGCTATCTGATCGGTACGCCCTGCGCGGCGGACGACATGGTCGTGCCCCAGCCGCGCCGCGCGCTACGAGCCTGACGGACTTTCTAGCGCCGCATAGCGGGCAACATCCGGCGTGTGCAGCCACAGCACTTGCCGGTTGGGCACCGAATTGGTCAGCGCATAGAATGCCACCGCCTGCGCCGGGGCCATACCCATCTCACGGTAATAGCCGATGTACGCGCGGTTGACCGGCGCATCGTGGGCGAAATCCTGCGGCTGGCGGCCATCTTCGTCCAGCCAGGCGTGGACCGCGAATTCGGCATCGGGCGCGGCGCTGCGGCGCGCGCCTGCCAGAAACAGCTCGACCGCGCCCGACCGCACAGATCCGCCGGGTGGCACATCGGTGGCGATGCCGGCGGCGCGGATCATCCGGCCCAGCCGCAAGTTGGCGGTATCATCGACCGTGCCGGGGCAATCCACCAGTTCCAGCGTGCGGATGCCGGGATATGCGCGCAGCATGGCGGCGAAATCGGCGGGCGACAGGCTGTCGGTTTCGGCCACCAACGCGGCGCGGGTGCCATCGATCACGGCGAAGGGGCCGAAATGGGCCACGGCTTTCACATCCGGCGCGTCGGAAATGCCGACGACGCGCTCGTTGCCCGGCTCCTCTTCCACAACCTCGACCGTGGTGGTTTCGGTCCAGCGCACGCCCTGTTCGTCGGTCCAGTCGCGTGTCGTCACCTGCTGCGCGGCAACTGGCGCGGTGCAGGATAGGAACAGCAGCAGGGCAGACAAGCTAGGGCGCATTTGGCAGGCATCGCGCAAACCGTCTTGCCGCTTCGCAAAGGAACGGCGTTAAATTGCGTTGACCATATTGCGCGATCCCTAAGGGCTAATGTCGCCGATTTGGCGGTATCGGGTTCACAGGACCAAATGTTCCCCTAATGTCCCTCAACTGATTGGGGGCAACACAAACATGGTCGCGCTGGTATCGACGGTCGCCTACCTGGGGCTGGAGGCGCGCGCGGTGGAAGTGCAATGCCAGGTCGCGCCCGGCCTGCCTGCTTTCCGTGTCGTCGGTCTGCCCGACAAGGCCGTGGGCGAAAGCCGCGAACGGGTTCATTCCGCGCTTTCCGCGCTGGGTCTGGCCCTGCCGCCCAAGCGGATCACGGTGAACCTTTCGCCGGCCGATTTGCCCAAGGAAGGATCGCATTACGACCTGCCGATTGCGCTGGCGCTGCTCGCGGCGATGGGTGTGGTCGATCTGGAAACCATTGGCGAATACGTGGCGGTGGGCGAACTCGCGCTCGACGGGCGGATTATCGCCAGCCCCGGCGTGCTGCTGGCCGCGCTCCACGCCAGCAGCATCGAGAAAGGGCTGATCTGCCCCGGCGGACAAGGCGCGGAGGCGCGCTGGGCCAGCGGCATCGACGTGGTCGCCGCACCCGATCTGATCTCATTGCTCAACCACCTGAAGGGCACGCAGCGCCTGCCCCCGCCGGTGATGGGCGAGGTCGAGGTGCCGCGCCGCATGGCCGATCTCAAGCAGGTGAAGGGACAGGAAACCGCCAAGCGCGCGCTCGAAATCGCGGCTGCGGGCGGCCATAACCTGCTGATGATCGGCCCTCCCGGCGCGGGCAAATCGCTGATGGCATCGTGCCTGCCCGGCATCCTGCCCGAACTGACGCCGGCGGAAGCGCTGGAGGTTTCCATGGTCGCCTCGGTGTCGGGCGGGCTCGAAGGCGGACGGCTTAGCCGCGCGCGACCATTCCGAAGCCCACACCACTCCGCCTCTATGGCGGCGCTGACCGGCGGCGGCTTGCGCGTGCGACCGGGTGAAGTCAGCCTTGCGCATCTGGGCGTGCTGTTCCTCGACGAGCTGCCCGAATTCCAGCGCGCGGTGCTCGATTCGCTGCGCCAGCCGCTCGAAACCGGCGAAGTCACGGTCGCGCGCGCCAATGCCCACGTCACCTTTCCCGCCCGCGTCCAGCTGATCGCGGCGATGAACCCCTGCCGCTGCGGCCATCTGGGCGATCCGGCGCTGGGGTGCAGCCGCGCGCCGCGCTGCGCCGGCGATTACCAGTCGAAGGTCAGCGGCCCCCTGCTCGATCGCATCGACCTGCACGTCGAAGTCGATCCAGTCTCCGCCGCCGACCTCGCCCTGCCCCCGCCCGCCGAAGGCTCGGAGCAAGTCGCTGCGCGCGTCGCGGCAGCGCGCGCGGTGCAGGTGGCAAGGCTGGAAGGCACCGGCCGCCGCAACAATTCCGAACTCGATGGCGACCTGCTGGAAAAATACGCGACGCCCGACGAACCGGGGCGCAAACTGCTGGCGCAAGCGGCAGAGGCAATGCGGCTGTCCGCGCGCGGCTACACCCGCATGCTGCGTGTGGCCCGCACGATCGCGGATCTGGCGGGGGCGGAAACGATCGGGCGGGTGCATATCGCCGAAGCGCTGAGTTACCGCCGGATCGTGCCGAGGGCCTAACGCCCCGCCATCGCCTTCGCCTTGGTCAGATACGTCCGCCCGATACGCACCATCTCTCCATCGACGAGTTCCGCCGACCACACGCCCAGCCCGTCGTGCTTGAGGCCGGCGATGCGTTCACGGCGCACGATGCTGGAGCGGTGAAGGCGGATGAAGCGTTCGGGGTCGAGCCGGTCTTCCAGCCCCTGAATGGTGTGCAGCATCAGGTACGAGCGCTCGCCCACGTGGAGCCGCACATAGTCGCGCTCGGCGTCGATGCGGTCGATGTCGGCGGCGGCGATGCGGACCAGTTCGGAACGGTGCGGCACCCAGAACTCCTCGATCCACTGGGTTTGCGGCGCAGGTGCATTCGCCTCGCCCCGCCGGGCGAAGGCGCGTTCGACGGCGCGTTCCAGCCGGTCCTGCGCCACGGGCTTCAGCACATAGTCGATGGCTTCCAGATCGAAGGCTTCCACCGCAAAATGATCGTGCGCGGTCACGAAGATTACCGCCGGACGCACCGGCCGACCAGACAGGCTGCGCGCCACCGAAAGGCCGTCCGCCTCGGGCATCGTCATGTCGAGCAGGACGAGATCGGGCGTCAGCGCGTCGATCAGGCGCAGCGCCTGCGCGCCATCGCTGGCGGTGCCGACCACGCTGATCGCGGGGATGCGCGAACACAGGATCTGCATGCGCTCTACCGCGAGCGGTTCGTCGTCGACGATCAGGGTTCTCATGTGGCCTTCGGTGCTCCCTAAGTGCCGTTCAGCACGCGTTGTGTATCACCGGCATGGTCAGCACGGTAGCGTAGCCGCCAGCGGGCAGCGGGCCGCTTTCCACCGTGGCGCGATCGCCGAAACGCGCTGCCAGACGGCTGCGCACATTGGCGAGGCCGATGCCGGTGCTGCCTGATTCAGCAGCCAGACCGGGGCCATCATCGGCCACCGTGAGCACCAGCAAGCCATCCACTTCGCGCGCGGCGATGCGCAGCGTGACCGGGCGGGTGCTGGCCGACACCGCGTACTTGATCGAGTTTTCGACCAATGGTTGCAGAATCATGCCGGGCACGCAGGCGGCTTCAAGGTCTTTGGGCACCTCGAATTCGATGCGCAGCCGTTCGGGAAAACGCACGGCCTCGATCTCGAGGTAATGGCGCTGGAGCGCGATTTCGTCGGACAGCGGCACGTCGGTGGTGGGATCGCCCGCGAGGCTGTGGCGATAAAAGCTGGAGATCGTCTGGATCATCTTTTCCGCCTGCTCGGTGCGGCCGACCATGACGAGCGCGGACAATGAATTCAACGTGTTGAACAGGAAATGCGGGTTCACCTGATAGCGCAAGCTACGCAGCTCGGCCGCCTTGGCGGCGCGGCGATATTCGCCCTCGCGCCGCTCCGCCGCACGCGCCATCTCGCCATTTCCGAGCGCCAGATAGAGCGCGGCCCACGCGATCAGCAGGAAATAGCGGCCCAGCGCCACGTCGGTCAGCTGCCGCCACAGGCCCTCGTCCTCGATCGATTCCTTGATCGAGGTCTGGGCCGACAGCGGCGTTGGCGAAGCGGTGGGTGACGGGCTGGGAACAGCGGACGGCACCGCAGTGGGAGAGGGTGCAGGCTTTGCGGCGGGCGCTGGCTGCGCCTTGCGCTGAGGCGCGGGTTTAGCCGTTGGCGTGGCCCGGTGTTGCGCGGGTGGGGTCAAAACAGGCGGCCCTTCGGCCATCGCATCGATCCGGGCCTGCTCGGCCTCTCGGCGGGCCTCTTCCGCGTCGCGGCGCGCGTCGGCCTGGGCTTCGGCGATATTCTGGCGTGCGTCTTCGATATTCGCCGCGATTTCATCGGCTTCACCGCCTTCGACGCGCACCGTCATGCCGCCCGCGACCACGTCTGCGGTGCCATCGGCATTGTGGCGGATCACCACGCCGCCGGGCGCGGTCATTTCGGACGAACCATCCTTGTTCTTGCGGACGGACACCGGCATTTCGGGTGGCGCGGGCGGTTCCGGTGGCGCTTGCGCGTTGCGGGGCGAGGACCGGACCGACCGGGCAGGCGGAGCCGGTGGTTCGGGTGGATCGGCCCGTTCCTGCGGCACCGGTGGCTCCGGCGGGTCCATCACGTCGATCAGCACGTTGCCCGAAACATCGTGGCGTACGCGCACGGTTGGCGCAGTTTGATCATGTGCCGCGGAACTCGCCGCAGCGTCGGCCTCGTGCCGCTCGCTGTCGGCCACAGCCCGGTCGTACATGCGTTGTTCCACCGGGGCGAAGGCCTGCTGGTTGACAACCGCCAGCGCCAGCGCGGCGGGGAGCATGATGACCAGCGCCGCACCGACCCGCACGCCGAGATTGCGCCCGTCGAAACGGCGCAGCAGCGGCCATGCCAGCAGGGTGACGAGGATGCCGGCCAGCGTGACGAGCGCCCGCCGCCACAGCAGTTCATTGAATTCGCCCAGTTCCACCACCAGCCCGCGCACGGTGATGAGCACGAAATAGCACAGCCACAGCGCCGCCGCCGAAAGGACGACCTGTTTTGCAGGAACATGGGGCAGTTCCGGCGGATCTGCCGGATACTCGAATTGGGAAGCCATCGACCGGACTTATACCCGCCCG
Organism: Novosphingobium sp.; assembly: GCA_027311705.1. Classification (GTDB taxonomy): domain Bacteria; phylum Pseudomonadota; class Alphaproteobacteria; order Sphingomonadales; family Sphingomonadaceae; genus Novosphingobium. The sequence goes on along the minus strand of DAICYJ010000033.1, from coordinate 14,061 downwards.
CCCCGTCCGCGCCAGTGCGGCGGTCGGGCGGAGTCGGGTGTTGGTAGATGGATCAGGATGCGCCCTTCGCATCCGCGAAGGGATTGCGGTACCGGCCCACTCCCCCGCCCGCCTGGCGTCAGGCCGGAAGCAGCCCCTCGTCGGCGATCTTTTTCTTCCAGACCAGCGGGGCGAGCTGGTGGACATTGTTGCCTTCGCTGTCGACGGCCACGGTCACCGGCATGTCTTCCACGGTGAATTCATAGATCGCCTCCATGCCCAGATCGGCGAAACCGACGACTTTGGCTTCCTTGATCGCACGGGCGACAAGGTAAGCGGCCCCGCCCACGGCCATGAGGTAGGCCGATTTGTGCGCGGCGATGGACTTGGTGGCAGCAGGCCCGCGTTCGGCCTTGCCGACGCTGGCCAGCAGGCCAAGATCGAGCATCAGGTCGCTGAAGCTGTCCATGCGGGTAGCGGTGGTGGGGCCGGCGGGGCCGACGACTTCCTCGCGCACCGGATCGACGGGGCCGACATAATAGATAACGCGGCCGGCGAAATCGACGGGCAGTTCCTCGCCCTTGGCCAGCATGTCCTTGATCCGCTTGTGCGCGGCATCGCGGCCGGTGAGCATCTTGCCATTGAGCAGCAGGCGATCGCCCTGCTTCCAGCCCTGCACCTGTTCGGCCGTGAGCGTATCGAGATCGACGCGCTTGGCCGCAGCATCGGGTGCCCAGTGGACTTCGGGCCATTCATCGAGCTTGGGGCGTTCGAGGAACGAGGGGCCGGAACCGTCGAGCGTGAAGTGCGCGTGGCGGGTGGCGGCACAATTCGGGATCATGGCGACAGGCTTGCCGGCGGCATGGCACGGCGCGTCCATGATTTTAACGTCGAGGATGGTCGACAGCCCGCCCAACCCTTGCGCGCCGATGCCGAGCGCGTTGACCTTGTCGAAAATCTCGATGCGCAGCTTCTCGATATCGTTCTGCGGCCCGCGCAGTTTCAACTGGGCCATGTCGATCGGCTCCATCAGCGCCTTCTTGGCGAGCAGCACGCAATGTTCGGCGGTGCCACCGATGCCGATGCCGAGCATGCCCGGCGGGCACCAGCCAGCGCCCATCTGGGGCAGCATTTCGAGCACCCAGTCGACGATCGAATCGCTGGGGTTCATCATCTTGAACTTCGACTTGTTCTCGCTGCCGCCGCCCTTGGCCGCGACATCGACGGTGATGGTGTTGCCCTTCACCATTTCCACGTGGAGCACGCACGGCGTGTTGTCCTTGGTGTTGCGGCGGGTGAAAGCGGGATCGGCAAGAACCGAAGCGCGCAGCTTGTTGTCCGCGTTCAGATAGGCGCGGCGCACGCCTTCATCGACCACGTCCTGCAGGCTCATTTCGGATTCGAGGCGGCAATCCTGCCCCCATTCGATGAAGACATTGACGATGCCGGTATCCTGGCACAGCGGGCGGTGGCCTTCGGCGCACATGCGGCTGTTCGTCAGGATCTGCGCGATGGCATCCTTGGCGGCGGGGCCGGCTTCGGCCTTGTAGGCCTCGCCCAGCGCGCGGATATAATCCATCGGGTGGAAGTAGCTGATGTATTGCAGCGCATCCGCCACGCTATCGATCAGGTCCGCTTCCCGGATCGTCACCATGTCCGCCATCACCCGCACACTCCCTCATCGGTTCGATAAAGGCCCCTTAATGCCCGACGTGCGTCATGCAAAGCACTTGGCGGCGGCTTAGCGATATTCTAAGGCATTGATGTATTAAATGACGGCCGGGAACGGATTGCGCCAGTGTGTTGCCAGTGCAATACACGCGCGTTCGAATGGTTGCTTGTGAGGGATTGTCATGACCTTGGTGGTAGAGCGCGCGTCCGAAGGCGAGATGTCGAAGGCGCGCCGTGCGATGGTCGACAGTCAGCTGCGCGTGAGCGGGGTGAACGATCCCGACATCCTCGCCGCCTTCTCCAGCGTGAAGCGTGAAGAATTCGTGCCGGCCGACCGCCGCGCCGTGGCCTATGCCGATCGCGCGGTGCCGCTGGGCGATGGCACGGTGCTGGCGCCGGCGCTGACCCATGGGCAGATGCTGACCGCCGCCGAAATCGACAAGAACGACACCGTGCTGGTGATTGGCGCGCCGGGTACATACCTGGCCGCGCTGGCCGCCGAACTGGCCACGAGCGTGACCGTGGCAGCGCCGGACGGCGACTGGACCGTGGGCGCGCCGTTCTCGCTGGTGCTGATCGATGGCGCAGTGGAACAGGTGCCGACCCGGCTGGCGGCGACGCTGGCTGCAGGCGGCAGGGTGGTAACGGGACTTGTCGAACGCGGCGTGCCGCGGTTGGCTGTGGGCCGCGCCATCGCCGGCGAACTGTCGCTGACCAGCCTGGGCGAGGCAGATTTCGCGGTGCTGGGCGCGTTTGCCCAGCCCAAGACGTGGAGCTTCTGATCAAGATGGTCCGTCCTGCGATTTGCGGGCTCCTGATCGGTGCGGCAGCGGTAGCGCTGGCAACGCCGGCGAGCGCGGACGACCTGCGCGGGGCGCTGGTCGCGGCCTATAACACCAATCCCGATCTGCAGGCGGCACGCGCCAACCAGCGCGCCAACGATGAAAACGTGCCCATCGCCCGCTCCGCAGCGTTGCCCAGCCTTTCGGGCACGGCGACCTATTCGGAATTCGTGAAGAAGAGCGCCAACAGCTTTACCCAGCCAGATCGCGCGCTGCAGGCGGATCTCCAACTGGGCCTGCCGATCTATGCGGGCGGGGCGACCCGTAACTCGATCACCGCCGCCAAGATCCGCGTCGCTGCCGGGCAAGCCGATCTGCGCGGCACCGAAGCGGGCGTGTTCAGCCAGGCCGTGGCCGCCTATATGGACGTGATCCGCGACATGTCCATCGTCGGGCTCAACCGCAACAATGTCGACGTGCTGCAGGTGAACCTGAAGGCGACCAGCGACCGGTTCGAAATCGGAGATCTGACCCGCACCGACGTGGCCCAATCGAATTCGCGCCTCGCTTTGGCGCGCGGCGACTTGCGCACTTCCGAAGCGAACCTCGTCGCCAGCCGCGAACGGTATATCCAGGTGGTGGGCAAGGCTCCGGTCGATCTCCTGCCGCCGCCACCGCTGGCCGGTATTCCCGCGACGCCCGACGACTCAGTTCAGATCGCGCTCGACAGCAATCCTGACCTGCTGGCCGCGCGCGAGCGCAGCAAGGCGGCGGGATACGACGTGAAGGTGGCGGGTGCAGGCCGACTGCCGAGGGTGTCGGTGTTCACAGGCGGCGACTACACCGATTATTTCGGCACACTGGGCGGCGGCGGTGTGGGCGCAGGCGTGTTTTCGCAAAAGCAGACGACTGCGCAGGCCGGCATCCGCGCCACCATCCCGATCTTCCAGGGCGGGCTTCCCGCAGCGCAGCAGCGGCAGGCGCAGGCCGTCGAAGGCGCCACGCTGGAGCGGGAAATCTCGGTCGAGCGGCAGGTGATCGCCACGGTGCGATCCGCCTATACATCGTGGAAAGCGGCCAACGACGTGATCGCGATGAACCAGACGGCGGTCGATGCCGCGGCGCTGAGCCTGGAAGGCGTGCGTGCGGAAAACACCGTGGGCAACCGCACGATCCTGAACATCCTCGATGCCGAACAGGAACTGCTTCGCGCGCAAGTGCAGTTGGTGGCGGCGCGGCGCAACGCCTATGTCGCCGGGTTCAACCTGCTGGCTGCAATGGGCCGGGCGGAAGCCAAGGATCTGGGCCTCGACAGCGGGCCGCTGTATGATCCGGACGTCAATTATGAACGGGTGCGCGGCAAGTTCTGGGACTGGGATCGTGATCCCGATCCGAAGGCGCAATCAACTCGCACCGTTGACACACTGGCCCAAGATGCGACAGTTCCAGCACAACCTTTGCCGTAAGGGGACGGCTTGGGGTGATTCGGGTGCGCATTCGCGACGTTAGCGGGGCGCATCTTCAGTGGGGGCGAGTTGAACAATGCGCCAGGTGGGTGAACCTTCGGTCGAGGAAATCCTCGAATCGATCAAGAAAGTGATCGCGCGCGATAACCGCATCGATGCCGGGCGCGTCGAAGCGGCGCAGGTGCGCCCGCGCCGCGATCCTACGCCAACCCCTTCTGCCTCACCCGCCCAGCCGCGCGTTGTGCGCGAGCGTGGCGACGTGCTCGACCTGACCGAAGTGGCCGCGCAGATCATGGCCGGCGATCACGCGCACGGCGAAGTGGAGGTCGACGACGAGCCCGATTTCGCGGAAGCCGACGATGACAACATCGACGCTCCGCTGCTGGCCGCAGCGACCACCGCTTCGATGCGCGATTCGCTGGCGGCGTTGGCCATGCTGTCGGAACCCGGCGCGCAGCCGCAGATCGTGCGTTCGGGCGAAACTTCGCTCGAAGGGCTGGTGCGCGAAATGCTGCGGCCGATGCTGGCCGAATGGCTCGACAAGAACCTGCCACCGGTCGTCGAAAAGATGGTCTCGACCGAGATTGCCCGGATCGTCGGCAAGAAATCCTGAACGGCACCTAACGACACCTAGCCGCACCTAGCCGTACCGGGCGGCTTGCAAGGCGCTGTTCCGGTTCATCTTGCCTTCACGCGACGAACCGTTAATCCGGTTTCCATGAAAACTATCTCGCTGCCCTTCGCGGCGCTGGCGCTTGTCGCCTGCGCGCCCGCTTTCGCCCAACCTGTTCCTCCCCAATCTGCACCGGCGATGTCGGCGCAGGATCTCGTCACGCTGAACCGGTTGGGCAGCGTTGCGGCATCGCCCGATGGCAGGTGGGCGGCGCTGGCGGTGACGACCACCGATCCGGTTTCCTTTAAGCGGACGAGCGGACTTGCGGTGAAGGCGCTGGCCTCACCCAAGGGTGCGCCGGTCAACCTCATATGGGATGGCAGCGCCAGCGATCCGGCCTTTGCGCCGGATGGGCGGCTTTATTTCCTGTCGGACCGCAAGGCGCAGGGCGCGGCGACGGGTTCGACGCAAGTGTGGTCGGTGGCGCTGGACGCTGCGGGTGCCATTGTGGGTTCGCCGGTGAAGGTGACGGACTTCAAGACCGATGTCGCCGGGTTCAAGCTTTCGCCCGATGGCAAGCGCATCGCGGTGTGGGGCGATATCGGGCGCAATTGCCCGACGTTCGGTGGATGCGATACCGATGGCAACACCAGCCTGCCGGGGCCGGGCACCGGGCGGCACTACAAGGATGGTGCAGGCTTCGTCCGGCATTGGGATACGTGGGAAACACCCGGCAATTACAGCCGCGTGTTCGCCTTTGTGCTGGACGCCAATGGCGCGGCGAATACCGATACCGGCAGGGCTCTCGATGGCGATCCGGCCAATGGCGGGCTGGTGGGCGATGCGCCGGCCAAGCCGTTTGGCGACGGAACCCAGATCGCGTGGAGCGCGGACAGCAGCGCGGTGATCTATTCCGCCCGTCAAGCCGACCGGGACGAGCCGCGTTCTACCAACCTCGACTTGTGGTGGGCCCCCGTTGACGGCGGCGCGCCGAAGAACCTGACCGTGGAGAACAAGGCGACTGACAGCAGCCCCGCCGCATCGCCCGACGGGCGCTGGCTGGCGTGGACCGCAATGGCGCGGCCGACCTATGAAGCCGACCGGCTGGTGGTGTGGCTGATGGACCTGAAAAGTGGCCAGAAGCGCGCGCTGACCGATGCGTGGGACCGTTCCGCCAGCACTTTGGCGTGGACGCCCGATTCGAAGGCGCTGATCGCCACGGCGGAAGATGTGCTCGACGTTCCCGCTTTCCGCATCGATCCGGTGAGCGGCAAAGTGACCCGGCTGGCGTTGTCGCCAAAGCGCGAAGGTAATATCGGCAACGTGACGCCGCTGAAGGACGGGCGGATCGTGTTCACGCGCGATACGGTGGAAGCTCCGGCCGAACTCTATGTCGCCAAGGCCGGCAAGCCTGGCGTGCGGATGACCGATTACGCGACCACCACGCTGGCACAGCGCGCGCCGGTGACGACGCAGCGCTTCAGCTTCAAGGGTGCGAACGGCGATACGGTGTGGGGCCTGATTACCAAGCCTGCGGGCATCGCGGGCAAGCTGCCGGGCATCCTTTATGTGCACGGCGGGCCGCAGGGTTCGTATAACGACACGTGGTCGAACCGCTGGAATCCGCGCGTCGTGGCCAGTCAGGGGTATGCCGTGGTCTCGGTCGATTTCCACGGATCGACCGGATACGGACAGGCCTTCACCGACGCAATCAACAAGGACTGGGGCGGCAAGCCGCTGGAAGACCTGCAAAAAGGCTTTGCCGCCGCCGGCGCTTTGGATGCTCAGGTGGATACGGACAATGCCTGTGCCATGGGGGCATCCTATGGCGGGTACATGATGAACTGGATCGAGGGCATGTGGCCCGACAAGTTCAAGTGTCTTGTCCAGCATGACGGCGTGTTCGATGCGCGGGCCATGGCCTATGAGACCGAGGAACTGTGGTTCGACGAATGGGAGCATGGCGGCAACGCCTATTTCCAGGCGCCCGAAGAGTTCGAAAAGTGGAATCCGGTGAACCACGTGGCGAAGTGGAAGACGCCGATGCTTGTGATCACCGGCGAAAAGGACTTCCGCATTCCCTATACGCAGGGGCTGGCCGCGTTCACCGCGTTGCAGACGCGCAAGGTGCCGAGCGAATTGCTGGTGTTCCCCGACGAGAACCACTGGGTACTGAAGGCGAAGAATTCGCTGCAATGGCACCAGACGTCGTTCGCGTGGCTCGATCGCTGGTTGAGGAAGGGCGGAAAGGCGGAGTAAGGCGGCGGGCATGATCGAAGCGCCCGCCATACACTCACCTGAAGAAATCGACCAGGCGGAGCGCGCGCTGGCGCTGCTGGGCGGGTTTTCGATCCAGCGCCATATCCTGCTGTGCGCCGGGCCGGAAAAGGACAAGTGCGCCCCGCGCGAACAGGGCGAGGCCAGCTGGACCTATCTGAAAAAGAGGCTGGGCGAACTGAAGCTGGGCGGGCCGCAGGGCGTGCTGCGGAACAAGGTGGGCTGCCTGCGGGTGTGCCTGGCGGGGCCGGTGGCGGTCGTTTATCCGGACGAGGTGTGGTATCATTCCTGCACACCGGCGGTGCTGGAACGGATTATCCAGGAACACGTGATCGGCGGGGTTCCGGTGGAGGAATTCCGGCTGAATCCGCCGGGCTGAAGGCTCTGTTTGGAATGTGATGCATCGTGCTCCCCCGCGAAGGCGGGGGCCTTGGTCAGGCGACGCAACACCGCCGGAGGCCCCCGCCTTCGCGGAGGAGCAGGTTCTTCATAAGGATATGGCGCTGCCGCCTACTTCCACGTGTCGTCGTCGAGCAGATCGTCGATCGATTCGTCATGGCCGGTGCCGCTGGAGAGGAACACGAGGCCCATCAGCGCGGCCATCAGCATCACGGTAAAGCCCACGCCCAGCGCGCTCGCGATGTAGAGGTGGATCGAAACGAAGCCGAACAGCGCGTAGAGATAGATCCACACCAAGCCGATCACGCCACAGGTGACCAGCCCCATCCACCGCATGATCCTGCGGTAGCGCGCCCATGCAAATCGGGCATTGCCGGGATCGTCGAGCGGCGACGGGCGGGGGATCGGACCTTTCGGCATGATATGCTCCATGCTCGCGCCAATTGGGCGTGGCAATTGCTTTGCTAACGAATGGGATAGTGCCATGATCCCGGAGAGCGGCGGCAGCAAGCCGCCCCTTTGGGACTGAGGAGGTTTGCCATGACGATTGCCCAGATGATCGCGGGCCGTTCAGGCGACGTATGGACCTGCCACGCCGATGACAGCGTGGCCGATGCGGTGAACATGCTGGCGACGAAGCGGATCGGTGCCTTGCCGGTGGTGGACGCCGACGGCATGGTTGTTGGCATCATGTCGGAACGCGACGTGCTGTATTGCCTGAGCGCCCACGGCGCAGCCGCGCTGGCGATGAAAGTGCGCGACGTGATGACCGCGCCGGTCCATCACGTGACGCCGCAGAATGCCGTGCTGGAAGCGCTGGCGCTGATGACCCGCCGCCGGTTTCGCCATTTGCCCGTGCTGGCGGACGGCCGGATGGTGGCGTTCATTTCGATCGGCGATCTGGTGAAATACCGCATCGACCGGATCGAATCCGAAGCCGAAGCCATGCGCAGCTACATCCAGTCTGCCTGATCATCGCGGGAACGCTTGAGCGAAAGGCTGCGGCACCCTATCTACAGGGCATGACCGCAACCGCAACGACCGTTCCCGCCGCCATCACCTTGGCCCCCGCCGCCGCCGCCCGCGTGGCGGCCATTGCGGCCAAGCAGGCCAAGCCGGCGATCCTGCGTCTTTCGGTGGAAGGCGGCGGTTGTTCGGGATTTCAGTACAAGTTCGGGCTGGATGACGACCCCCAGGACGATGATTCGGTGGCCGAGACCGATGGCGTGAAGCTGGTGGTCGATCCGGTCAGCCTTGATCTGGTGGCCGGCGCGGTGGTCGACTACGTCGAATCGCTGGGCGGTTCGGCATTCCGCGTCACCAACCCTCTGGCGGCTTCGGGCTGCGGCTGCGGGTCGAGCTTTTCGGTGTGACGCTGAAAGTCGCTTCGTTCAATATCAACGGGATCAAGGCGCGGTTGCCGCGCCTGCTCGAATGGCTGGAAGAGACCCGGCCTTCGGTGGCCTGCCTGCAGGAAATCAAGACGCAGGACGAAGGCTTCCCCGCCGCCGAGTTCGAGAAGATCGGCTATCACGCGATCTGGCACGGGCAAAAGGGCTTCAACGGCGTGGCCATCCTGGCCGATGGCGTGCAGCCGGTGGAAGTGCAGCGCGGTTTGGGCGGCGAACCCGAAGACGAGCATTCGCGCTATCTGGAAGCGGACGTGTTCGGACTGCGCGTGGTGTGCATCTATCTGCCCAACGGCAACCCGCAGCCCGGCCCCAAGTTCGACTACAAGCTGCGGTGGATGGAGCGGCTGCGCAGGCGCATGGCCGAATTATCGGCGCAGGAACTGCCCGCGCTGGTGATCGGCGATTTCAACGTGATACCGGAGGACAAGGACACGTTCTCGGTTCGCGCGATGGCCAATGATGCGCTGATGCAGCCCGAATCGCGCGATGCCTATCGCCGGTTGCTCAACGACGGGTGGACCGACGCCATCGACCTGCACAATCCGCGCGGCGGGGTGTGGACGTTCTGGGATTATCAGGCGGGCGCATGGCAGCGGGACCATGGTTTCCGGATCGATCATGCCCTGCTTTCGCCCGATCTGGCCGACCGGCTGATCGCCGCGGGCGTGGACAAGGACTATCGCGGGCGCGAAAAAGCCAGCGATCATGCGCCCGTTTGGGTGACACTGCGGGATAATGCGCAGGGCTGATCAAGCCGCCGGTAACATCGCAGGCATACCACCGTTGATCGCAAGGGGATTGATTTCGCGGCGCGCGTAACCATTTCGCGCGCTCCGACGAAATACCCGTCGACACACATTTTCGGCTTCAGGATTTCAGGCCCTGTGCCGTTGTTCACAGCAAGGCCATCCGGCCTGTGCCAATCCCGGCACATCATGAAGACAAGCACCCGGACGAACACCATGAAGCTTTTCAGCAAGGATCTTTATCGCGCGATGGCCATCGGCTTCCTGATCGGGACCGCCGGCGTAGGCCTGTCGTTCGTTTCAGCGCAGGCGCAGGCCGCGGCTCCGATGCATGCGAGTTCGGCACGATGAAGCGCGGAGGCACGATCGCCATTGCACTGGCCGCCGGCCTTGCTGCGGCATCGTGCCAATCGCCCGCCATGGCCGAATCCGTGGTCGCCACGCCCGCGGCCGCCGTGCAGGCGAATGAGGCACCGGGCGCGAAGACGGCGGTGTTCGCCGGCGGGTGCTATTGGGGCGTGGAAGCGGTGTTCAGCCACCTGAAGGGCGTTTCCAGCGTGGTTTCGGGCTTCGAGGGCGGACGGGCGAGCGACGCGGAATACGAGGCCGTGAGCAGCGGAAGCACGGGCCATGCCGAGGCGGTGCGCATCACCTATGATCCCAAGGTGATCCGTTACGACCAGTTGCTGCAGGTGTTTTTTGGCGTGACCGCCGACCCCACGCAGCTCAACCGCCAAGGGCCGGACACCGGGACGCAATATCGCAACGCCATCGTGCCGCAGAGCAAGGAACAGGTGCGCGTGACGGCGGGCTATATCGCTCAGTTGAAGGCGCTGAAGCTGTGGAAGCGCCCGATCGTGACGGCGGTGGAGCCCAACAAGGGGTTCTATCCCGCCGCCGATTACCATCAGGACTTCATGCTGAAGAACCCCAATCACGGATACATCCGGATGTGGGATGCGCCGAAGGTGGCGGCATTGAAGGCGACTTTCCCGCAATTCTGGAAAGCTGACTTTACGCGCAACTGATTTGCGGTTTCGCCATTGCAGTCCTATCTCGCAGGGATGGCGGGACATCATCAACACCACGACTTTGCCGGCGACAGCCTGATCGACGCCGCGCGCACCGCGCTGCTCGATCAGGGCGAGCAATGGACCGGAATGCGGGCCGACGTGTTCGAGGCACTTGCTCACTGCGACAAGCCCGCCAGCGCCTATGACATTGCCGAAAATGTGGGCCGGGAGCGCGGCAAACGGGTGGCGGCCAACAGCGTCTACCGCATTCTCGATCTGTTCGTGCGCACCAACCTGGCGCGGCGGGTGGAAAGCGCCAACGCCTATATCGCCAACAGCCACCCCGGCTGCCGGCACGACTGCATCTTCCTGATCTGCGATTCGTGCGGGGCCGCCACCCACATCGACAACGACCGCCTGACCGGCGCGCTGCGCGAGGCCGCGCGCGCGGCGGGGTTTGCCGATGTACGTCCGGTGGTGGAAATCAGGGGTCGTTGTGGCGATTGCGACGTGGGCGAAAGCGAGGCCTGATCGGTCCGTCAGCCGAGCTGCGTTAGCATCAGGCAATTGCCTTCGGGATCGAGAAACCACGCCATGCGGCTTTCGCCGTGGGTGCAGATGCCCAATTCATCCTGGCCCATGCCTTCGTAGTGCTGCATCGCCACGCCTTTCGCCGCGAGCAGGGTCGCCACATTGCGGATATCGGGCACTGTCCAGCCGACGACGGGATGTGGCGAGGGTTCGTGCCTTTCCAGGCTCACAAGCTGCAGCGTGGCGCCGCCGCCGAGATCGAAAGTGACGGCAAAGGGATTCTCGTCGCGCCTGGAAAGCCCCAGAATATCGGCATAGAACGGCAGCGAACGCGCGCGATCGGTGGTGTAGACGAAGCTGCAGGGCGGTGAACCAGCGGGCAGGGCCATGATCGTTCCTATCGATTCGGCGACGGAAAGCCCCGCAATAACACCAAGCGGCACAAGGGGCATCACGCCGGGTTCGACAGCGCGGGTTTGACGGTGTAAGGCCGGGGCATGTCCGCCAATCCGGCTACGCCTCTTCTCGACACGGTCGACACACCTGCCGACCTCCGCAAGCTCCAACCGACGCAGCTGCGCCAGTTCGCTGACGAACTGCGCGCGGAGATGATCTCTGCCGTCGGCCAGACCGGGGGGCACCTCGGCTCCGGTCTTGGCGTGGTCGAACTGACCGCGGCGATCCATTATGTGTTCGATACGCCGACCGACCGGCTGATCTGGGACGTGGGCCATCAGGCCTATCCGCACAAGATCCTGACCGGGCGTCGTGCGCGCATGGGCACGCTGCGGCAGGGTGGAGGCCTTTCGGGTTTCACCAAGCGCAGCGAGAGCGAATACGATCCGTTCGGCACGGCGCATTCCAGCACCTCGATTTCGGCGGCGCTGGGCTTTGCCATCGCCAACAAGCTGGCGAACAAGCCGGGCAAGGCCATCGCGGTGATCGGCGACGGTGCGATGAGCGCGGGCATGGCCTATGAGGCGATGAACAATGCGGAGGCCGCAGGCAACCGGCTGATCGTGATCCTGAACGACAACGACATGTCGATCGCGCCCCCGGTGGGCGGGCTTTCGGCCTATCTGGCTCGGCTGGTTTCCTCGCGCCCGTTCCTGGAACTGCGCGACATCGCGCGCCGGCTTTCGCGCAAGCTGCCGCGCCCGCTGCACGCCGCCGCCAAGAAGACCGACGAATTTGCGCGCGGCATGGCGATGGGTGGCACGTTCTTCGAGGAGCTGGGCTTCTACTACGTCGGCCCGATCGACGGCCACAATATCGACCAGCTGATCCCGGTACTGGAAAACGTGCGCGATGCGGCCGAAGGGCCGTGCCTGATCCACGTGGTGACGCAGAAGGGCAAGGGCTATGGCCCCGCCGAAGCAGCGGCCGACAAGTATCACGGCGTGCAGAAGTTCGACGTGATCACCGGCGAGCAGGTGAAAAGCGCGGGCGGTCCGCCGAGCTATACCAACGTGTTTGCGCAGGCCCTGCTGGCCGAGGCCACCCGCGATAGCACGATCTGCGCGATCACCGCCGCGATGCCTTCGGGCACCGGGCTGGACAAGTTCGCCAAGACGTTTCCCGACCGCGCGTTCGACGTGGGCATTGCCGAACAGCATGCGGTGACCTTTGCCGCAGGCCTCGCCGCGCAGGGGATGCGGCCGTTCTGCGCGATTTACTCCACGTTCCTGCAGCGCGCGTTCGACCAGGTGGTGCACGACGTGGCGATCCAGAACCTGCCGGTGCGCTTTGCCATCGACCGGGCCGGGCTGGTGGGTGCGGATGGCGCGACCCATGCCGGATCGTTCGACGTCACATATCTGGCCACCCTGCCCAACATGGTCATCATGGCCGCCGCCGACGAGGCGGAGCTGGTGCACATGACGCACACCGCCGCGATGCACGACAGCGGCCCGATCGCATTCCGTTATCCGCGCGGCAACGGCACCGGCGTGGCGCTGCCCACAGTTCCGGAGCGGCTGGAGATCGGCAAGGGCCGGATCGTGCGCCACGGCACCAAGGTGGCGCTGCTTTCGCTGGGCACCCGGCTGGGCGAAGCGCTGAAAGCGGCCGATGCGCTGGATGCGCGCGGGCTTTCGACGACGGTGGCGGACTTGCGCTTTGCCAAGCCGCTCGACACCGACCTGATCCGCCGCCTGATGTCGACGCACGACGTGATCGTGACGGTGGAAGAAGGATCAATCGGCGGACTGGGCGCGCACGTGCTGACGATGGCGAGCGATGAAGGCCTGACCGATGCGGGCCTGAAGATCCGCACGATGCGCCTGCCCGATGTGTTTCAGGATCACGATTCGCCGGACAAGCAATATGACGATGCCGGGCTGAACGCGCCGCAGATCGTCGATACGGTGCTGAAGGCGCTGCGCCACAACAGCGCGGGCGTGCACGAAGCGCGGGCCTGATCCGACCTGTCCTGCAGTTGCTGAAGTCGACAGAAGCTTGCGTCAGTAGTTGCCAACGAAAATGGCGCGCCAGATGCCGGCCGGAATTCCCGCTGCCGGGAGGTGCAGCCAGGTGATGAACAGCCACGGCAGCACGGCGAGTCCCCAGTACCAGCCGAGTTCGTTCGCCTTGCGCAGATCGGGCCAGTAGTTCGTCCGCTTCAGCCATGAACGCCAATCGCGGCCGTGCAGCTTTTCCTTCTTGCGATCCTGCATGTGCGCCCCGCCCAGCGCGAGAACAAGGATTCCGCCCGTGAGCACGAAGGAGCGGGGTGTAGGTGCGACCAGGATATGCGCGAGCGCCCACAGCGCGAAGGCGAACATCATCGGATGCCGGGTGATTTTGTAGACCCCGCGCGGCAGGATGGCGGAGAGGCCGGCAATCCGCGCGCCGGGCAGCGCGGGATTGCCGGTAAACGAGGCGAGCAATAGCGCAATGGCCACGAAAGTGAGCACGCTGGCGGCCACCCAGGGCACGGCCGCATGGCCGTCCCAGAGCATGGGTCCGTCCGGAACCGCATCGAAGCTCAACACCATCCACACCAGCGTGACGATGGCGACGAGCGAATAGAGTGTCTGGAACGCCTTTAGCCCGACAGCTTTGACAAGTGGGCCGCGCAAGGGGTGCGACAGCAGGAAATGGCTTCCGACAAAGGCGACAGTCGCCAAAACAAGCCAAGCAATTGGCATACCCATCGGCTGTCCCCCTGCAA
>DAICYJ010000018.1 GCA_027311705.1 Novosphingobium sp. | reverse complement strand
CTGGCGATGGTCGGCGGCACCGATTACGTCACATCGAACTACAACCGCGCCACTAACGCCGTGCGCCAGCCGGGTTCGGCGTGGAAGCTGTTCGTCTACCTCGCCGCGCTGGAGGCAGGCTACACTCCCGATGACCGCGTGGTCGACGAACCCGTCACCATCGGCGGCTGGAGCCCGCGCAATTCGGGCGGCACTTATGCCGGCCCGATCGACGTGCGCACCGCCTTCGCCTATTCGAAAAACACCGTGGCGGCTCAGCTGGGCAACGAGGTCGGCTTCGGTGCCGTCGCCAACATGGCGCGCCGCTTCGGCATCACCACGCCGGTCAACACCCTGCCTTCGATGGTGCTGGGCACGTCGGACGTGCGGGTGATCGACATGGTCCGCGCCTTTGCCTCGGTTCAGGCCAAGGGCAACACCGTGGTGCCCTATGGCGTGCGCAAGGTGACCACCACCGATGGCGAAGTGCTCTACAGCCACCGGCCCGATAGCATGCAGCAATTGGTGCCCAACTATGTCGCCGCCGGAATCACCGATCTGTTGCAGACCGCCGTCAGCACCGGCACCGGCCGTGCCGCGCAGATCGGCCGCCCGGTCGCGGGCAAGACCGGCACCACCAGCTCGAACAAGGACGGCTGGTTTCTGGGCTTTTCCAGCGGCATTACCACCGGCGTGTGGATGGGCCGCGACGATGCCAAGGCGGTTGCCGGCCTGCAGGGTGGCACCGCGCCTGCGCGTGCCTTTGCCGCTTTCATGAAGGTCGCCACGGCGAAGCGCCCGGTCGAAAAGTTCGAGACCGAGCTCAAGCTGCCGCAGTGGCAGCTTGAGCCCGACGACGAGGTGATGCAGCAGAACCCGGACGACTATTTCTACGTCGATCCCGATGGAAACGTCGTCGATAACGGCGGCGGGCAGGGCGGCAGCCAGCGCCTGCCACCCGATCAGCAGGGACCCGATGATTCCGTGCCGGTGCAGGAAGATCCCGGCTACGGCCCCAACGCGCCGCCAGCCGCCGCCAACGACGATTTCCTGAACCGGGCCACCGGCAGGCAAGGCCGCCAACCGCCCGGCGTCGCGCGCCCCGCTCCGCCGCAATAAGGCGCACTCCCGCCTGATTTTTGAATCCTCAGCGCGAACCTTTCGCGCCCATGCGCGTTGCTTGCCAGGAATGGCCGGGCCTTGCCCCGTGCGCCATGCAGCAGGAGACGAACGATGGGACTGTTTCGATTGGCCGCGTTGAGCGCGGTCGGATATGCGATTTACAAGGCGGTGAAGAGCACCAACGGCGAAAGCACCCCGGTTGCCTTTGCAACGGGCGATCACCCCGGCGACAATTTCTCCAAGGTTCGCACCGCCGGCACCGAAGGCATGCGTTCCAACCCTCCAGGCTGGGACAAGGTCGATCAGGCGATGGACGAAAGCTTCCCCGCCAGCGATCCGCCGTCGACCTACTGACGCCGAACGCACAAAAAAGGGCTCCCCTTCCGGTATGGAAAGGGAGCCCTTTTTATGTCGGAACAGCGATCAGCGCAGACGCACCGGCACATAGATCGCGGGCTGGCCACGGCGCTGGATGCGCAGCAGCACGGCTTCGCGGTTCTCGGCCTTGGCCTGCTTGACCACGGCTTCCAGTTCGGCAGCGGTCGTGATCGGCTTGTAGTTGGCCGAAAGGATGATGTCGGTTCGCTGCAGGCCCTTGGTGGCCGCATCGCCCGATTCGTCGACGGCGGTGATCACCACGCCCTTGGTATCCTCGCTCACGCCCAGCTGGCGCGCGATCAGCGGCGTCAGCGGAACGGCGGCGATGCCCAGCGCCTGCTGCACGGCGGGGCCGGCCTGCGGCTTGGCTCCCGGCTTGGCGAAGCTGTTGGGATCTTCCTGCGAATCCGGATCGAAGGTCTGCGCCGCGGCCAGTTCCTCTTCGGACGGACGCTTGCCGACAACGGCCTGCACCGTCATGCGCTGACCATTACGGATCAGCTCGATCGGGATGCGCTTGCCGGGCGAAGTGTTAGCGACGATGAACGACAGCGTCTGGTCCGGCGTCACGTCCTTGCCGTCCACCTTCACCACCACATCGCCCGCCTGCAACCCTGCCTTGGCCGCGCCCTGACCGGGTTCGACCGACTGGATGAATTCGCCGCGCCTTTTGGCGAGGCCGAGCGAGGCAGCCAGATCGTCCGACAGCTGCTGGATGCGAACGCCCAGATAGCCGCGCTGGATCGCCAACCCGGTGCGAAGCTTGTCCACGATGGGGGCGGCGATTTCCGCCGGGATGGCGAAACCGATGCCCACGCTGCCGCCGGTGGGCGAGAAGATGGCGTTGTTGATGCCGATCACGTTGCCCTGCATGTCGAACATCGGGCCACCGGAATTGCCCCGGTTGATCGATGCGTCGGTCTGCAGATAGCGGTCATAGGCGGAACCGGTGCCGGTGTTGCGATAGACGGCCGAGATGATGCCGCTGGTCACCGTGCCGCCAAGGCCGAACGGGTTGCCGATGGCGATCACCCAGTCGCCCACGCGGGCATGGCGCGAATCGCCGAACTTCACGAACGGGAAGGGCTTGGTACCCACGATCTTCAGCACAGCCAGGTCGGACGCGGCATCGCGGCCGACCAGCTTGGCGGGGTAATCGGTGCCGTCGGTCATGGTCACGGTGATCGATTCCACCTCGCCCTGCCCATCGGCGGTGATGACGTGGTTGTTGGTGACGACATAGCCGTCCGCCGAAATCACGAAGCCCGATCCCAGCGACTGGGCCTCCCGCGTCTGGCCACCCTGGCCGTTCTGCCCGCCTTGTCCGCCGCCGAACAGATCGCCGAACGGCGTTCCGGCAAACGGATTCTGGTTCTGCACTTTCACCCGCTGGCGGGTCGAGATGTTGACCACCGCCGGCTGCAGTTGCTGCGTCAGATCGGCAAAGCTGGCCGGCGCGCCGCCGCGCGGGACGACGTTTTGCATCTGCGCGGTGTCGTTCTGGGCCACCTGGGCCCCAGCCGGAAACCCGGTCGCCAGCGTCAGCGCGCTGCCGGCGAGGAGCAGCGCCGTTGTCACTCCATAAGCATATCGCACGTGGCTAAGTCCTCTTTTCATCCGAAATGCGCGGTGAAGATTCCGCGCCCGATCCCCGTCCCGGATTCACGCTTCGTCGCATGAACGGAATTTGAATGGACGCGTTCCCCCTCACTTGCCTCGGAACTGTTTCAGGTATTCGTTATCGGGCGACAGCACGATCGAAGTGCTGCTGCCCTTTTGCGAGAAGGTGGTGTCGTAGCTCCGCATGGCCCGGTAGAAATCGTAGAACTGCGGGTCCTTGTTGAAAGCTTCGGCATAGGTCTTCGCGGCCTGGGCCTCTGCAGTGGCGCGGATGATCTGCGCGTTTTTCTGGCCGCCGGCACGGATCGTCGCGGCTTCCTGCTGGCGCGCGGTGGCAATGCGGGTGAACGCGCTTTCGAGCGGCGCGCCATCGGGCAGATCGGCGCGCTTGATCCGCACGTCGATCACTTGCGCGCCATATTCGCGCGCTTCCTTGTCGAGCCCGGTGCGGATGTTGCGCATCGCCTGTCCGCGCTCAGCGGTCAGCAACGAGGCGAACGTCCGCTTGCCCAGTTCCTGCCGCAGCACCGAGTTCAGGATCGGCTGGAGCTGTTCGGCCACGCGGTCCACGGTGCCCGCCGTCTCGTACATCTTCACCGGATCGATCACGCGGAAGCGGGCATAAGCGTCCACTTCCAGCCGGCGCTGATCGGCGCTGGTCACCTGCTGGCGTTCCAGATCGACATCGAGCACGCGCTTGTCGATCCGCACCACCTGTTCCAGGAACGGGATGCGCCACACGATGCCCGCGCCGGTCTGGCCGAAATCGGCATTGGGGCGGAAGCGGTTGACCACACGGTTGGGCTCGCCCAGCCGCACGATCACCGCTTGCTCGGTCTCATCGACCACGATCAGGCACGATCCCAGCGCCAGCACTGCCAGCGCCACCGCGATCAGCACAAGCTTCTGTTCACGCCACAGGTTCAGGAGATAGCTTTCCATGTCAGTTGCTCCCCTTGGCCGGGGCCTGCACGGTTTCCTGCTGGGTCTGCTTCATCTGCGGCAGCGGCAGATAGGGCACGACGCCGCCGTTGGTTTCGAGGATCACCTTGTCGGTCTGGCTCAGCACGCGCTCCATCGTTTCGTAATACATGCGCCGCCGCGTCACTTCGGGGGCGAGCTTGTACTGGGCATAGACCTTGTCGAAGGCCGCCGCCTCACCCTGCGCGCGCTGGGTCAGCTGCTGGGCCCATGCCTCGGCGCGGTTGACTTCGCTCTGCGCGTCCTGCTGCGCCGCCAGCACTTCCTTGAACGCATCGACCACCTTGGTCGGCGGGTCGGTCTTCTTGATTTCCACGCCCTGGATCGTCACGCCGGAGCGATAGGCATCCAGCACCTGCTGCATCCGTTCGCGCACGTTGGTCTCGATATTGGCACGGCCAGCACCCATCGCGTCGTTCAGCGAAACTTCGCCGATCGAGGCGCGCATCGCCGCCTCGGCCACTTCGCGCACGGTCTGGTTCGGTTCTGCCAGCTGGAAGCGATAGAGCTTCAGGTCCTTGATGTTCCAACGCACGAGGTAAGTGAGGTCGACGAGGTTCTGGTCGCCCGTCAACATCAGCTTTTCGCCGTCGCCATCGGGGATCGATTCGCGGCGGATCGAGGTCACGTCCTCCGCAGCCACCGACTGGATCGGCCATGGCAGGGTAAAGGTCATGCCGGGGTTCAGCGTGCGGGAATAGGACCCGAACGTGGTGACGATCGCCTTTTCCTGCGGCGCGATGCGGTGCACCATCGACGTGCCCAGCCAGATCGCCACGATCACCCCGATGGCGATGGGCGCCCACGATTTGCCGTCGGGCCGCTGCGGCATGCGGAACGAAGGGCCGCGCCCGCCGGGGCCGCCGCCCGGACCGCCGCCGCCACCGCGTTTACGGAAGATGTCTTCGATGCCGGCCGGTTTGCGCGGCTCGCCCGATGAGGGTGGCAGCCACGGATTGCGCGGTGCTCCCGTTTTGGCCGGGGCCGGTTTTTCCTGCGCCGGCTGCTCGCCGTCTGCTGCAGGCGCCGCATCGCCCTCAGGCTCGGCCCCATCATCCCCGGAAGTGCCATCCCCGGAACTTGCGTCCCCGGAACCGCCCCAGGGGCTCTTCTTGCCGGTCATTGCCAGACCCACGCGCGAAATTCGACCGCCCAAAATGTTCATGCCAACCTCTATAGGAACCAGACCCTGCGAAAAACAGTGTCTCTCTCCCAAAATTCCTCTGCTAGGGGGTCTTCACGGGGCCAAATGGGTCCGAAGCGGGAACAAGACGTGACGGTTGACGAAGAAACGCTGCGCAAGGCCTTGCACGATGTGGCGGGCGAGCGCCTGCAAAGTGTCCGCGTCAAGGACGGCGTGGCTACCCTCGTGCTCGAAGTCGGCGGCATGGACGGGCTAACGCGCGACAAGCTGGAAATGGCCGTGCGCGATGCCGCCCGCCTTGCCGGCGCGACCGAAGTGCGGGTCGCCATGACGGCGGAAAAGGGCACGGCCGAACGGCCGGCGGAAGCCAAGAAGCCCATCATCATCGCGGTCGGATCGGGCAAGGGCGGCGTTGGAAAGTCCACGCTTTCCGCCAATCTTGCGGTGGCGATGGCGCGGCTCGGGCGAAAGGTCGGGCTGGTCGATGCCGATATCTATGGCCCCTCGCAGCCGCGCCTGCTGTCGACCGAAGGCCGCCGGCCCGAAGCGCACGACAGCAAGATGTTTCCGATACCCAGCCCGTTCGGCGTGGCGATGCTGTCGATGGGCCATCTGGTGCAGCCGGGGCAGGCCATCGCCTGGCGCGGGCCGATGGCCGGCAATGCACTGGGCCAGCTGATCGATGCCCATTGGGGCGATACCGAATTCATCGTCGTCGATCTGCCGCCCGGCACCGGCGACGTGCAGTTGACGATGCTGCAAAAACACAAGCCGGCGGGCGCAGTGATCGTTTCCACCCCGCAGGATCTTGCCCTGATGGACGCCACCCGCGCCATCGGCCTGTTCGAACAGGGCGGGGTGCCGATCGTCGGGCTGGTCGAGAACATGGCGGGCTACATCTCCCCGCATTGCGGCGAGGAGAGCGACCCGTTCGGCATGGGCGGCGCGGAAGCCGTGGCGAAAACCATGAACCTGCCGTTCCTCGGCCGCATCCCGCTCGACCTCGCCATCCGCCGCGAAAGCGATGCCGGGCACCCGCCCGCTGCCGGCGATGGCCCGCAGGCCGAAGCGTTCCTCGGCCTTGCCCGCTCGGTGCTGGCATGGCTCGATACCCCGGCCAACAACCCGGCCCACAGGGCCGCCTGAAGCCGATGAGATTGTCCCCGCCCCGGCTGACCCGGCGTGGATTGCTGATTGGCGCTGGCGCCACCGGCGGGTTGCTCGCTGCTTTCGCGCTGGTCCCGCGCCGCTTTGCCAGCCCGTTGTTGGCCGGCAAGGACGAGCACGTTTTCGACAGCTTCATCCGCATCGCCAAGGACGGAACGGTCAGCGTCGCCGTGCCATTCTGCGAGATGGGACAGGGCATCACGACGCTGGTCGCGCAGATCATCGCGATGGAACTCGGCGCGGATTGGAAGCGGGTGGGCGTGGAGCCGGCCCCGGTCAGCCCCGTCTTTGCCGATCCTGTGCTGGCGGCGCACTGGTCGCCGCTGTGGCTGCCGCTGGCTCCTTCGGCTGCGGCCGATCCTGCCGGGGTGCTCTCGACGCGACATGCCGAAAACGGCCCGTTGATGGTCACCGCCGATGGCACCGCGCTGGCCGCATTCGAAGCGCCCTTGCGCGCGGCGGCGGCGGGTGTGCGCGCGATGCTCACCCAAGCGGCGGCAGCGAAATGGGGCGTAGGCTGGGAAACCTGCGACACGCGCGACCACTTCGTCACCGGCGCCGGCAAACGGCTCGGCTTTGCGCAAGTGCTTGACGACGCGCTCACGTATGAACCGCCAAGCCTGCCGGTGCTGCGCGCCGAACCGCCGCACGAAAAACCCGGCGACGTGCCCGAAGGTGCGCGGCTGCGCTATCCCCGGCTCGATCTTCCCGCCAAGGCCGATGGCAGCTTTGTGTTCGCTGGCGATGTGCGCCTGCCCGGCATGGTCCACGCCGCCATCGCGCACGGTCCGCAGGGCGACAGCGTGCTGTCGAGCTACGACAAGCAGGCCGCCGCCCGCGTGAAGGGTCTGGTCGGCGTGGTAAAGGCCAAGCGCTGGCTGGCCGCCGTGGCCACCACGTGGTTCGCCGCCGAAAAGGCGCTGAAGGCCATGGACCCGCGCTTCAAGGCCGCCGGCCGCGTTGCCGATTCGGCGGCCATCGAACCCGCGATGGATGTGGCGCTGCGCAAGGGCGAAGGCACGGTGCTGTTCAAGGACGGCGACCCCACCGAACTGCTGCACAAACCCAGCCTTTCTGCACGCTACGATGTCGAACCCGCACTCACTGCCCCGCTGGAAACCGCGACCGCCACGGCGCGGCTGCGCGATGGCAAGCTGGAACTGTGGATCGCCACGCAGGCACCCGAAGCAGCAAGGGTGGCGGCGGCACGCGCGGGCGGTGTCTCGCCGGCCAGCGTGATCGTCTATCCAATGCACGCCGGCGGCAGTTTCGATGCCCGGCTCGATGTTCGCATCGCCGCCGAAGTGGCCGCCATCGCGCGCGAGGTCGGCCGGCCGGTGCAACTCACCTGGTCACGCTGGCAGGAATCGCTCGCCTCGTTCCCACGCACGCCGGTTTCGGCGCTGCTGATGGCAGCGATGAGCCCGGACAAGAGCCAGCTTCTCGGTTGGCGCACCCGCATGGCCTTGCCCGCCACCGCCATCGAAGCGGGGGCACGGCTGCTCGATGGCATGGGCGCGGTCGATGCGCTCGCCTTCGCCAAGGGCAAGGCCGATGTGCTGGCCTGCGAAGGGGCGATGCCGCTTTACACCATTCCCGAACGCATGGTCGATCATGTGCCGGTCGCGCTGTCGTTGCCCACCGGTCGCCAGCGCGGCAATGCGCACCTCTACGCGGCGTTTTTCACCGAAAGCTTCATCGACGAATGCGCGCATTTCGCCCGGCATGAGCCGCTGTCGTTTCGCGTCGGCATGCTCGGCGGCCTGCCGCGCCTCGTCGCCTGCTTGCAAGGCGTGGCGCGCATGGCAATGTGGGGCGGCGGCGCGGATGCTTCGGGGCAGGGCATCGCCTGCCACCGCATGGATCTTGCCGATGGCAGCAGCGAAACCGGCCAGCGCAGTGGCTTCATCGCCGTGGTCGCCACCGCGCGGCAGGAAAACGGCGCGGTGCGGGTCGATCGCCTGTCCGCCTACGCCGATATCGGCCGCATCGTGAACGTCGACGTGGCGCGCCAGCAGATCGAGGGCGGGCTGGTGTTCGGGCTGGGGCAGGCGATCGGTGGCAGCACCGCCTATGCCCGCGGATTGCCTTCGGCGGGCCGCCTCTCGCAGCTGGGGCTGCCGCTGCTCGCCGATTGCCCCAAAGTCGATATTGCCTTTGCCGACAGCAGCGACCAGCCGTTCGATCCCGGCGAACTCGGCGCAGTCGCGGTGGCCCCGGCCATTGCAAATGCGCTGTTTTCCGCCACCGGCCTGCGCTTTCGCCGCCTGCCGCTGATTTCCGAAGGATTGTGATGCCATCCGCTTCGCCCATTCCCGCCGGGCACCCGGCGGTCGCGACCGGCAAGGTCGGCGTGCTGCTGATCAACCTCGGCACCCCCGATGCCCCCGATGCGGGCGCGGTGCGGCGCTACCTCGGCGAATTCCTGTCGGACAAGCGGGTGGTCGAAATTCCCGCGCTGATCTGGCAGCCGATCCTGCGCGGCATCATCCTGCGCACCCGGCCAAAGAAGTCGGCCCACGCCTATAGCCAGGTATGGACCGAGGAAGGCTCGCCGCTCGCCGCCATCACCGCGCAGCAGGCGCGGGCGTTGCAGGCAAGGCTGGGGCCGGACGTGATGGTGCGCCACGCCATGCGCTATCAGAACCCGGCGATGGCAGTGGAACTCGACGCGCTGCTGGCGGCGGGTTGCGAGCGTATCCTCGTCGCCCCGCTCTATCCGCAATATTCCGCCGCCACGACCGCCAGCGCGCTCGATGCGCTGGCCGCGTGGATCAAGCCGCGCCGCCGGTTACCGGCCCTGCGCACCCTTCCGCCATACTACGATGACCCGCTGGCGATCACGGCTCTGCATGCCGACATGGCGCGCCAGATCGCCGCGTTCGATTTTGTGCCCGAACTTCTGCTGCTCAGCTTCCACGGCATGCCTGAACGCACGCTTCATCTGGGCGATCCCTATCACTGCCATTGCCGCAAGACCGCGCGCCTGCTGTCCGAATCGTTCGCAGCCAGCCACCCCGGCCTGCGCGTGGAAACCAGCTTCCAGTCGCGCTTCGGCCGGGCCAAGTGGCTCGAACCGGCAACCGACACGGTGCTGTTGAAGGAGGCTGGCGCAGGCACCCGCCGCATGGTCATCGCGGCGCCGGGCTTCTCCGCCGATTGCCTCGAAACGCTGGAAGAACTGGCGATCCGGGGCCGCGAGGAGTTCACCGGCGCGGGCGGCACCCACTATGCCGTGCTCGCCTGCCTGAATGCCGGTGAGGAGGGGATGGCGCTGATCGAGGCGCTTGTGCGTCGCGAACTTGGCGGGTGGATTGCCCCTGCACGCGACTCCTCTGTTGACGATTCGGGGGGCGGCAGGTAAGGGGCGCGCTTTCCGGCGGCTTTGCCCGCCTTTTTCGAGCAAGCATCAGGATCGCTCCGGCCCGCCCCGGCGACCCGCCAGAGGACAGAAACAGCACACACATGGCCAATACGCCCCAAGCCCGCAAGCGCATCCGTCGCAACGATCGTCGCGCCGAAATCAACGGCAACCGCCTTTCGCGCATCCGTACTTTCGTCAAGAAGGTCGAAGCCGCTCTCGAAGGTGGCGACAAGACGGCTGCTGCCGACGCACTGCGCGAAGCGCAGCCTGAACTGGCACGCGGCATTGCTCGTGGGGTGATTCACAAGAACACCGTGGCACGCAAGATGTCGCGCTTGTCGAAGCGAGTCGCAGCACTCTGATTCGCTTCCCGCTCCCTTTCGAGGGGCGAGCCAGCGTACAAAAATGGAACGTGGCCGGCGTGTGTAACGCTGGCCATTTTTCGTTTCAGTCGTCGTGAACGATTTATGACACCGCAAGTCACGGATTCTACGCGATTCGCAAAGCCTGTAAAAAAAATCGTTTTAAAACAATAGTTTGATAAAATTCGGCGGACCTTGGTGAGTCAAGGTCATTTATTTCAGTTTTTTTGCGACGCCACGCTTGCGCAACCCTGCCCCCCGCCAATAGACAGACCTTCCGGCCACGGTGATGGTCTCGCACATGCGGGTTCATTGCTGGTTCGGGGGTCACAAAAATTTGCTC
>DAICYJ010000004.1 GCA_027311705.1 Novosphingobium sp. | reverse complement strand
CTTCGCCCCCACGAGGCGCCGGTGGTTGTCAGCGAACGCATCCACAGCCTCTCACGACAATTGGCTGGCGCGGGAAGTTCAACAGCGCAGGCCGTTCGGGCATTCTGGATTTTCCTCACCGAGTGTTTTCTGTGCGGCCCGGTCCATTACGACCGAATGGATCCCGCTGCGCCATGCGATACCGTGCTGGATACGGGCATCTATGATTGCCGGCTGGGTGCAGCTTTATTCGTCTCCTTGTGCCGCGCGCGCCAAATACCGGCTCGAATGGTCGGCGGGTATCTGCTGTATCGCCACGCACCGACCCGCCATTTCTGGGCTGAATACTGGTGCCGCGATCGGGGCTGGAACCCCGTCGACTTCCTCGGTTGGGACCTGTCCGGCGGCGGAGCAGACGCCGCATGGCGCGACCACTTTTACGGGAAAGTCGACGCCCGCCTTGTGACCGAGGTGTTGCCCCTCGCCTTCACCGGTGCTCCGGGCGTCCCCATACCGCCGCAGTGGCACATGCTCCAGGCTGCGACTGACGGCGGGGTTGAGCTTGCTTTGACCGGGCTCGACGGGCGGTGGCTCTATACCGACGTAATCAGCGTGCTCGATTAACTGCAGTCTCGATTGGCTACAGGCGGAAAGCCACGCCATTGCTGCCGGTCATGTCTATGCTGTCATTCGGGAAGGCGAAAGAAGCGAGCCCGGCACGGATGCTGGCCTCACGGCGCTTTAGCAACGCCACCGAGACCGAAAGTTCGCGGGCGAGCATCGCATGGTGCGCCGCATCCCAGCTGTTGTCGCCATGGCTGACGTAAACGTGAAGATGCGGTGCATCGCCGAGATATCCGACCTTTCTGCGACGCTTCAGTTCGAGTGCGATTTCCAGATCCTCGCCGAGAACTGATCGGACGCCATGTTCCGGATAGTGCAGGAGCGCATCACGCCGGGCCAACAGCGTCCCTGGGTGCGCTCCTGCGGGTGTCCCACGCCAGTTGGTGAGGTAAAGCGCCTGTCTGCCGGGAAAATACTGCATGACCTCCTGCAGGTAGACGGCTTCGAGATCCGATGTGCGCAAGCTGACATATTGCGTGGCGAGCCGTTGGGGGTGGAACAAATCGTCGTCATCCCATTGGCAGATAACTTCGCCTGCGGCGATCTCGATGCTAATGTTCCGCAATGCTCCAAGCCGATGCGACTTGGCCGGGATATGCACGCGGATATCCGGACGCTCCATTGCTTCGATGAGTGCCGCGAAAGCCGCAATATCCGCTGGTGCAGCGGACGGATCGATGACGATGACCAGTTCCCGGTGCGCGTGTGTCTGCCGGCAATAACCATCGATGCTATGTCTAGCCAATGCGATGCGCCGAGGTGTTGGCCGCGTGACCATCAGGCAACTGATCATGTTGACCGCCTGTACGAGCCATTGTGGTACAAAGTTCGACCAACGCCGCTTTGGGTGCCTTGCGCAATCACCCTTGTAGGTAATGCAAAGAATTCAACCACAACGCGGCTACTCCGATGGTTGCAAGTCCAATGGCGCTGATGCAAGTTAACAGTATGCCCCGGATGACGATACTGGCTGCCGGCAACGGCGATGTGCGCGATTGTCTTCACGCTTTGCACGAAAATGGGTCGGTCACCTGGAATGGTATCAACAGCGTCCTGCGCGCGCGAAGTTCCGATTGGTCTGCGAGAGTCATCCATCGCACGATGACGCGCAGCGATGCTGTTCTGGCCCACGATGGCGTGGCACCTGCCGCACTTCTCGACCGGACGTTTCCGAAGGACCCTTTTTCTGCCAGGAGCCAGTTTGCGAACGACTTGTTCGAAACGCCAGCCGACGTCGTGGTGCTTTCGATACAGCCGGATGTGATGAACGCACTGTGCCGGCATCGCGCCGACGGGCATCTTCTGTATGCCTATGACCTTGGCAATTGGCCGGATGAAGCGCGAAATTGGCTCACCCAATGCTACGGCCCGGTGCCCATGCTCGGCCCGGAAGAGTCGATGGCCAACATCGCACGCATTGTCAGCCGCATCGGCGAACGAAAACCGGCACATATTCTGGTCTTCAACATGTCGGCGACCATGCCGTGGGAGCGGGTACGCTGCTATCGAGGGCTTTCGGAAACCCTGTCAGAGCGCATCCGCCGCTTCAATCTCGCGCTCATAGACCTTTCACGCTCGATGGGCATTTCGATCGTGGATGTCGATGCCGTATTGGCCGGAGCGGGTGCGGCCGGACTGAAAATCGACCCCGTCACCCTGTCAGCACAAGGTTGCCGTCTCGTCGCAACCGAAGTGGTCGACATTCTCGAACAACTCGGCGCGCTTGATGGCGGAAGCGCCGGATGAATGCCAGTGTTGTCATACGGACCCATAATGAGGCTTCACGCCTGCGCCTCACGCTTGCATCGCTCGAATGCCAGCAAGGCCTGGACGAAGTGGTCGTCGTCGATGACGGTTCCTGCGATGCCACGCGCGAGGTTCTGGCCGAAGCAAGGCAGCGACTGCCTTTGCATTGCCTGCATAACACGTCCCGCGAAGGCCGTTCGGCAGCATCCAATCGCGGCGCGCAGGCGGCGAGGAGCCCACTGCTGATCTTCATGGACGGAGACACACTGGCCGGGCCGGGCCTGGTCGGGCGGCATGTGGAGGCCCACGCTGGCGGGTCGGGTATCGTCGGACGGGGCGAGACCTGGCATTTGCGTTGCACCCGATTTCTGGGCGATCCGGAAAGCGGGACTTTCTGGTCGCACCAGCAAGTGCGCGAAGTGCGACTTCCCGAAGCGGAGCGTAAAGCGATGCGAGTGACGGCGCACCAGATCCGTCACGCCTTTTCTGCTATAGATGTGCGCGCCGCACCCGGAATTTATCCAGGGGTTCAACCGAGGCTGCTTTATGAAGCGGAAATGGACGCGTTGCGAAACCAAGGCGGCAGCGACAGGCTTTGGGCAGCGGCGAGCGGAAGCAACTTGTCGTTGTCCCGGGACCTGTTTCTTTCCGCCGGCGGTTTCAACGCGGCAATCGACATGAACGAGCATCGCGAACTCGTTTACCGGCTGTATCAAACGGGCGCTCGACTGGTCCCCGTGGAAGGCGCACGCAGCTATCACCTGACGCATCGGGAAGGCTGGCGCGATCCACTCAAAGATGATCGCTGGGAGAGCGCCTTCCTTGCCGAACATCCGCACGCCCCCATCGGCGAACTCAAATCGTTCTGGTCCGGGACCGCGGGCACGGGATCGCCCTCGGGGTTCTTCCGGCCTTGACCCACAGCCCTTTCACTCTCTGTTCCACCGTAGGGGAAGGCGAGCGCCCCGTCATGATGGCCGCGTCGCGCCAATTGTCGGCGGCCGTCGGCGCTGCATTGGGGCGCGACTGGCCGGTGCCGGTTGTGTTCTGCGACCTCGCAGATGACAGCGCTTCGGGAGCCGTGTGGATCGTTTCAATGGCGGAAGATGCAACGCGCCGGGAAGACATCGAAGTAACGACCCGGCGCTGGATGGAGCGGATCGGTCGCCTTGCGCGTCCGGGCGAGCGCCGGATACTGCTTACGACCCTGTTTCGCTGCGTCTCGCCGGCACAGCGTGCACAGCCAACCATCGAACGCATCCGCCGCCTCAACGTGATGGCAATGCACTTGTCGCGCGCAACTGGCATCGAGATCGTCGATATCGACCGCTTGTTTGCGTTGCATGGCGCGCGCGCGCGCTGGGTTCGGACTATCGCTGCCTTGGTCCTCACGCCGCCGAGCTTGCAGGCCATGCGATTGCCGCGTGCATATTCGAAGGTGGCCTGGACGAGTTTCTTTCCGCGCATATTCAGGAAGAGGCCGCAAGGCGGCACGGCGGGGCGGAAGACTTGTCGACGATCTTGCAGCGCCGGATTTCGAGATGATCTATTGCCTGACCGTACCCACGACGATCGAGCACAACCAGCAGGTGCGCGTGCTCGAATGGCATGTCGAGGCAGGAGCCTCGTTCTTGCCGGGCGCGCTGCTGGTCGAGCTGGAAACAAACAAGGCGCTGATCGAGGTTCGGGCCGATCAGCCGGGCGCATTGCGTCAACGGTGTGTGGAAGCTGGTGCGTGGTGCCCATTGGGCGGTCTTCTTGCGCTGGTTAGCGATAGACCTGAGGAACCGCTGGCCGGCAGCGAGTGCGAAATGGCTGCCGAATTCCTGATTGGCTGATCCTGCCAGAGCTATTTGGAGAAGCCCGGGATCCCGTATGCCGCGAGTTGACGCGCAAGTTCGGCACGCATTTCACCAACCAGAGCACCGGAGGCATGAACGCCATCCGGAAAATTGACAAGCATTCCCATGTCCGCCGCCATCGCATCAGCATCGATGATCGCGATGCCGCTCGACCGCTCGAGGTCGTGAAGCATCAGGTTAAGTTCCTTGGCACGCACGCTGCTCAACATACGAAGCGTGGCAACGTCCAGTTGCTGATAACTCCGGACGTTGTCCATCCGGGATGTCGATACGCAGTTGACCATAAAAAGCTGTCGGGATCCTGCTGCGAGCGCCGCATAATCCCGGGCAATTTCTTCGATAGTGCGCGTCAGGAAATCGAAATGGTGTTGTAGCCAGAATCGCACGGCCGGCGGCACTGCGGCAAGGCGGTAGCCGTGGATTGTCAGGGCGTAACCCAAGCGTTTGTGCCTGGCGGTTGGAGGCATTTCGGTGGTGAGCGACAGGCAGACAGCCGATGCTGGCTCCGCGACCCCAAGCCCGGAACGTCCGAAATGCTGGTACTGGTCGGTGAGGGGCGACTGTTCGAGCCCGTGGATCAGCGCACCGATGAATATCCAGTCGTTTCCCGTCGGTGTCGGGCCGTCGACGCCGAACGTGCTGGCGATATCCGCGCGAATCGACGCCACGTCCGCCGCGCTGCGAGACAGCCCCCCGGCAAGCACCGCCGAACTCGGCACCAACGGTTCACCGCTGCTCACGACGATCTGAACGTCGCTGGTGCGATGGGCAAGCATCGCCGCGAAGGAACCGTCGTCGCCGCGCAAGATTGCCTCCATCTCGCATGTGCCTGCGCCCAGCAATGTCGCGCTTCCCGGATTACCGGTCCATGCCCGAACGCGATCGTGCCATCCGGTAAGCAATCCGGAACGATCTTCGGCAATGTCGGAAAATCGGCGCCCGGCATAAAATGTGAGCTGCGTTTCCCCATCCAGCACGCCGCTATCTTCCTGCGTCTCCTCGAGGAAAGCCCATGCCGTGTCGGGATTCCATCGTTCGCGGGGCAAGCGATCAAGAACGCCGCCGTGCGCGACACTCTGTCCATGGAACAGTCGCCCCGATCGGGCAGGTGCCAATGCCACCTGGAGATCAGATCGTTCAGGTCCGAATGCGTCACTGCCGATAATGGCGATGTTGCAATAGGCGGCAGGTTCGCGGGCACGGCAAAAGTACCCATCCTCGCGGAGCCATCGCAGTCCCGAGCGCACCAGTTCCAGACCCGGGCAATCAAAAGCGCCAAGCCGCAACGCGCCGCGGCTCATCGTTCGGATTCCCACCAATCTTCGTGGTGCAGTATCATCGCGAGGTTCGCGCGCGCGTGACGACTTGGATCTTCCGGCGGCGAATCCGGAGTGATCGAGAAAAGCGCGATCAGACCGCCCCCGGCGACGGGTTCGGTCGGAGAAATCAGCAAGCGCCGCAGCCACGCCGGTTCCTGCAGAACGATTCTGCACGTGGTCACCGGTGGACAATCGCGCATGACACCGGCGCTGAGATCGATGGTCACATCTGCAAATGCGTCGCCGGCCGCAAGGTGGCTGCCAATGCTGGCATGAAGTCTGGCCAATCGACCAGAAGCACAAGTGCTATCGAGGCGGGGCAAATGGACCGACAACCACATCGCCCAAACATGCCACACACTATCATTTAGAGTCATCTCCTTAATCGGTGCTGTCAGCCCAATGCAAACTCGCTTCCGTTTGGCGTTCAAGGCCAAATGCAGCCAACATGGAATTGTCACGTTAACTTCGCCGAGGCGCGATGCACTGCCGAAAGGAATGTAATGTTGCAGCGACTGACGCGGAATTCCAATCCGCCATGGCTGCGGTTCGAAAGATGCGCATTGTCTTCCCGGAGACGAGGTGACGCTGGATATTGAAGGAATTGTCGATCGCGGAGTGGGTGGAAACGAAGCGCCGGGCCTGACCCTGCGACTTGAAGCGTTGCATCTTTCGCTCTCGTCGTCGGACCGGCGCGTTTGAACCGGCAGCCGCTTGCCCGCCGCCTGCCAGCGCGTACGCCCATGCCCGGCCGAGCAGCAGCCCTTTGCGCCCAGCGCCAGCATGCGGTCGACATCAAGGCCTGATCGTATGCCACCATCAGCAAGCACTGTCAGCCTGTCTCCCACGGCATCGACGATGGCGGGCCGTCCCACTCAGAACGGATGAAATCGAGGTCCTGCCAAGTGACCGAGGGATCGAAGTTCTTCGCCAGCCAACCAAGGAAATCCTCCAGCCCGCTGTTATGGCAAAGCATGGCCGCTACCGCCCCGACCGAACTTCAGCACGCGAGTGATGCCACTCGGCCAGGGCGATCAAGCGGCGGAACTTGTAGGTCTGACACTTCGACAAGGCCGCGGTTCAGGGAAAAATGGTTGCAAAACGGGGCACGCACCGAGGCGAATTTCTGCAACGACTTCATTCGCCTGAACCGCAACATCGCTTGCTCTCGTCGCCGGAATGGCAGGTGGCTGTTACATGGTGGCCCTAGTACGTCCGGACCCAAAACACTTGCCAGCAATTCAGACCAACAAAACTCAAAACAAACACTTGTTTTTTGAACAATGCGCCCATAGGATGCCCTCGAAAAACAGATTCGGGAAAAAGAGGGTTTGAGAATGGGACGACTGTCAGGCAAAATTGCAATCATTACCGGTGCAGCGCAAGGCATGGGCGAGGCGCATGCCAAGGCGTTCGTTGACCACGGTGCCAAGGTAATCCTGACCGACCTCAATGTCGAGGCTGGACAGAAGCTGGCCGACAGCCTTGGCGACGCCGCCATTTTCGTGAAGCAGGACGTTTCCAAAAAAGCCGATTGGGATGAAGTCCTCGCCAAAGGCGAAGCAGCATTCGGCCCGGTCAACGTGCTAGTCAACAATGCCGGGGTGCTGGGCAAGATCGCCGCCACGCTGGACTTTGCCGAGGAAGACTACCGCTTCGTCACCGACATCAACCAGATCGGCGTGTTCCTGGGCATGCAGGCGGTCCTGCCTTCGATGATCGCTTCGGGCGGCGGCTCGATCGTCAACATCTCGTCCGTTGCGGGCATGGTGGCGATCTATGGTGCGCCTAACCTCGCCTATGTTGGCACAAAGTTCGCGGTGCGCGGCATGACCAAGCAGATCGCGGTGGAATACGGCAAGCAGAACGTCCGCTGCAATTCGATCCACCCCGGCTATATCCGCACACCGATGATGGCGGCCGCAACCGACGAGGAAGGCGGCGACGCGCTCAGCATGATCCCGCTCAATCGCCTGGCGGACCCGATCGAGGTTTCCAATCTCGCCATCTTCCTGGCCTGCGACGAATCATCGTTCATCACGGGCATGGAACACGTGATCGATGGCGGCATGACCGCGCTTTGACGATGACCCTGTCTTGCGCCACATTTGCTGCGGGAGCGACGATTTTCCTCGGCACTTGCGCAGGACAGGCCTTTCCGGTGCCTGTGTGCCCTACAGAAACTCAATGTGGGCACAGCGAGCCGCAATTGCTTCGCGTTTTGCCAACTGAACCTTAGTGTCTTGACCATTACCCGCGACTCTGACAAAAACAAATGATTGTTTTCAATGGTCGCTTGGGAGAAGGATTCACAATCATGAATGACGTGTCCACCAGCACGCCCGTCGATCCAGAAACGACGCCGGAAGCCCTGATCGAGCGGTTCGGTCGTGATATCATCAACGACTTCGACCTCGACGACCCGAAGTTCAACGAGAACTTCAACGAAACGCTGAACTTCATGGTGCGCAAGTGCCCCGTGGTTCATTCGCAGGTTGGCCGGGGATACTACCTGATCAACACGCAGGACGAAGTTCGCGCCGCCGCGCAGGACTGGAAGACCTTCAGCGCCGCGCAGGGCTACATGCCCAACCGCCCCGAAGGCATTCCCTTCCTGATGCCGGAAGAATGCGATCCCCCGATGCACACGCGCTGGCGCCACAAGCTCAATCCGCATCTCAGCCCGAAGACCGTGGCCCTGATGGAAGATGCCATCCGCGCCGACGTGAACGAACTGATCGACCGGTTCATCGACAAGGGCGAATGCGAATTCATCAGCGAATTCGGCACGCTGCTTCCGGGCTGGGCATTCTTCAAGAATGTGCTCGGTGTTCCGCTGGAAGACCTGCCCGCGCTGGTCAATGGCGTGGAAGAAGGTACTTTTGCTCCCGATCTCGAAGAGCGTTCGCGGCACTTCAAGGGCGTGTTCGAATACCTGAACAAGCACCTGACATGGCGGGCCACGCAGCCTTCGCGCGGCGATCTGATCGATACCATCCTTGCCGGCGTTACCTATGACGATGGCACCGAAGCGCCGTGGGACCACAAGGTCAGCGTGCTGGTCGACCTGACGTTCGGCGGCATCGCCACGACGACCTTTGTGATGGGTTCAGCCCTTCACCATCTGGCTACCAACCGCGACCAGCTTAAAATGCTGATCGAAGATCCCTCGTTGATCGAGAATGCGGTGGAAGAATACGCCCGCTTCTTCCCGCCCGTGGTGGCGTTGGGACGCACCGCAACCCGCGACGTGGAAGTGGCCGGCACGCCGATCAAGGAAGGCGAGTTCGTGATGCTCACCTATGCCTGCGCATCGCGTGATCCGCGCCATATGGAAGAACCGGAAAAGGTCGACGTGCGCCGCCAGGGCATCCCGCACTCCACCTTCGGCGTCGGGCCGCACCGCTGCATCGGTTCCAACCTTGCCCGCCTGGAACTGACGGCGACGTTGGAGGAATGGCTGAAGCGGATGCCCGATTTCCGGATTAAGGAAGGCACGGAGCCGACTTATGTAACCGGCTATCTGCGTTCGATGCGCTCACTCTACCTCGAATGGTGACGGCATGAGCAGGCTTGCGCCCCAGTTCGGGGACTACAAGGACCTCTACCGCAACATCGCGCTGGAACGCGACGATCAGGGTGTGCTGCTGATGCGGCTGCACACGCGTGGCGGCCCGTTCGTGTGGAGCGAGGAAAGCCACGAGGAACTGGGATACTGCTTTGCCAGTATCGGCGCAGATCGCGGTAATCGGGTGGTCGTGATGACCGGCACCGGTGCGGTGTGGTGCGAGGAAATCGACTTCGCCAGCTTCAAGCTGAATACCCCGGCAGAATGGGACCACACGTTCTATGACGGCCGCAAGCTGCTGACCAACCTGCTCGCCATCGAAGTGCCCGTGATCAGCGCGATCAACGGCCCGGCGCGGTTCCACCCCGAAATCCCGGTGCTGGGCGACATCGTGATCGCATCGGATACGACGCTGTTTCAGGATGCTCCGCATTTCATCGGTGGCATCGTTCCCGGCGATGGCGCGCACGTGGTGTGGACTCACCTGCTTGGGCCGAACCGGGGCCGTTATTTCCTGCTGATGGGCCAGGAGATCGGGGCTCAACAGGCGCTCGATTACGGCATCGTCGGCGAGGTTTTGCCACAAGCCGACGTTCTGGGCCGGGCGATGGACATCGCCACGATATTTGCGGGCAAGACCGATCTTGCCCTGCGATATTCGCGCGTGGCGCTGACGCAGCGCTACAAGCGGCTGATGGACGAGGGGCTGGCCCTTGGTCTGGGGCTGGAGGCGCTGGCCGCCATTGATCTGCTCGAAAGGCTGAAGGGCTGAATCGCGGGACCGGGAAAACCAAGGACAATCACGGAGCTGGGGTCATGAAAGTACATATCGACGAAGTGAATTGCACCGGACACGGTCGCTGCGCGAAGTATGCGCCAAACGTGTTCCGCTTGAACGATGAAGACGGCTACAACGCAGACCGTGGGCTGACGATCGAAGTTCCCGCCGGCGAAGAAAAGAACGCCATGTTGGGCGTCAAGAGTTGCCCGGAACGCGCCATAACGGTCGTGGAGGAATAGGCGGACGACCCCAAGGCTGCCTATCAGGTGCTGGTCGAGCGGCGATCAATCTTGAAGCTGACGGACACGATCGCCGATCCGCTGCTGGTCAGCTATGAACCGTTTTTTGCACGGACCTGGGACTGAACAGGCCGGGGACTGAACAGGCCAAAAACTGAACAGGAACGCGATGCCCGCCTTCAAGACGCCCGACTTCAAAACATTGGCCGCCTATCCTGTCATCGTTTCCGAAAAGGTGCGGATAAGCGACACGGACCGGCAAGGCCACGTCAACAACGTGGCCTTTTCGTTCTTCTACGAAGCAGGGCGCGCCGGCATCATCATGCTCGACACCGGGGAACTGCTCGATCCAGGGTGCTTCTTCGTGATCGTGACGACGACGATCGATTTCACCGGCGAGCTTCATTATCCCGGCGTGATCGACGTCGCCAGCGGGATCGAGCGCATCGGGTCGAGCTCGTTCATGGTTCGACAGGCGCTGTTCCAGAATGGTCGCTGCGCCTCGATTTCCAACAGCACGATGGTGCAGGTGAACATTGCCACGAAGACTGCCCAACCGTTGTCGCAGAAGGCGCGGCAGCACTTCGGATCGGTTATGATGGATGCCGGGGGTTAGGCCGCGTGGACAGTTTCACACACTGAATGTGCGGCGGTCTTTGAGGGCCGCAGGTCGGGCATGGGATGGCCTGCATGTCGTGGAGCGCGGGCATCGGTTCGAGAACCTATTGAGAGGCCCCGAACTCCTCATTGCCGATGAAGCCTATTTTCAGCTCTCCTTGCGCTGTGATCATTTGGATGGCTGCTAGTAGGCAACCATACTTCTCGGAGAAAGCCGACAAATCGAGCGTGTGATCCAACGGTGGCTGAAACGCGAACGCAGAGCCGAAAGGACGAATTGCTGAGCCCTTGGTAAAGCCGCAGTGTTGCTCCACGGCTTCTGCAAAATGCTTGTCACTGCCGAACGAAGGTCGTGACGGGAAGCCCGCTAGTCGTCCACGTCTCTCAAGCTCATGTTTGGCCTGCGCAATGAGATTCGGCCGGTATTGCTCCGAGATAAACGCGAGATACTGATGGAAAGTTGCTGTGTCGGTGAATGTGACTATTTCGTGCGCAGTCGCCGCTTGGACACATGCAAAGTGATCGCGTGAGGCACCTGCATCAGGCCCGATAACCACCTCGTAGCTCTGCAATTCATCTTGATAGCTGACGGACACACCCGCAGCGGAAAGACCGCACTCGACTAGCTTCTGGTTGATTGACTGCTCATATGCAGGCGGCTGCGGGGGCAAGGAGTCCATGCGAACAGCAAAGCATGCCTTATGAACGGCGGCTACGTGTTAATTCCGGAACGGCAACTTCTCTCCACAAGCTGCGGTTAGCCGCTGCCGCGTCACTAAGTCAGCGGCCAGAGATCGTCGTCAGCAATGACAAGAATGGCGACGCGGACCAGCCCGTGCGTGCGGTCGATGTGCCCTTCCCCGGTGCGATCCTCGGCCAGGCATACATCGCCTTCGCGGAACACTTCGGCCGAGCCGCCCTCCCCACCGACTTCCAGTTCAAGCGCGCCGGACAGGACGATGACGAGGTTATTCACGACCTCCGGATGCCAATCGATGAACGTGTCCTCCATGCCGAGGAGGCGGAAACCGACCAGCGGCGTGATGGCGCTCCACACACCGGGCGCAGGGAACAGCGCCGGGAATTCACGGAAGATCGATCTGTCGTCGCCGGCCTTGCTCATGCGCTTGAAATTGCACGGAATGGCTTCGCGGGGGTGTGTGGACAGCGCATCCACCAGCCTTGCCTTTGCATCGGGCCAATCGGGATCGACCTGCACTGCGATCAGGCGGCAGTCGCCCTTCGCAATGGCCCGGCCGCGCGTGGACGCATCAGCCAGAAGCAGGTCGCCCGGATGCAGCCCCACAACGCCGCGATTGGCAGTGGCGACCTCGATCGTGCCGGAAACGACGAAGATAAGGGCTGCGGCATCGTGTGCAGGCAGCGGGCCGCCCGTGGGCAAGTGCAGCGTCCGCATGCCTCCGCTGGGCGACAAGCGTTCGGCAGGCGGGGGCGCCTCGCCGCGCGCCTGCGCCCGAAACGGTTCGGGATCTACCCAGCCTGAAACCTGCGGCAGGCGCAGCGGCAGATCTTCGGCAAAAGGAAGCGCATCAGCCCCCGCGATCAACCTTAACGACTGCACAGCCCCTCCCGCCAGGTCGCTGGCTCAGTCGTCGCCGCGATTGTAGCGCGGCGTGCGCTTTTCCAGCCCGGCGTTCACGCCTTCGCGCAAATCATCGCTGTAGCTGAGCGCGGCGACCGCCCAGAAGCTTGCGTTCATCGTGCCCTGCAGGTCCATGTGCCAACTTTGGCGCAGTTGCTGTTTGGTCGCTTCGATGGCCAGACGCGGGCGTTCGGCAATGCGCGCGGCCAGCGCCACGGCAGTCTCGATCAGCACTTCAGGTTCTACAACGCGATTTACCAGCCCGATTTCCAGCGCGCGCTGGGCATCGACAACATCGCCGGTGAGCGCCAGTTCCGCCGCCATTCCGCTGCCGACAAGGCGCGGCAGAAAATAGCTGCCACCGTTGCCGGGGGCTAGGCCGAGCTTGATGTAGGTTTCCCCAAGCTTGGCCGCCGTGGAGGCGATGCGGATGTCGCAAGCGAGCGCGAAATCGAGGCCGCCCGCAGTGGCACCGCCATTGATGGCGGCGATCACCGGAAGGCGGCTGGATGCCAGTTTTTGCGTGACTGGATGCAGAATTCGCGCGTTGTAGGGTTCCTGCGTGCGGCGCTGGTCTTCATCAAGATAGCGCTTGAATTCAACGAGGTCTGCGCCGGCGCAGAACTGCTTGCCGGCACCCGTGATGACCAGCACGCGCACGCTGAAATCAGCTTCGAGCAAGGCCATCGCGTGAACGAGATCGGCCACCAGTTCGGGGACGACCCCGTTGCCGCGCGTGGGCCGGTTCAGCGTGAGCAGCGCGACGCCATCGGCCGGACGCTCAATGATAATCGTGTCATAGGTCATGGTGCGCAGAGCCTAAAGTCGTTCGAGGATCGTGGCGATGGCCAAAGCATAGGACCCATCAAGCCATCCGCCACCATTCATCGCCATCGCCAGCCGCGCGTTTTCAACTTGTCGTGAGCCGGCTTCGCCGCGCAACTGAGTGACGAGTTCGGCAATCTGCGCGCACCCCGTCGCGCCCAGCGGATGCCCACGACTGAGCAATCCACCGCTGGTATTGACCGGGGTCCGGCCACCCAGCGCGGTGTCTCCATCGCGGACGAGGCGCGATCCCTCGCCTTCGGGGCAGAGACCGATTTCGTGATA
The DNA here is from genome assembly GCA_027311705.1 of Novosphingobium sp. GTDB lineage: Bacteria > Pseudomonadota > Alphaproteobacteria > Sphingomonadales > Sphingomonadaceae > Novosphingobium. The sequence goes on along the minus strand of DAICYJ010000004.1, from coordinate 7,890 downwards.
CTGCATCAGTTCGGCGGGTGCAGCTGCATCATGCAGTTCGAGCACGTCGAAATCCTTGGCACCGACACCGGCAAATTCATAGGCCAGTTGCGCCGCGGTTTCCACAGGATGCCCCCCCGCGCCCGAGGCATTCTGGCAGGCCCGCACCGCGATTACCGGAATGCCCAGCGAACGCGCTTTATCGAGCGAGCAAACGACCACCGCAGCCGAACCATCCGTTACAGGCGAACACATCGGCAGGGTGAGCGGCGAAACAATCGCACGCGCGCCAAGAACATCCTCAATCGTTTGGGGCGTGCGCAGATAGGCAAGCGGATTGTGCCCGGCATGCATGCGGTTCTTTACCGCAATACGTGCAAAGTCCTCAACGGTCGCACCATACCGGTCGAGATATGACTGCGCCACGCCGGCATAGTAATCCATCAGGATCGAGTTCGCACTCATCGTGCCGGGCTCGACTTCGCCGATGTCGTCTATATCGGTCGATCCGCGCAAGGCATTGAAAGCGCGCGTGCGGTCAGCGTGGTGCATTTGCTCGGTGCCGAGTGCAAGCGCGACGTCCACGCAGCCGCTGGCCACCGCTTCCACCGCCATCAGGAAGGCCGACCCGCCCGATGCGCAGGCGTTTTCGACGTTGTACATCGGCAGTCCAGCCAAGGGGTGGTGGCGGAACACGACCTGCGCCTTGATCATGTCCTGCTGAAGGACGGTGCCGGCGATCGCATTGCCGAAATAGACCCGCTGGACGTCGCCGAACTCCAGCCCGGCCGACTTCATGGCAATGTCGACCGCTTCGAGCGACATGCTGCGCAGGCCACGCCCAAGCTGCTTGCCGAATTGCGTCATACCGACGCCGGCGATTGCGACTTTTCTCATCCGTTGGGACCCTTTGCTCCAGCGCCGCCACCGATGCGGCTGGAATGGCCTTGCCAGTAGGCGTCCCGGACTTCGCGTCGCAGGATCTTGCCGTACCCGCTGACGGGCAGTTCATTCACGAAATCGACGGCCTTGGGCTTCTTGTAGCCCGCCATGTGCTCGCCGCAGAAGTCGATCACTTCTTTCGCGGTCAGTGCTTCGCCCGGCGTGAGGACGATCACCGCGTGGACCGCCTCGCCCCAGTAATCGTCGGGGATGCCGAAGACGACGCAGTTGGCGATCTTGGGATGCTGGATCAGCACTTCCTCGACCTCGCGCGGGTAGACGTTGTTGCCGCCTGAAATGACCATATCTTTGGCGCGATCGAGCAGGAACAGGTAACCGCGATCGTCGAAATAGCCGATGTCGCCGGTGTGGAGCCAACCGCCACGCAGGGCTTCAGCGCTCGCTTCGGGGTTCTGCCAGTAGCCGGGCATCACGACATCGCCGCGCGCCACCACTTCGCCAGCCTCGCCCGGCGGGAGCGGGTTATCGTTTTCGTCGACGCAATGTGCTTCGACGTCGGTACGGGTCTGTCCGGCCGAGCCGATGCGTGGGTCGCCGGCATCCAGCAGCTCCTGATGCTGGCGCGCGCTCATCCCGGTGATCGTAATCGGCGATTCACCCTGGCCGTAAAGCTGGACGAACACGGGGCCGAAAGTCTGCACCGCCTGCTTGAGTTGTTCGACATAGATCGGCGCGCCGCCGTAACAGATCGCGCGAAGGCTGGAGATATCGTGCTTGCCGGGCTGGAAATCCTCCAGCATTTTCACGATCTGGGTCGGCGCCATGAAGGCGATGTGCGACACCTTCAGCCGCTCGACCGTGGCCAGCAGGGAATCCACATCGAAGCTGGCGGTGTCGGTGATGGCGTTGACGGCACCGCGCGCCACGGTGGGCAGAGCGATGATGCCGCTGCCATGCGACATCGGCGCGCAATGGAGCACGACCTCACCCGGCTGGATATTATGCAAGTCCGCCAGATAGTTCATGATGACGCAGCGGACCATGCGATGGTTCCACATCGCGCCCTTGGGCTTGCCGGTGGTGCCGGACGTATAGAACAGCCAGCACAAGTCTTCCGGTGCGGCATCGACCGGCGCGGAAAGCATCTGCGCCGGATCCTGCAAGGCGGAGAAGGGCTGCGCTCCGTCGGCAGAACCGGAGCAATAGCGTACCACGCCGGCAAAGAGATCGGCATTGGCCGCGATGCCGGCCTGGAATTCATCACCATGCACCAGAATGCGCGCGCCGCTGTTGCCGACGATGTAGGCCATTTCGCGCGCGTGGAGGCGGGCGTTGACCGGAACCACGATCAACCCTGCCGCAAAACACCCGAAGATCAGTTCCATGATCCGCGGCGAATTGGCGAGGCAGAACGCCACGCGATCGCCGGGGGAGCAGCCTGCCGCCAGCAGGTTTCCGCCGATCGCCAGCGCCCGGTCATGGAACTCACGATAGGTGATCGCTTCAGAACCCTGCACGAGCGCAAGTCCGTCGGGATTGTGACGGGCCGACTTGGCGAGAAAGGCGAAAGTGTTCATCGCTTCAACCGACTGCGCGGCGGAACGTGGCGCAGGGCCGCTTCTCGATCTGCGCGGCATCGACCGCGACGAATTCAACGCGATCGTCGCACTGGTAAGCCGACCAATCGCCATCCGATTGCGGTTCCAGCCGCACGGCAAGCTGCACGCCTTCGTCGAGCTTCACCACGCCGATGGCGTAAGGCAGGTCTTCCTCATAGCCTTCGGGTGCGCCCTGGCGCAGCACACAGAAGCTGTGGAGCGTGCCCGTGCCCGCCGACTTCAGCCAGCCAAGATTTTCCGACTGGCAGTGTGGGCACGCATACCGCGGCCACATGTTGGGCTTGCCACAGTCATGGCAACTCTGGACCAGCAAGTCGCCAGCGGCGAGGCCTGCGCGGAATTCACGGACGATAACAGGAGTTTGCATCGATCAGGCTCCCAGTTTGGTGCGTTCGAGCAGCAGGATCTGGGCGTCCATGTAGCTTCCGCCCGACCCCCCGATGATGGCGCGTTGGCAATCTTCGACCTGGCGCTTCGACGGCGCGCGGTGAAGCAGTTGGCGGATGCCTTCGACCAGCAGCGCAGTGCCGCCGCCGACGCCGGTGTGGCCGGCAGAAAGCAGGCCGCCGTTGGTGTTCATCGGCAGCTTGCCGCCGGGATTGCCATTGCCTTCGGCAAACCAGCGCGCACCCTCACCCTTTTCGGCAATGCCGATGCCTTCGATGCCGATTGTGGTGACGGCCGCATAGCTATCGTAGATTTCGGCAATGTCGGCATCTTGCGGGCCCCAGCCAGACTGGTTCCACGCGCGTTCGGCTGCCAGCGGCCAGCCGAGCACGGCCTGGTCCTTTTCCTGGCTGAGGCAATAGTGGCTGACGCAACCGCCAGAGCCTGCCACGCGCACGGCGTTCGAGATGCCGCGCTTCTTGGCGTTCTCGGTGCTGGTCATCACGAAGGCGCAGGCGCCATCGGCCATCGGCGGGCATTCATAGCTGTGCAGCGGATCGGCCACCATGCGCGACGCAAGGATCTGCTCCACCGTCAGCGGCTTATGATAGAACATCGCATTTTCGTTGAGATTGGCCCAGTTGCGCAGCGTGACGCACACAGACGCCATTTCTGCCGCCGTGCTGCCCGATGCATGCATGTAGCGACGGGTGATCATGGCACCGATGGCGTTGAACTGGATGCCGGTGGGCAGTTCCCATTCGCCCGGAATGCCGTTCTTCGACAGCATCGTGATCATTTCGTTGAGATCGGCCGAACCCCAGCGTTCGCACTGTAGCACCAGCACGTTCTGCGCATGGCCGGTGGCGATCAGGCCGTGGGCCGAACGCACCGCGTTGTCGCTGGTTGAACCGCCCGAATGGACCATGTAGCTAGACTTGCAGGTGCCATGAATGCCCAGTTCCTCGACCATGCGCGAGAACACGAGATCGGCCTGATCGGCGGCACCGTGCAGGTTCGGGATCAGCAGGATCGTGTCGATATCGCGCGGAACCATGCCCGCATCCTTGAGCGCCAGCAGCGCAACCTTGGTCAGCGCCTGGATAAAGCCGCGTTCAGGAAATTTTCCGGTCGGAATTTCGCCAACACCCACGAACACGGGATCATTGGCTGCTCCGGGAGCAACATGAAGCTTCCATTCTTCTGCCATTTTCAGTCCTCCGGCTGGCGTCGCTTGGCCAGCATCGTCTGCAGGAAAGTCATAACTTCATCGCCGTCCTGGTTGCGGACGGAATAGCGCACGCCCAGTGTGCCGTATTTGGGGCCGCTGGCGTCATGGACCTCGACCGAGGCCACCACGTTCAGCGTATCGCCGGCGAACACCGGCTTCGTGGCGCGCAGGCCGGTAATCTCGATCAAAGCGACGATTGCATCGCCGTAAAAGCCGCTCAGCCCGACCAGCCCAACCGCCAGCGAAAAGGTCAAAGGACCATGCGCGATACGCTGACCGAAGCGGTTGCTCTTCATGAAGGCCGCATCGGTGTGCAGCTGGTAGTGATCGCCCGTAAGGCCAGCGTAGTTGGTGATATCGCCGATATCGACCGTGCGCCCGCGGGTTGTCATCACGTCGCCCGGCTCGAAGTCCTCGAACCATTTCGGCGCTGGGTCGACAAATGCCCTGGCCATCCCAGACTCCTTTAAAACAATCATTTGTTTTTGAGTAAGGCCCGTTTCTGCGGGTGTCAAGCCGAGATGGCAACACACCCATTTCAAGCGGGATAGTTTGTCAGGCCAGAATACCTGCCAGCAGCGTGTCAGCCATCAGATCGCCGATTTCCGAAGCGCTCAATCGCCCATCGGGCGAGAACCACTCCGGCGTCCAGTTCAGCGCACCAAGGATCGTCAGCACCGCAATCCGCAAGTTCAGGTCCTGTCTGATCTGTCCCGCGCGCAACCCATCTTCGAATACCTTGACGAAGCAACTTTCGTAGCGCCGGCGTCGCTCGATCGCATGCGGAAGGTTATCGGCGCTCAGGAACCGCCACTGGTGGAAGACGACCTGCGAACGCTCGGGATTGTCGGCAACGACCTCCACGTGTGCGCCGATCATCTTGCGCAGCCGGCCAACCGGATCACCATCCGCCGCAACGTGGGGTTCGACAGCCGAAATGAACCGGCCCACGCCATCCGAAACGATTTCAAGCAGCACCGCGTCCTTGCTGTTGATGTGAGCATAAAGGCTGCCGGGCAGCAGCCCGACGGCATTGGCGATGTCGCGCATCGACGTGCCGTTGAACCCCTGCTTTCCGAACAGATGCATGGCGACGTTCATGATGGCGACCCGCGGCTTGCTGTCGACTTCTGCCTTATCTACACTCGCCATTCACACTTTACTCCACTCGGCCCTGTGCGAACAATCAGAGCCCCATCGACTTGGCGATGATGCTCCGCAGGATTTCGTTGGTCCCTCCGCCAACCATCCCGTGCTTCGCTTCGCGAAAGTACCGTTCCATATGGTATTCGGGAAGCTGCGCATAGCCACCGAGCGCCTGCATACCGTTGGTTGCTATGTCAAAAGCTGTTTGCGAGGCAATCAATTTAGCCTGCGCGACCAGTGCCGACGACTTCTCGCCGCGCGCCATTGCCGATGCCGCGGCATAGACGAGGTAGTACGCCGCAGATAGCCGCGCCTGGTCTTCCGCCATGCGGTGTTTCAGCACCTGGAATTGGGCCAGCTTTTTTCCAAACGCTTCGCGCTCGCTGAGATACTTGACGGTATCGTCAAGGGCCGTTCGCGCATTGCCGATCTGCGAGGCTGCAATCGACAGGCGCTCGAAATCGAGGTGCTCGCCGATGTACTTCCAGCCCTTGCCCACTTCGCCCAGCAAGGCATCGGCAGGGAGGCGCAAGTCGTCCATGAACAGCGACGTAGTGCCCAAGCTGCGGCGGACCAGCGTGTCCATCTTCTGGATTTCGAGGCCAGCGCTGTCGTTGGGCACCAGCAGCACGCTGAAATCATAGCGCCCTTCGCCGGTGCGCAGCATCATGGCGATGCAGGTGTTAGGGTGATGGGCGCCGGAGCACCAGACCTTGCTACCGTTCACCAGCCATTCGTTACCATCGAGCCGCGCGGTCGAACGGGCGCCGGCGGCATCCGATCCCGACTGCGGCTCGCTAATCGAAATCGAAAACTTCGCGTCGCCCGCGAGGAACGGTTCAAGGTAGCGCTTGCGCTGCTCCGGCGTGCCATGGCGGGCAATGTTGCCGGCCGTGAACATCGAGGTCATGATGCAGGCTGCGGTATCGAGGCTGAATTTGCCGATCGCTTCGCAGAAGATCGCGAACATGACAGGATCCTTGTCCATGCCAAGGCCGCCCTGATCTTCGGGAATCAGCAGTCCAAGCCAGCCCTCACGGGCCATCTTGCGATAAAGCTCTTCCGGAAACTCTCGGTTCTGGTCATGTTTCAGGGTCTGTTCGCGGCCGAACTCTCGGTCCATGAAACCGTTGACCACATCGCGCCACATGCACTGTTCTTCGGTGAAACTGTAATCCATAAACCTCAATCCCTCACGTGCGCGACATTGCCGAAGCCACCGCGTTGCCACGAAACAAATGTTTGTTATATAGATTCGGAGAGGTGGTCAACATGGGAGTGCGAAGCCGGTGACGAAGCCATGCGAGCGGCGGGAAGCTCTCGAATCGCGGTTTCCGCAGTGGCCCGGCGAAACCTTGCCACAATTCTTCGACCGCGTGGTTGAAGCGTACAGCGAACGGCCAGCCATCCTCACCGCGACTCGCTCCTTTTCCTATCATGAACTGGGTCTCGCAAGCCTGCGTCTTGCCGGCGGGCTTGTCTCCCTCGGCCTCCAGCCGGGCGACCGCGTCGCCGTGATTATGGCCAACCATCCCGAATTCCTTACCGCCAAGCTGGCGATCGCCCGCGCCGGCTGCATTGCCGTTCCGGTCAACTTCCAGCTCCGCCGCGACGAGCTGCTTTACGTGCTCGGCCAGTCCGGTTGCGCTGCGGTCATCGCCATGGCCGAGTACCGCGACCGCAGCTATCTCGCGGATCTCGCCATCCTGCGCGATGCACTGGCCCATTTGGAACACGTGATTGTCCGCGATGGCGGTGTTGATTTGCCCGATGGGTTCACGACCATTTCCGCACTTGCCGGATCGGCCGGCGCCAGCGACGAGGCCGAAGTCGCACGGCGGCAGGCCTGCGGACAAGCGGACGACTGCTCCGACATTCTCTACACGTCGGGGACGACCGGTCAGCCCAAAGGAGCTGTGCTCACCCACGATATGCTGCTGCGCGCGGCCTATTCCTCGGCGCTGACCCGTGCGTTCGAGGATGGTCGTCGCATTCAGTTCGCGCTGCCGATGTATCATGTGTTCGGCTATGTCGAATGCTGGATTGCGGCGTTGTTCGTGGGCGGGGCGGTCATTCCGCACACCGCATTCGATGCCGCAGAAATGCTCGCCTGGTCCGATCTGTTTCATCCCACCGACATGGTTTGCGTGCCGGTAATGACCCATGCCCTGATCGCCGTCGCCCGGGCACGGGGCCGTGGGCCGGGTCCGCTACGCGCGTTCTTCAACAGCGGCGGCACCAACGTGCCTACTGTCTGGGAGGAGATCCACGATACCCTCGGCGCGGTGGAAATCCACACCGCCTATGGCATGACCGAGACGACAGCATCGGCAGTATGCACCTTCGGTGAAGACCCGGTGGCCCGGCTACTCGACAGCAACGGGCGCTACAAGCTTGCCGGGGCGGCTGGCGATCCTGCGATAGGCGGCTTGGTCGCGCGGTATCGCGTCGTCGATACCGAAACCGGCGTGGAACTGCCGATGGGCCATGACGGCGAATTGCAGGTGTGCGGACCGGTCGTAACGCGAGGCTATTTCAATAAACCCGACGAAACGCGCGATGCCTTCACCGCCGATGGCTGGTTTCGCACCGGCGACATCGGCCGCTTGCTGGAAGGCGGTTTCC
>DAICYJ010000022.1 GCA_027311705.1 Novosphingobium sp. | reverse complement strand
AGCCGCGCCAGCAAGGCCTCGTGCAACTTGCCCCCCGCCACCGCCAAATCGCGCCGCCCCGCCAGCAAAGGTGCCAGCCACGCTTCCAGACCGTCCAGCAACGCCACTTCGGAAAGCGCCTCAAGCCCGGCATACCCCGCCCGCTCGATCAGAGCCTGCGTCCCGGCACCCAGCCCCAGCAGAGCCAACCCCTCCGCCCGCACCCGCTCGACCAAAAGCGCCGTCACCGCCGCAGGCTCCGGCGAAGGATCGGGCACCCGCGCCAGCACGATTGCTCCCAGCCGCCGCTCCAGCCGCGCCTCCACCCGGCCTTCCTCGCCATTCCACGAAAGCGTGTGCCGCGCCTCGATCCGGTGGCCCAGCCAGCGCGCGATGTCCGCTTCCTCCAGCGCCAGCGCCGCCATGATCCGCGCGCCCTTGGCCTCGCCTTGCGCATCGCCGATCACCAGCCACTGCGCGCTCGCCAGCGGCGATGCGGGATCGAGCCGATAGCCGCGCCCACCGGACGACAGCCATTCCTCGCCTGTGGCAGATCGCGGCCGATCGATCCGGTCCGGAAACGCCTCGGCCAGCACGACGCCCAGCTGCATGTCCGAACCCCGCTCACCCTTCACCAGCCGCACCGCCCTATCGGCCCACCCCCGCGCCAGTTTGCGCGACGCTTCGGCCCGCCCGCCACGCTCGCCATTCCAGCGATCCAGCCGCCGCGCCAGATCCTCGCCGCGCCCGCCCAGCCCGCCCTCCTGCAGCAACAGCGCGAGTTTAGCCGCATCCCCGGCCTCCCCAAGCTGAGCCGCAAACAACATCATATGCGCCAGCGCCGGCTCCATCGGCAGGCCCGCCATCGCCCGCCCATGCGCCGTTATTTCATACAAAACCCGCTCATCCTGAGCTTGTCGAAGGACCAAAGCACCCAGCGCCGTCAACTGCCGCCGCGCCGCCGCCATCGCTGCGGCGGGAGGCGCATCGATCCACGCCATCGCGTCCGGATCGCCCGCGCCCCATTGCGCCAAAGTCAGCGCCAGCGGCGCCAGATCCTGCGTCAGCATCTCCGGCGGATCGAACGCCTCGCGCCCCGCATGCCCGGCCTCTTCCCACAACCGATGGGCAACGCCCGGCCCCTGCCGCGCCGCCCGCCCCGCGCGCTGCGCCGCTGCGGCTTGCGAAGCCCGCGTCGTCACCAGCCGCGTCACCCCCGCCGTCTTGTCGAATTCCGCCCGCCGAGAAAGCCCGGCATCGACCACCACGGAAACGCCATCCAAAGTCAGCGACGTTTCCGCAATCGCCGTCGCCAGCACCACCCGCCGCCGCCCTTGCGCATCGCGCCTGATTGCCGCCCGCTGCCCCGCCGGTTCCACTTGCCCGTGCAGCGGCAGCACCAGCGCCTGCGGCAATCGCGCCGCCAGAAGGTCAGCCGCCCGCTCGATCTGCGCCACGCCCGGCAGGAACGCGAGAATATCGCCGTCCTCTTCCGCCCAGGCCTGCGCCACGGCCGAAGCCACCGCCTGCTCCACCTTCAGATCGGCGCGCGATCCCAGCCACTTGATCGCCAGCGGAAACGCCTTGCCCGCGCTCTCCACCACCGGAGCATCCCCCAAAAGTCCCGCAAACCGCGCCCCGTCGATGGTGGCAGACATCACCAAGATGCGCAGATCCTCGCGCAACACCCCTTGCGCCTCCACCGCCAGCGCCAGCCCCAGATCGCTGTCGAGGTGCCGCTCGTGCGCCTCGTCGAACAGCACGGCCGAAACGCCGCGCAATTCCGGATCGCCCAGTATGGTCGCCACGAATATGGCCTCGGTCATCACCAGAATGCGCGTGGCGGCAGACCGCCTGCTGTCCAGCCGGGTGACATAGCCGACGGTCGCCCCCGCCGCCTCGCCCAGCAGTTCCGCCATCCGCTCCGCCGCCGCCCGCGCCGCCACCCGGCGCGGCGAAAGCAGCACAACCATGCCATCGCACCACGGCTCGCCCAGCAGTGCCGGCGCCACCGCCGTAGTCTTGCCCGCTCCCGGCGGCGCGATCAGCACGGCAGACGGCCCGGCGCGCAACGCCTCCAGCAAATCGGGCAGCACGGCGTGGATCGGCAGGTCGCTCATCCCACCGGCCTTTAGATGCCGCCGCGCCGATTGGCGAGCCACGCCCGTTCATTCCCTGTCGTCCCGCAACCTGCTAAGCGTCCGGCATGAAGACTACGCTCGAAATCGTCGTCGCTTTGGTGACGAGCATCCTGTTCACCGGCGCGACCACCGGCGTGGCGATCCTCGCCGCCTGCACGGTCTCGGCGGGAGGGTGCTACTGGCTGTGGCGCAGGATGAGCCGCAACCGCGAATAACCTGCCAGACGTGCCACTTAACGCCAGCGACGCCGCGCTGCTCATCCAGTGAGATCACCACATCGGCCCTGTCCGGCATCTCGCGGTCCATCTGCCGGGTCGTCCTCTCGAAATGTTGCACGAACCGCGCCACCCCAACTGCGTCCATCACCCGGCTGTTGGTCCCGGCCACGATTGAGGCGCGCAGCTTGGCCTCCTGCTCCTCGCGCCATGCCGCCACGGCGGAAAAATCGGGCGCTCGCAGCATCACCAGCATGTCGAGCCGGGCGAACAGCGGCCGGTATGGCCCGGCCAGCGCAGCGTTGACATGGTGCCGCCAGCGCCCATTGGGGTCCTCGCAGCGCTCCAGATCGTTCACCGGCAAGGCCAGCGCCGCCTCCGGTTCGGGCCGCGCGCCAAGGCACCAGCCTTCAAACACCAGCACCTTCAGACCGGCAGGGATCACCGGCCATGCAGCCTCATCCTGCCGGTCGTCCCGCGCCTTGTCGAAACGCGGCAGTGCCACGGGTTCGCTTCCGGCCGCCAGTCGCTCCAGCACCGAAATCCCCAGCGCCACGTCGTGGGTGCCCGGCACCCCGCGCGTCGCGAACAACGGATGCACCTCGGCAGCCAGGCGCTCTCGCACAGCGCGCGTCAGGTAAAGATCGTCGAGCGACAACACCGCACTGTGCAATCCGGCATCTTCGATCATCATGGCCAACACCGCCGCCGCGGTCGACTTTCCCGACCCTTGCGGGCCGCACAGGCCCAGCACGAACAATCCGGAAACCGCCTTTGCCTTTGTCACTGCCGCACGGGCGATCGGCGCGTAGAGGCTGCTGGCGGCATCGGCAAAATTGCGCGGAAGGCCTTGCCTGTCCGCATAGGCCAGCAATGTCTCGGAAAACTCACCCATCAATCCGGTTCCCTCCTCCGCGCCCGAAGAACAGACATGCATGTCCGGAATGGAAAACCATTTTCCTACAAAGCGGCGATTTGCGAAAGTCGTTCCGGCCCGCTCTTTGAACACCGTAAACTTCTTCGCTCCGCAAATCCGAGTGGTTCTGCGAAGGTAGCGGCCACATTGTCAATCGGAAAAAGCGATCAAACCCTTAGGACTGATCGATTGCAATTATTCATCAGGACCGTGTCAACTGTGTCAACTTAGGCTCAGAACCGCCGCGCCACCGCGAATTCGGCCGCTTCGATCATCGCGGCCTTGGCCTCGCTGGCCGGGAACGCGGCAATGGCGTCGATCGCGCGGTGAGCATAGTGCCGGGCGCGCTCGCGCGTTGCCAGCACCGCGTCGTACTTGCCGATCAGCGAGATGGCGTGGGCCAGATCGGCATCCGAATTGCGGTCGCCGGCAATGGCATCGCGCCAGAATGCCCGCTCGTCTTCCGATCCGCGCGCATGGGCCAGGATCACCGGCAAGGTCATCTTGCCCTCGCGGAAATCGTCGCCCTGATCCTTGCCCATTTCGCTGGCATCGGAATCATAGTCGATGGCGTCGTCGGCCAGCTGGAACGCGATGCCCAGATTGCGGCCATAGGAATCTAGCGCCAGTTCGTCCGCTTCGGGCCGCTCGGCCACCACGGCGGCGATCCGGCAAGCGGCGGCAAACAGGGCGGCGGTCTTGGCGTTGATGATCGAAAGGTAGCGCTCCTCGCTGGTCTCGATCTGCCGCTGCGCCACCAACTGGTCCACTTCGCCCTCGGCGATCACGGCGGAGGCATTGGACAGGATCTTCAGCACCCGCAGGCTGCCGTCCTCGACCATCAGTTCAAAGCTGCGGCTGAACAGGAAGTCGCCCACCAGCACCGTCGCCGGATTGCCATAGACGATGTTGGCGGTTTTCTTGCCGCGCCGCATGTCCGATCCATCGACCACGTCGTCGTGCAGCAGCGTGGCGGTGTGGATGAACTCCACCGTCGCCGCCAGCTTGAAGTGCCGGCTGCCACCATAACCGAGCAGCGAAGCGCTCGCCAAGGTCAGCATCGGGCGCATCCGCTTGCCGCCGCCCGCAATCAGGTGCCCGGCCAGCGCCGGGATCAACGGGATGCGCGATTGCATCCTGTCCAGGATCACGGCGTTCACACTGTTCATGCCTTCGGCCACCAGCGCCATCAGCGGCTGGAGCGACGGTTCGGCCCGGCGGGGCAGCGAATGGACGGATGCAGTCATCGCCCGTCCGCTTGGCGTAGGGCTCGCGGCTTGGCAAGACGCAACTTGCACGGTAGCGGCTGCGGTAGCGCCGTGGGCGAGGCAAGACGGGGAATGACATGAGCGACGATCCGGTACTGGCAGGCTACCGCCAGAGCATCGACAACATCGACGCGGCGATGATCCACATCCTCGCCGAACGCTTCCGCATCACCCAGGCGGTCGGCACCTACAAGGCCGAACACAAGCTTCCCGCCAGCGACCCCAGCCGCGAAGAACGCCAGATCGCCCGCCTCCGCCGCCTCGCCGAAGATGCAAAGCTCGATCCGGAATTTTCCGAAAAGTTCCTGCGCTTCATCATCGAGGAAGTGATCCGCCATCACAAGAGCGCGGCAAAGGCGGGTTGAAGGCCCTACACGACGATCAGGAAATCGCGTGCCGCAAGCGCCGGATGCGCCGTTTCGCCAAGCGTTGCGATCAGCTGGGCCACCACGCCGCCCGCTCCATCCGCATCGTACCACAAGGCACCGGTCGTGGTGTTGTAGACAATCCGGTCGGTGGCATCGTGCGCCACATCGGCACCCGCAGCGGCATGGAACGCATCGGCTGATATGATTCCGGTGCTGGCAAACCCGGCGAACACCGCCTTGGAAAGCTGGATCTTGTCCCCTTCGGTGCGTTGAAAATCGACGATCAGGTCACCATCGGGCGTGCTGTCAAAAATGAAAGAATCGCGCCCGCCGCCGCCGATCAGGCTGTCAGCACCGGTTCCGCCATAAAGCTTGTCGTTGCCATTGCCGCCACGCAACGTGTCGTTGCCCGCATCGCCATAAAGCCTGTCGGCACTGGCATCATCCTGCACCGTTTCATCCAGCGTATCGTTGCCTTGACCGCCGGAAAGCCGGTCTGCCCCGTTGCCGCCCTGCAGGGTATCATCGCCCGCATCACCAAAAAGCTGATCCTTGCCGCCCGCGCCGAAGATGAAATCCTGGCCATCGCCACCTTTTGCCAAATCTGCATCGGCCCCGCCAAACAGGCTGTCATCGCCGGCATCGCCGTACAGAAAGTTGTTGCCGGCCCCGCCCTGAATGTTGTCGTCACCCTCGCCGCCGTGGATCCTGTCGGCCCCCACTTGCGCTGAGAGCCGATCATTGCCGGTGCCGCCCACGATCAGATTGTCGCCATCGGAGCCGAAGATCTGGTCAGCACCGGCATCGCCATAAAGCCGGTCGTTGCCGCGGTCGCCGTTGATGATGTCGTTGCCGTCGCCGCCGTAAATCAGGTCGTTGCCGAAGCTGTTGAAAAAAGCGCCGCTGGACAGAAAATCGTCGCCACCATTGCCATAGATCGTGTCGCTGCCAGCGCCGCCGTTGATCTGATCCTGGGAGGCGCCGCCGGATAGGAAATCGTCCCCGCCGTTCCCGTCGATCAGCGGCCCATCGTATTGGCGCCCGGTCGCCGGATTGATCGGCGCGATGTAGTTACCAACGATCACCCGGTCGTTGCCTTGGCCACAATTGATCCCCGTCAGCCATTCCATGTTGCGCACTTTGCCGGTGTCGATCTTGCCAACCCCACCGGTCCACAGCGCGCGCAGATCGATCACCTTGGAATAGAGAATGAGCTGGTTGTTCGCGTCATAGCGCGACTCGAAACTGATCTGCAGCCGGTCGAGCCCGCCGCCGCCATCGGCGCTGTGTGCTACTGATGCTCCGCCCAGAATGAACTGGATCGCATCATTTCCCTCATCGCCTGAGACGGTATCGGCCAACAAGTCGTGGTTCGGGCCCGTACCGCTCTCATTATAGATCTGGATGTAATCATCCCCGTTGCCGCCGAAGACCCGGTTTGCGCCGTAAGCACCGGCCAGCGAATCGTTTCCTTCCCCGCCAAACAGCGTGTCATTCAAGAATCCGCCAACGATGCCATCATTGCCGCCAAGACCACGCACCACGTAAGGCCCCGGATCGTCGGAGGGATAGCGGAACGGATCGAAGCCGATGTTGTCGTCGCCATCGGTCAGATTATAAGTCGCCATGGTGTCCCCCCGTTTATTAAACCGGATGGGCGGATCGGGATCGCAGCCTTGCGTCATCGGCGTTCCGAACCAGCCCTACTCACCAGAATGCGCAGGCTGCGCCAAAATCGGCCAAGAGTGCGTCGCATTTTGAGGACGGAATTATCCGGACCGGATCAACTGCAGAATTTTTCCTGCGCTTTCAGAATATTGCCCAGCTGGTCGCTGCGATCCTGCGCCGTCAGCCGGCCGGCCCGTTCTATCGCTTCAAACACACGCCGCGCCTCGGCATATGTCGTGCAGGCCTCGCGCAGACGGCCGACTTTAGCCTGCAGATCGGCCAGCGGCTTCACCTCCACCGCATAGTCGCGCATCCGCCGCGCTTCATCGGGGCGCGCCATCCAGATGGCCTTGCGCTCCGCAGCAGTCTTGGCCAGCAGGGCCAGCCCCTCGTCGATCCGCCCGGCCTGCACCAAAATGCCGCCGCGCGCATTCTCGCTGATGTGCAGGTGGCGGCGCGCGTCATCGTCGGTGGCGTCGAACGCGACCACCTTGCGCAATTCGCTGGAGGAAGCCTCGATCTGGATCAGCCCTTCAGCCACCGCCCCTGTATCTGCCAGCGCAGATGCCAGCGCCCAACGCGCATGGCCAAGACGGCGTAGTGCATGAATGCTGGCCGGATAACGCCGCGCCGCGTCTTCCAGTACGGCCACCGACTGCCGGTAAGCCGGCACCGATCCTGCATTGTCGCCGCCATACCAGATCGAATCCCCGCGCGCTTCCGCCGCCCGCGCTTTCAGGATCAGGGCAGCAAGGCTCATATCCCCCCCCAGTTCCCTTTCCACGTCGCCCGCCGCTGCGATCGCTTGCGGATAGCGCTGGTCCCACTGGTGCAGGACCGAAACGAGCAAGTCATGGCTGCCACGCTGCCGTGCCGCCCCCGCAAAAGCCGGGTCGATGGCCAGCCGCGCCGCTTCGGCTTCCCGCCGTGCGCGATCCGTGTCTTCTTCGACCAGTTCGGCAAGCCATGCGCTGTCGAGCAAGGCCTGCGCCATCA
>DAICYJ010000234.1 GCA_027311705.1 Novosphingobium sp. | reverse complement strand
TGCGTTCCTTGGTGAAAGCGGGGTTGCCGCGTTCGTAGGATTGCGTCGCATCGTGGATACCGTCGATGAACAGTTCTTCGGCCGATGGGGCGCGTTCGCCGTGGGTGCCGGAAAGGCTGACCGTTATGCTTTCGACCGGATGCCACGCGATGCCGAGGCCGGCGGCGAGCTGGTTGAAATTGCGCGAGCCGCCGGTCTTGGGCGAAATCGCGGTGCGTTCGTAGCGCGCGCTGCCTTCCAGATCGATGGTGCCGAGCGTCAGTTGCTGGCGGGTGAAGGCGGCGAAGCGATCGGTGGTGGAATCGGGCAGCAGTGGTTCGCCGACGATGCGCAGGTTGCGTGTGCCGTACTGTATGCCGCTTTCGCCGCGCCAGCCGCCGTGCTTGGCCTGCACCAGTTCCAGGCGGGATTCGATGGCCGAATTGAAGAAGCGGGTGGCGGGCACGCCGCCATCGAGTTCGGAGTGGGTATAGTCGCCATAGGCGGCGCGCCAATCGAGCCGGTCGAAAAAGCCGTTCATGTTGACGCTGGCGCGCACATCGTACCGGGTTTGGCGCAGGGAGATCGAGACGGGATCGCCCGGCGTGGCGGAAGGGCGCGGCGGAATGCCGTAGTCGCTTTCCAGTCGTTCGACCGACATACCGAGGCTGCCGCCTTCGTCGATGAAGGCGATGCCGGCACCCAGCGACAAACCGTGCGCCCATGAGTTGGCGAGCCGGCCGCGCGCGTTGGCTTGATCGGTAAGCTCGGCGGCGCCGATGAGATCGCCCGCGTCGGCAAGATCGGCGGCCTGCGCCAGTGACTGTGCGCGCAATTGTGGTGACAGGACATTGCCGCCTATGCGCAAGTCGTTGGCGTGGTTGTAGGATGCGTCAAAGTGCGCGGCGACGTGTTCGCCCAGCGCGACATCGGCTGCTGCGCCCACGTTCACAGCATCTGCGGCACTGCCGAACGATCCCAGCGCTGCGATGGACACCGGCTTGTTCGGAACGCGGCGGGGGATGCGCTTGTCCAGCGCGTTGACCGCGCCTCCTGCGGGATCGGCGGCATAGAGCAGCACCTCGGGGCCATGCAGCACGTCGATGCGGTCGATGTTCAACGTATCGAGGGCGACGCCGTGATCGCCCGAAACGGATGAGGCATCGAGCGAGCCGAGCCCATCGACCAGCACCTGCACACGCGGGCCATCGAAGCCGCGCAGGACTGGACGCGAGGCGCCCGGCGCAAAGCCGCTGGTGGAAACGCCGGGCAGACGCGCGAGCATTGTGCCGATTTGCGGGGCGATGTTGCGGGCAAGATCCTCGCCGCTCAGCACCACTGGGGCGACGATGGCGTCACGATCGCCGGTGATCTGGCGTCCATTGACGACGATGGCGGCATGGCCGGCCGAATCGGCTTCGGTAATATCAGCCATGCTGGTTGCCGGCGGCGAAGCCGGATCAGGCGCGGCGTTGGCGGAGAAGGGCAGGAGAAGCCCGGCAAGGGTTGAGCCTGCAAGAAGAAGTCGCATTGATTGGTGACACCCGGATTGGAGAGGTCCGCGTGCTCAGATAAGGAAATGATATAATATATCAACCTGCAATGCGACGGATCGGTCAACAAGGGCGGTGCGCGCCTCAGACCGGATCAGTTCGGCAGAGGCTGGGGAAGGAGTAAGTGCTGGAAAGGCCGCGTATGGTTTCAGCGCGGTCCGCGCATCCGCGTTCCGGGTTGCAAGCCCTTGATCATTTTCATGAAATCATCGTTGCGCACGATCCGTTCGAACTGGAATCCTGCGCGTTCGCCATCGTTCCAAACGAGGAATGCCTCGATGCGGCCGACATGGATCAGGCGGATGGTAATGCGCTCACCGCGGCCAAGGTCCAGCTTGTCGCCCACCATGAAACCGGTGGTGGAGATGTTGACGATGGTCAGCATCACGTCGCCGAGCCGGCGGTGCTCGCCGATTACCGGCAAATTCACCGTATGCCGCGACGAACCACGCAGGTCGGTGACTGAAAGCTGCGCTCCGCCGGACATCGTTGCTCCTTACCTGTCGGGTTCGAAGCCTGTTTTGGTCCGGAGTGACTTAGATTTCGTAAATCTGTCGGCAAATTCTTGCCGGGCATTGCCGGCACCGGCAAGAATGTTCCGTCAACCCTTACGCAGGATGCCGTGCTTCTTCTTGCCCGATGAGACGCGAATTTCGTTACTATTCAATGGGATGGCGTAACTGTCGTCGGTCACGGGATTGCCGTCGACCCGCGCGCCGCCACCGGCGACAAGGCGCTTGGCTTCGCCTCGGCTTGCCGCGAAACCAAGGCCGACCAGCGCATCGACGATGCCGATCGCATCGCCCTCGCACACCAGCACCGGCAGATCCTGCCCCAGTCCGCCGCCAGCAAACGTGGCGGAGGCGGTGGCTTCGGCGGCGCTGGCAGCCGTGTCGCCGCGCACCAGCCGGGTCACTTCGTTGGCGAGTACGGTCTTGGCGGCGTTGATCTCGCTGCCGGAGAGGGTCTCCAGCCGGGCGACTTCATCGAGTGGCAGATCGGTGAACAGGCGCAGGAAACGGCCGACATCGCGGTCGTCGACATTGCGCCAGTATTGCCAGAAATCGTAGGCGGGCAGCGCGTCTTCATTCAGCCAGACGGCACCGGCTGCGGTCTTGCCCATCTTCGCCCCGTCGGCGGTGGTGAGCAGCGGGGTGGTGAGGCCGAAAACCTCGCGGCTTTCCATGCGCCGGGTCAGCTCGATGCCGTTGACGATATTGCCCCACTGGTCCGACCCGCCCATCTGCAGGCGGCAGCCCTGCGTGAGCGCAAGTTCGCGGAAATCGTAGGCTTGCAGGATCATGTAGTTGAATTCGAGGAAGGTGAGCGGCTGTTCGCGTTCCAGCCGCAGCTTCACCGAATCGAACGTCATCATGCGGTTGATGGTGAAATGCGGACCGACGGTGCGCAGCAGTTCGACATAGCCGAGCTGGCTCAGCCAATCGTCGTTGTCGACCATCACCGCATCGGTGGGGCCGTCGCCAAACGTCAGCAGCTTTTCGAATACGGTGCGGATCGAGGCTATGTTCGCCTTGATATTGTCGCCCGTCAGCATCTTGCGGCTCTCATCCTTGCCCGAAGGATCGCCGACCTTGGTGGTGCCGCCGCCCATCAGCACGATGGGCTTGTGCCCCGCCTGTTGCAGACGGCGCAGCATCATGATCTGCACGAGGCTGCCGACGTGGAGCGATGGCGCGGTGGCGTCGAAGCCGATATAGCCCGGCACCACGCCTGCGCTGGCCAGCTTGTCGAGCCCGTGGGCATCGGTCAGCTGGTGAATGTATCCACGCTCATCGAGCAGGCGGAGCAGAGTGGAGCTGTATGTCGTCATGGTGCGGCGGCGGTTAGCATGGAGAATCGCGCTTGGGAACGTTTGAGCTTGTTGCACATCCTGCCCACCCGGCCGCGAGCGTAACGGCGGTATCTGCGCGGCTGAACCTGACGCCACATTGGCTGACACTGCGGTGGAAGGTCGAAGGTGCAGGGCAACTGGTTTTGCCGACGTTGGCGGGCAAGGGGCGGGCCGATGGCTTGTGGCGGACCACGTGTTTCGAACTGTTCGTGCGGAGCGATGGCGCGGGTTACGCGGAGTTCAATCTGTCGCCATCCGAGCGCTGGGCCGCGTATGATTTTGCCGGTTACCGCGAGGGCATGACCCAACGGGCCATGCCGCGCGATCCGGTGTGCACACCGCGCCGGGGCCAGTCGGTATTGATCTTCGATGCCGCAATACCAGCGGCGGCACTGCCGGCATTGCCTTGGCGCTACGGAATGACGGCGGTGATCGAGGAGGCGGGCGGCGTCATGTCTTACTGGGCCATCGCACACCGGCCGGACAAACCCGATTTCCACGACGAGGCTTGCTTCGCCGCGACGCTTGCGGCACCGGAGCGCCCATGAAAACCGGTCTCGATCGCCTGCTCGCCGACCCCGCCCTACGCGCGCCGCTTGCCGGCCGCCGCGTGGCGCTGGTCGCCCATCCTGCCTCCGTCACCGAAGGGCTGGTCCATGCGTTGGACGCGCTGGCGGCCTGCCCGGACGTGACGCTGTCTGCCGCCTTCGGCCCGCAGCATGGCCTGCGCGGCGACAAGCAGGACAACATGGTAGAGACCGAGGACTTCATCGATCCGGCGCTCGGTATCCCGGTGTTCAGCCTTTATGGCGAAGTGCGGCGGCCCACGGCGCATATGATGGACAGCGCCGATGTGTTCCTGTTCGACCTGCAGGATCTCGGTTGCCGGATCTATACCTTTGTGACGACGCTGCTCTATCTGCTGGAGGCCGCGCGTGGCACCGGCAAGGCGGTGTGGGTGCTCGACCGGCCCAATCCGGCGGGGCGTCCCGTAGAGGGGACCACGCTGCTGCCGGGGTGGGAAAGCTTCGTCGGCGCGGGGCCGATGCCGATGCGCCACGGGCTGACGCTGGGCGAAATGGGCGCGTGGTTTGTCGAGCATTTCGGGCTGGACGTGGATTACCGCGTGATTGCGATGGAGGGCTGGGAGCCGGAGGGGCCGGGCTTTGGCTGGCCCGCCGATCGCGTGTGGATCAACCCCAGCCCCAATGCCGCCAGCCTGAACATGGCGCGCTCCTATGCCGGCACGGTGATGCTGGAGGGCGCGACGCTTTCCGAAGGGCGCGGCACCACGCGGCCGCTCGAAGTGCTGTTCGGAGCGCCGGATGTAGACGCCAAGGCGGTGCTGGCCGAAATGCAGGCGCTTGCGCCACAATGGCTGGCGGGCTGCTCGATCCGCGAATGCTGGTTCGAGCCGACGTTTCACAAGCATGCCAAAACTCTGTGCAGCGGGCTGATGATCCATGCCGAGGGCGGGTTTTATGACCACCACGCTTTCCGTCCTTGGCGGTTGCAGGCGTTGGCGTTCAAAGCGATCCGGCGGTTGTATCCGGAATATCCGCTTTGGCGCGATTTTCCGTATGAGTATGTGTTCGACAAGCTGGCGATCGACGTGATCAACGGCGGTCCGGCTTTGCGCGCATGGGTGGACGATGCGGGATCGCCGGCGGGCGATCTGGATGCGCTGGCCACCGCAGATGAAGCGGCCTGGATCGAGGCGCGGGCGCGGTTTCTGCTGTATTGACGGTCAGGTCAGCCGGTCGAACAGCAGGCCGGTGCCGATGGCGCGGGTGACGAGTTGGCGCGCGATGGCGCGCGGGGCCAGGCGCACCGCGAGCATGAATGCGGCGATGGCAGCCTTTTTCACAAGGACGATATCGTGGTCGCCCATGCTGCGTAAAAAGCGAGAGAATGACGGTCGGCGCGCTCGCTCGCCCGACAGCCTCGCGTAGATCATGGCGATCTGACAATAGGCCGGCGTTTCAATAAGCGCGCCTGCGGCATAATGCATCGATAAGTCGTCCGCGGTGGCGTGCAGCAACCTGTCGGTCGCCTGTTCGCGATCCAGCCGCCGCTTCATGCCGGGCAGATTGATCGCCTTGCCGCGCGCCTGCGCCGAGGCATTGCTGCCGTGCACACGGTAGGAGCCCAGCACTTCGTTGATTGCGTCGACCGGCCCGCACAGGCCGACGCCGTTGTTGATGGCCACGTCGGCGGCATAGACATAGTCGGGTTCGGGGATCGGCATGATCCGTTCGAGTGCGTGGCGGGCAAAGGCGTTTCCGCTCATCGGCATCGTCGGCATGAAGCCACGGTCGAGCAAGCTGGGGCGGAAATCGCCTGCGGGCAGGGGGAATGCCATGTAGGCTCCGCCGATTGTGCGTCCGCTGCCGTCAATCTTGTTCAGTCCGAAATTGACCTTGGAGGCAGTGCCTTCGAATGCGCCGGAGGCGGCAATCGTAGCGCAGCAGTGCGGATGGAGCACATCGTCGGCATCGAGAAACAGCACCACATCGCCGCGCGCGTGGCGGAACCCAGCGTTGCAGGCCGAAGCCTGCCCGCCGTTCTCCTTGAACACCGGGACGACAGCATCGCGGAACGCAGCGATCACATCGCGCGAGGCATCGGTGCTGCCGTCATCGACGACGATGACTTCGACATCGGCTGCGGTTTGCGTGAGCGCGCTGCGGATGGCCGCATCGAGAAAGGCGGCGTAATTGTAGTTGTTGACGATAATGCTGAATGATGGAGATCGCGCTCTATCATCCGGCACTGGCTGCCTCAGGTCTCGACTGTCGGCCATGACGTCAAGTTGCAGCGGCAGGTTGGCCATGCCCAATGCAGTTGGATCGGGATTGGACCTTGCCGGGCGCTCAATGCTTCTTGCGCGTGAGTTCGCGCATCGCTGAATCGAGGCCTTCCAGAGTCAACGGATACATCGATCCTCCTAGCAGATCCTTGATCAGCCGGGTGGACTGCGAATAGCTCCATTGCCGTTCGGGAACGGGGTTGAGCCACACGGTTGCCGGATAAGTCTGGGTCACGCGGTGCATCCACACCGCGCCAGGTTCCTCGTTCATGTGTTCCACGCTGCCGCCGGGATGGCTGACTTCGTAGGGGCTCATCGCCGCATCGCCGACGAATACGACCTTGTAGTCGTGGCCGTACTTGTGGAGGATATCCCAGGTGTTGGTGCGGTCGCTCCAGCGGCGCTTGTTGTCCTTCCACACGCCTTCGTACAAGCAGTTGTGGAAGTAGAAGAATTCCATGTTCTTGAATTCGGTGGTGGCGGCGCTGAACAGTTCCTCGACCAGCTTGATGAACGGGTCCATCGATCCGCCGACGTCGAGGAACAGCAGCAGCTTGACCGCATTGTGCCGTTCCGGCCGCATCCTGATATCGAGCCAGCCCTGCCGTGCGGTGCCTTCGATCGTGGCGTCCAGGTCCAGTTCGTCGGCATTACCTTCGCGGGCGAAGCGGCGCAGGCGGCGTAGCGCGATCTTGATGTTGCGGGTGCCCAGTTCCTTGGTGTTGTCGAGGTTCTGGAACTCGCGCTTTTCCCACACCTTGATCGCGCGCTTGTGCTTGCTTTCGCCGCCGATACGGATGCCTTCGGGGTTGTATCCGCTGTTGCCGAAGGGGCTGGTGCCCTCGGTGCCGATCCACTTGTTGCCGCCTTTGTGCCGGCCCTGCTGGTCGTCCAGCCGCTGCTTCAGCGTGTCCATGATCTCTTCCCACGAACCGAGGGCCTTGATCTTTTCCATCTCTTCGGGGCTGAGGAATTTCTCGGCGACAGCCCTCAGCCAGTCTTCCGGAATGGCGACCGGGTTTTGGCCGTAATCGGTCAGGATGCCCTTGAAGACCTTGTTGAACACCTGGTCGAAGCGATCGAGCAGGCCTTCGTCCTTCACGAACGTGGCGCGGCTGAGGTAGTAGAACGCCTCGGGCGTCTGGTCGATGACGTCCTTATCGAGCGCTTCGAGCAGCGTGAGGTGCTCCTTGAAGCTGGCCTTGATGCCGGCGGCGCGCAGTTCGTCGATGAAGTTGAAGAACATGGGATCAGGCCGGATTCGCGGGCGGGATTGCCGGCGGCTGCTGCGGCCAGCTTTCCAGCGCCGGGTCGATCACCGCCCATACGGGCGCATCGTCTGTCCAGATCACGACTTCGGGCTTCAGCCCGTGCGGCTCGTCCAGCGCACCGAAGCGGACGGTCTTGAGGTGGGGGCGGGCCGAGCTTTGCGCATAGATCTGGCTGCCGCAATGCGGGCAGAACGAGAAGGTCAGCGTGTTGCCGCTTGCCGCCGGCCATACTGACGATGCAAGGTCGCCGTTCAGCGTCACGTCTTCGGCCTTGAAGATCGCGTTGTGGGTTGGGCCGCCAGAGGCGATCTGCTGGCACTGGCGGCACCAGCACTGGCGTGTGCCGATGGGCTCGCCCGATATCGACAGGGTTACGCTGCCACAGGCGCAGCGGCCGGTATAGCTCATGCGATCACGCTACCGGGTCGGAACCCGGCCCTTTGCTGAATTTCGGCAATGCCGGGTCGAACACGGCCCAGGTGGGCGCGCTTTCGACCCAGATGGTGGCTTGCGGTGCCTGCAATTCCGGATTGTCGAGCGTACCCGCCCGCACGCGGATCGGCTGCACGCCCGCGGGGTCGACCGTGCGGCTGTACATCTGCGAACCGCATTTGGGGCAGAAGCCGCGTTCGACGGTGTTGCCGCTGTCCGCCACCTGCCGCAGCGTAGTCACATCACCGGCGTAGGTCACTGCCGTTTCGGGAAACAGCACGTTCACCGTGGGC
>DAICYJ010000208.1 GCA_027311705.1 Novosphingobium sp. | reverse complement strand
GAGAGTGGGTCGAAGGCGACGTAGAAGTGCCGGGCGGCATCACGATCATATGTGCCGAGTGTTACCGCCATCGCGAAACTGACGCTCGCCTAGCCGGACGAAGAGCAATCCGTCACGGCTGAATTTGTCCACGCGGCCTAGCCGATCACGGTCCTCGATGACCGCGAGCATCGCCGCCAGCGTCAGTTCAGTATCCGGGCGCGCCAATTCGATGCCGGTGTCAGCGGTTACGCCGTTGCCGGCCTGTGAGGTCTGGATAAGCGCAAGTCCGGAGGCGAGCGATTCGAGCAGCGAAAGCGACGATCCCTCAAAATAGCTGGGAAATACCATGGCGTGGTGCTGCGCCATGATATCCGGGATTGCAGAGCGCGGAACCGTAGGCAGATAGTTCACCCGGTCACGATAGGGTGCGAAAGCGGCCTTGGTGATTTGCATCTGGCCCACCAGAGTAAGTTCGGCACTACCCGGCGGCAGTTGGGCGAAGGCTTCGAGGACATGGTGGATGCCCTTGCGCATGCCCACCTGCCCCACGAACAGGAAGCGGACCGGGCCCCTACGGTCAACGGGCTTGGGCGGTGGTACGCCTTCGAACAGCGCCGCATCGAAGCAGTAAGGCAGCACACGAACTTTGTCCGCCACGCCGGGCACGGGCGACCACTCGCGCACCGTCTTGCCGCAGAATTCGCTGCCGCAAAGAATGATATCGGCAGCATCATACTCCTCGTCGTCTCGATTGATGACGAGGCTTTCCATGTTCTTGTAGCCATCGGGAAACCAGTCGGCGTATCGCTCGAACACCGGCGCCATCTCGTGATTGTAGTAGCGCCAATCGCCGATGGTGCGATCAAGGATGGTGACGCGTCCAGCCTCACGCGCGGCGCGAAAGCTTTCCAGCGAACTGGAGTTGTAGCCCCACAGCGCAAATGGGCGGGGTGCGCGAATCTCGCTTTCCAGCAGGCTGGAAAAGCGGCGGTTGCCCATCTGATCCAGCCTTACTGCGAGCCGGTTGTACCCGCTGCGGCTGGCGAAGCGTTCCAGCCATTCGAACATACCGATCGTTTTGACCCGCGATGGATCGAGCGCTCGATGTTCGAACCGGCTGAATTCGCGGTGGACCTTCGCCCGCAATCCTTCGGGCAGGTAACGCTCGATCCGGTAAGGCCATTGATCCGGCTTGTAGAAAATACTGGTGGCGTAGAATTCCAGCGCCCCTAGATCCTGCAATGCAGCGGCGGTCTGCCAGCTATGCTGCGTCCCCGGATGAAAGACTGCGACCTTCAACACACTTCTCCCGTGGCATGCGCAGCAACGATCGATCCATTTCCGTTGCGCAATCGAAAGTCAAACGTTTATGCTGCGGCGCAACGAACCTTGTCACCCCGTTGAAGGGACCAGCTGTCAATGACCCCGGAGGACCGCGAACGCGCCCGCCACTTGCGTGTCCTGTGGGTATCGCATGGCTATGGTTATGGCGGCGATCTGATGTATTTTGCGGAAATCTTCCGCGCGTTCCAGGCCATCGTGCCGCAAACCGGCGTAGTCGTAGATCGCGATACGACGTACAGCAATCCCTACAACATACCGTTGCTTCCGCTGATGAAGCTGTTGCGCCGGCCCATCCGCCGCCATGCACCCGACGGGCAGGTGTATGAAACCGAGATGACCTTTCCCACGCCACTTCTGGCCACACGGCTTGCGCGGCAGAAGGTCGACGTGTTGCTGACCATCGAATTCACCTTGCCTGCGCTCATCACAACGCTGGTCGCAATGCTTTCTCCGCGCAAAAGGCTGGTCCTGCTGGTCGAATCCGATCCCGCCGGACGGGGCGGAAGTTCGCACCCGCTGGTCCGACGGATCAAGCGCTGGGCAGTGGGCCGCGCCGATGCGATTCAAACCAACAACGCCAAGGGCAAGCGTTACCTGGTGGAAGATCTGGGCGCGGATCCTGCCATCGTCCGTGTGACACCGTATCTTACTTCCCGACCACCCGGCCCGGACGCGCCGATCGCCGATCATGGCGGTCCACTTCGCATCCTGTTCGCCAACAGTATCAATGAGCGAAAGGGGCTTCGCCAGTTCCTGGCAGCGCTGGCGCTGCTCGGTCCCGCCGTCCGTGATGGAATTGCGATGACAATTGTGGGCGACGGTCCGGAACGGCAGGAACTCGAAGGCATCGCGGCCTCACTGGCTATGGGTGACCGGCTGCGTTTCGTCGGCCGGCGCAAATACGCCGAGCTTGGCGCATTCTACGCGGATGCTGACGTGCTGGCGATCCCGTCGCTAGCCGATTACCGCTCGCTCGCCGGATTCGAGGGGCTGGGCTACGGCCTTGCGCTGCTGTCGTCACAATATGACGGCGCCACCGAAGAGACGGTGCGCGATGGCGCGAATGGCTTCGTCATCGATCCGTTCGATGCCGAAGCACTCGCAGCAAAGATCACCACACTGACCGAGGACCGCGAGCTTGTCCTGTCGATGCGCCGCGCATCGAAGGCGCTTTATGACGAATCCTTCTCACTCGAGGCGGTGGCAGAAGGTGTGGCGCAAACGTGCCTCGCCGCGATGGGCACGGCACGCTGAACACCATTACCGCCGCCTTTCGGCCTTGCACCGGCCGAGTTCCGCCAGATCGAAGCTGGTCGTCTGGTAAGTCTCGTTGACCCAGTTGCCGAACAGCAAGTGCCCATGCCCGCGCCAGGTGTTTGCCGGCTGGCCCGCCGGATCGTCGCCGGGAAAGTAGTGTTCGGGCAAAACGGCGGCCCCGTCGCGCGCGAATTCCCCCGCCAGCGTCAGCGTGTCGTATTCCAGGTGGTTGAACATGTGCAACGCATCGTGCGCGGGGTCGTCAATCAGGCACAGGCCGGCTTCGTCGCTGTCCGCCAGCACCGACAGGCCGCGTCCTTCGGGCAAGTCCTCGCGGCGCACTTCGCTCCAGCGTGATACCGGCACGTCGAACCGGTCAGGCAGCCCGCGCATCCATGGCGATGCGGGCGCGCGGTTGCTGTGGGTAAACACGCCCGAAGCCTTTTGCGCCAGCACGTGCTTTTCCACGCCGTGGAAGTGGTGCAGCGCCGCCATGGCCCCCCAGCACACCGTCAACGTGCGATGGACATGGGTCTGCGACCAGTCGAAGATGCGCCGCAATTCGTCCCAATACGTCACGTCCTCGAACGCCATTGTCTCCACCGGCGCGCCCGTGACGATCAGTCCGTCGAAACATTCCTCGCGCACATCCTCCCACGGGCGGTAGAATGCCGCAATGTGGCCCGCAGACGTCGTCTTGCTCACATGATCGGAAATCCGCACCAGTTCCAGATCGACCTGCAGCGGCGTTGCCCCCAGCAAGCGACTGATCTGCGTTTCTGTGGTGATCTTGTCGGGCATCAGGTTGAGCAACGCGACGCGCAAGGGCCGGATGTCCTGTCGGGCCGCCTCGGTCTCCGTCATCACGATCACGCCTTCGGCTTCGAGCGTGCGGCGGGCGGGTAGATTGTCGGCGATTCTGATCGGCACGGCGGCGTTGTCCTCACGGCATGTCGGAGACAGACGCCACGATCGCAAACGAAGATGGGGCCTTGTTCCGCTTGGTTGCCGGACCGGCCACATCCCCCCATTGCGGAGGTGCCACCTTGCCCGGAAATGGCAGGTTGGCGTCGGGGCGTCTTCCCCAACTCTTGATGCTGGCGCGGATGTAGCCATGAAGGTGGCGGATTGCAACGGCCCGCCTTCAGTGAGGGTGTTCAGGCGAAAGGAACTCCGCCGCACAGCGCCACCCAGGCCGCAAAATCGCCCGATGCAATGCGCTTCAAGCCGCCATGGCGCGGGCGATTGCCGATATAGGCCTGCGCTGCGCAGTGACCGCCTTCTGCCAGCCGAACCGACACCTGCCGCCTCAGATAATCCGATCGCGCCGGATTGCGCGGCGAATAGCATTCGTACGAATCGAGCAATCGCAAGGTCGCGGCGCTGAAATTGGGGCCGGCTTCGTAAACCCAGCCGCGCACCCACCCGCGTCCGGGCCCCAGCACCGGATAGCAGCCGCCGGGCACCGTCACCGCATGCAAGGCCCCACGTACCCAGCCCGCCTGGCCGCAACGCAGCAACGGCATCACCCGCCGGGTGATGGGATTGTCGTGCTGATGAGTCAGCGTGCCATAGAAGAACAGTCGCATTGCGCCATCAATGCGCGCAGGCCAGCGCTTCGACCACATCGTCCAGCCGCGCGGGATCCCCCACCGCGATGACGTGGCCATCTGAACCGGCGTGGAGCGGATCGCCGTTCCAGTCGGCCATGGTGCCGCCTGCACCCTCTACCACGGGCACAAGCGCCGCCCAGTCATGCAGCTTCAGCCCGGCCTCGCACACCACGTCGAGCTGCCCGGTCGCCAGCATGGCATAATTGTAGCAGTCGCCGCCCATCACCATCCGGCGGTGCTCGGTCTTGGCGGCAAGTTCCATAAAGTGCGTGCCATCGTGATCGTCGAAGTAGTGCGGCCCGGTCGTCGCCAGCGTCGCATCGGACAGTTCGCGACAGGCGCGGGTGCGCACCGGCTTGCCGTTCAGCGTGGTCGGTCTGCCCATCACGCCCACCCAGCGTTCGCGCAATACCGGCTGGTCAATTATGCCGAGCACGGGAAAGCCTTCGATCACCAGCGCGATCAGCGTGCCGAACAGCGGCCTTCCGGCAAGGAAGCCCGCCGTGCCGTCGATCGGGTCGAGCACCCAGCTACGCTTGCTGGACCCCGCCGTCGCGCCGAATTCCTCGCCGATCACGGTATCGCGCGGCACTTCTGCCTTCAGGATCACGCGCATCGCTTCTTCGGCAGCACGGTCCGCCAGCGTCACCGGCGTCGCGTCGCCCTTGCGCTCGGCGGTAACCATGCGGAAATGCGGGAGGATAGCAGCAGCAGCAGCATCGGCGAGGCGATGGGCGAGTGCGATGTCGTCGTCGAGGTTCATGCCGCCTGCTTGGCCCGGCTTGGTCGGAAAGGTCAACCGTTGCCGCCCGTTGGCAACGAATCGGTGAAAGATTAGTGCTGCAACACGATCGTAACATCGCCATAACGTTCGACATTGCGACGATATTTGAACGGATTATGCGGCGTGATGCTGCGCACAGCAACGGGGCATCATCGGGTCCATCCAAAATGGGGCAATTGATTCGTTGAACGGGGACCATCATGGCAAGAAATCGCAAACCGGCGATAGACAGGTCGATCGCGTCAGCTTGGGGCGAAACCCGCGATGGCCAGCCCTTGTCATACAACCGTGCTCCGGCGGCCGATCTGGCACCGTGGGTTGCGCGGATCTACGTGACCAAGGTCGATGCGCCGCAAGACTACCGGCTGGAATGCGGGCTTTTCAATGATTCGTCGTGCCTGCGCATCCAATTGCGGGGCGAATGGACCGCGGAGACGGCCACTGGCCGGCAGCAAATGAACCGATCAGCCTTGTTTTTCGGTCCGCACAGTCGCCGCATGCCCATCACCGTCGAAGGCAGCTTCACCAGCGTGGGCATCATCTTTCGTCCTGGTGCCTGCCACACGCTCGGTGGCCCGAAGGGTTCGGAATACCTAGACCGGGTAGAATCGCTCGATGCCATGGGCATGTCCGCCGAAAGATGGCTGAGGCTGTTCGATGATTCAGCCAGTGTCGAGGACTGGGGTTTGGCGATGGAGAACGAATTGCGCGCGATGATCGCCCAATACGATGGCACGGAGCCCGATTCGATCAGTACGCGGTTTGAGGCCGCTGCCTATGCAGACCCTTCAATCAGCATCAAGCAGTTCGCCGATAACTGCGGCGTGGAGCAGCGCCGGTTGGAACGTATCATCCGCCGCGATTTCGGCATGGCGCCCAAGCAGGTGCTGCGCCGCGCTCGCGCGCTCGATATGGCGAGCCACATGCGCGGCGTGGCCGATCAGGACGAAGCCGAGGCGCTGGCGCTGCGATACTACGACCAGAGCCACCTGATCCGCGAGTTTACCGAACTGTTCGGCATGAGCCCGCGCCAGTTCGTGGAAACCCCGCAACCGTTGATGACGCTAGCGCTGGAAACCCGACAGGCCCGACGGCTGGAAACCATTGCGCGGTTGGCACCGGGCGAAATCCGGCCGTGGCAATAAAGGCCAGCCGGTGCGCTGCCTCAAACGTCGAGCGAGAAGTGGAACAGCCGACTGGGGCCGTCTTCGGGAACGACATATAGGTCCCGGCCCTCGATCGCCATGCCTTCACCCGTCAGCGGCCCGCCCCTGCCGAAGGGCCTGACAGGGCCGACAGCCCCCGCCTGCAATGTCCGCACCACCTTCATCGAAGCCATGTCGATCCAGTCGAGCGTACCGCTCCATAAATCGAGGTTGCCGCCGCCGACCAAGTGGCCGTCCGCAAACTTCATGTCCTGAAAATGGGTTTCCGAAGGGTTGGGCACGATCCGTATGGCCAGCTTGTCGGCCAGATCGATGATGTAGAGCTTCCGGCTATCCCAGTTCCCCGCCACCAGCGTGTTGCCCGATGCCGCCACGCAGCCCAGATGATCGGCAACCGGGATCTTACGGCGCACCAGCAGGCTGTTCGCGTCGATCTCGACCAGCACTGCCGAACTGTCCGGCCGCAGTTCGGCAACCGGAACCCAGATCGAGCCGCCGGAAATCGAAATGCCGCCGGGATGATAGCGGTCCCCATCGGTCAGTTCCAAACGCCGCAGCAGCTTGCCCGTTGCCCGGTCGAACTCATGGATATAGCCCCTGCGATTGTCGTGATCGACCGAGGTGACCCAGATCCGATTGCTGGCTAGTTCAAGGCCCTGAACGTGGAAAAGTTCGCCGTCGAGCTGCTGCGTACCAGCTAGGCGCGCATGCTCGATCGCACCGTTCATCTGTTCGGGCGCAGCGGCGATCGACAGCGTGGACAGGACCAGAAACACCGTGGTCAGGCCCGATCGGATGATCTTGCGGATCATGTGCTTTGCCCCTCGCGCAGACCTTCATTGTCCGCGCCGCCGTGGCAAAGTCGTATGTCAGAACCGATTCACCTTACCCGAAACTGCCACATTTTTGACGCGCTGCAGCATTTATCCGAACAAATAGATGCTCGGAAATAAGGGTGATTCTGCAGTACAACCAATTGCGCCTTCGCTGGCGCAGCAAATAATCAGTCAAACAGACTGGAAACCGAGCTTTCGTCGGCAATGCGGCGCACCGCTTCGCCAATCAGCGGCGCAATCGCGAGCAGGCGGATGCGATTGCAGTCCTTGGTCGCGTCCGTCGGCAGGATGGTATCGGTAATCACCAGTTCCTTGAGCGAGGAACCGCCGACGCGCGCCACGGCACCGCCAGAAAGCACGCCGTGCGTAATATAGGCGGCAACGCCCGAAGCGCCCGCCTCCATCAAAGCCTGCGCCGCGTTACACAGCGTGCCACCTGAATCGATGATATCGTCGATCAGGATGCACATGCGGCCCTTCACATCGCCGATGATGTTCATAACCTCCGACTGGCCCGGCTTGTCACGGCGCTTGTCGACGATGGCCAGCGGTGCGTTGTCAAGCCGCTTGGCCAGCGCACGGGCGCGGACGACGCCGCCAACGTCGGGCGAAACGACCATCAGATCCTGCCCGCCATACCGCGTCTGGATATCTGCCGCCATCACTGGCGCGGCAAACAGGTTGTCGGTGGGAATATCGAAGAAGCCCTGAATCTGCCCGGCGTGCAGATCGACCGCCAGCACCCGGTCCGCGCCCGCAGTGGTGATCAGGTTGGCGACCAGCTTGGCCGAAATCGGCGTGCGCGGGCCGGGCTTCCGGTCCTGCCGGGCATAGCCGAAATAAGGAACGACCGCCGTGATGCGCTTGGCCGATGCCCGGCGCAGCGCGTCGATGCAGATCAGCAGTTCCATCAAATTGTCGTTGGCGGGGAAGCTGGTCGACTGGATGACGAACACGTCTTCGCCGCGCACGTTCTCGTGGATTTCGACGAACACTTCCTCGTCGGCAAACCGGCGGACCGAAGCCTCGGTCAGCGGCAGTTCGAGATAGGCCGCGATGGCACGGGCGAGCGGAAGGTTACCGTTGCCGGACATGATCTTCATGGCGTCGCGAGTCCCCTGATTCTATTCCACGGCCTGAATTCCATTGCGCCCTTAGCCCATGATGACAGCTTTGCAACTTTCCCGGCCACGTAATCCGCAACCTTGGGTTGATCCTGTGGCCGATTGCCCCCTAGGATCGCGGCCATGGCCGAAAAACTCACGATCACCCTTGCCCAGCTCAACCAGACGGTGGGCGACCTTTCCGCGAACGCGGCGGCAATGCTCGCCACGCGGGCAAAGTTTTCGCACAGCGACCTGATCGTCTTTCCCGAGATGCAGCTGATCGGCTATCCACCCGAAGACCTGATCCTGAAGCCTGCGCTGATCGAACGCGCGGCAGAGGAATTGCAGCGCATGGCGGCGGTGACGGCCGATGGTGGGCCGGCCATGCTGGTCGGCTCAGTGTTCGTGCGTGATGGGGCGCTGCACAACGGTGTGGCCCTGCTCGAGGGCGGACGCGTGGCGGCGACGCGGTTCAAGGTGGAACTGCCGAACTACGGCACGTTCGATGAAAAGCGCTATTTCCTGCCCGGTCCGCTGCCAGAACCCGTGCTGTTCAAGGGCGCGATGATCGGCCTGCCGATCTGCGAGGATATCTGGCAGCCCGACGTCTGCCGCCATCTGGCGGAACTCGGCGCGGAAATCTTCATCTGCGTCAACGGCAGCCCCTATGAGATTGACAAGGACGTGATGCGGATCGACGGCGTGGCCAAGCGCCGGGCGATCGATACTGGCATACCGCTCGCCTATCTGAACCGCGTTGGCGGGCAGGACGAGGTGGTGTTCGACGGGGCCAGCTTCGTCGTCGGCCCCGAAGGCGCGGTGTGGGTGCAGATGCCCGATTGGGAAGAGGCGGTGGTCGATACGGTGTGGACCCGCGTTCCGCACGGCAGCGGCCATCGCTGGCGCTGCGGGCCGGGCGATGTGGCGACTTTGGCCGAACATCCCGAAGACATCTATTGCGCGATGGTGCTGGCGCTGCGCGATTATGTTGAAAAGAACCGTTTTCCCGGCGTCGTCCTGGGGCTTTCGGGCGGCATCGATTCCGCGATCTGCGCCGCCATTGCCGCCGATGCACTGGGGCCGGATCGGGTGTGGTGCGTGATGATGCCCAGCCGCTATACCAGCGCGGAAAGCCTGGAGGATGCCGCCGGTTGCGCGCAGATGATCGGTTGCCGGCTGGATACCATCGGCATTTCGCCGGCGGTCGATGGCTTTGCCGAAATGCTCGCGCCATCGTTCGTCGGGCGCGATCCGGACCTGACCGAAGAGAACCTGCAATCGCGGATTCGCGGAACAACGCTGATGGCGCTGTCGAACAAGTTCGGCCCTATGCTGGTGACGACCGGGAACAAAAGCGAGATGAGCGTCGGCTATGCGACGATCTACGGCGACATGAACGGGGGCTATAACCCGTTGAAAGACGCCTATAAAACCACTGTTTTCGCCATTTCCGAATGGCGCAATCGCAAGCGGCCGAGGATTGGGCTGGGTCCGGACGGGCCGGTGATGCCGGAACGGATCATCACCAAGCCGCCAAGCGCCGAACTGCGCCCGGACCAGAAAGATTCGGATTCGCTGCCGCCTTATGACGTGCTCGACGGCATCCTGCTGGGGCTGGTGGAGCATGAAAAGAGCGTCGATCAGGTTGTGGCCGACGGGCATGACCGGGCCACCGTGGTGCGGATCGAGCGGTTGCTGCATGTGGCGGAATACAAGCGGCGGCAGGCCCCGCCGGGGGTGAAGCTGGGTATGCGCAACTTCGGGCGGGACCGGCGCTATCCGATTACGCATGGGTTCAGGACGGCCTGATCCTTATTGCGAACGATTCGCATTGACTGTCTGCGGCACTTCCGTAAGTTGCGATTCGTTCGCAACAATGGGAGCGTCGCATGCAACCGTCCAATGCCCAAGCCAATCTTCATAGCCAAATCAAAGCTTTGGCACGGCCGCAGGATATGCGCGGGCTGTCCATTACGGGCCTTCACGTGGTCATGGCGATCCGTCTGTGCGCCGCATTCGACCGAGCCGGACGCGATCCGGTGCCCGATCTTGCCGCCCGCTATCGCAGCGTGGAGGCGGCCTGTGCGGTCGATGGGCTGGTGCGGACGGTGAAGCATTGCTGG
Organism: Novosphingobium sp.; assembly: GCA_027311705.1. Lineage (GTDB taxonomy): Bacteria > Pseudomonadota > Alphaproteobacteria > Sphingomonadales > Sphingomonadaceae > Novosphingobium. Next base: position 3,674 of record DAICYJ010000208.1, on the reverse strand, counting down.
CCCGAACCGTTCATGGTCAACCGCCCGTGCTGCCTGGCGATGACCGGCGACGAGGCGACATTGGCGCATATGACGCGGGCGGCCATGGCTGCGGACCGGGACGAATTCGCCCGCGCTATCGAGGGTTTCGTCCCCATCGAGCGCCACGAAGCGCTGTTTTCGGCCGCCGTCCACGCCACCGCGCTGCTGCTGACAGCGCACGACCTTAACGGCACCTAACGACACCTAACGACACCTAACCGCACCTAGCCTGATGCGCAGGGCACGTTATAGGGCTTTGCATGGCTGAACCCGTCAAACCTGTCGTCACCCGCTTCGCCCCCTCCCCCACCGGGCAGCTCCATGTCGGAAATATTCGCACGGCGCTGCACAACTGGCTGTTGGCGAAACAGGCTGGCGGAAAGTTTCTGCTGCGCATCGACGATACCGACGCGGCGCGCAGCCGGGTGGAGTTTGTCGATGCGATCCGGGCCGACCTTTCGTGGTTGGGCCTGCATCCCGATGGCGAAGAGCGGCAATCTGCGCGGTTCGCGATTTACGAGGCTGCCTTTGAAAAGCTGGTCGCGGCGGGGCGGCTTTATCGCTGTTATGAAACTTCGCAGGAACTGGACCTGAGGCGCAAGGTGCTGCTGGGGCGGGGCCTGCCGCCGATCTATGACCGGGCGGCGCTGGCGCTGAGCGAGGCGGACCATGCGGCGAAGGCGGCAGCGGGGGAGAAGCCGCACTGGCGGTTCCTGCTCGATCATGACGCGCCGATCACTTGGACCGATGGAATTCGTGGGAGCCAGTCGTTCGATCCGAAGCAGATGTCCGATCCGGTGGTGCGGCGGGCCGATGGTTCGTGGCTTTATATGTTGCCCAGCGCCATCGACGATGTGGAAATGGGCGTGACCGATGTGTTGCGCGGCGAGGACCACGTCTCCAACACGGCGACGCAAGTGCAGATGTTCACTGCGCTGGGGGCCGAGCCGCCGCGCTTTGCGCATGAGGCGTTGCTGACCGGGGCGGAAGGCAAGCTTTCGAAGCGGCTGGGGTCGCTGGGCGTGGCGGAACTGCGTGAGGCGGGGATCGAGCCGGAGGCGCTGGTGGCTTTGCTGGCGCGGCTGGGCACTTCTGACCCGGTGGATGCTTCGCTGGATGCCGGGGCATTGGCGGCCAGTTTCGACCTGGGCCGGTTTGGCCGGGCGCCGGCGCGGTTCGACGAGGTGGAGCTGCACCGGGTGAATGCGGCCATCGTCCATCACCTGCCGTTCGCGCGGGTGGCGCACCTGTTGCCCGAAGGCATGGGCGAAGCGGCGTGGGAGGCGATCCGGCCCAATCTGGCGCATATCGGCGAGGCGGCGGATTGGTGGCAGGTGATTACCGGGCCGGTGACGGCACCGGAGTTCGATGACGAAACGCGCGGGTTTCTCCATGTGGCGGCGGACTTGGCCGCCGCACTGGACTGGACTGCCGAGCCTTGGCGTGGGCTGACCGAGGCGCTGAAGGCCGCGACCGGGCGCAAGGGCAAGACGCTGTTCATGCCATTGCGGCAGGCGCTGACTGGCATGGACCACGGGCCGGACATGGGCCAGTTGCTGCCTTTGATCGGCAGGGATGAAGCGTTGCGCCGGCTTCAGGCGGGCTGAGCCGCCGCTGCGGGAGGCTTTGCCCGCAGGAACCGGGCGACGCGCCGATCGAGCAGGACCAGCGGCACGGCGGCGATGGCGACGATGGCGAGGTAGGCGGCTGTGGCCAGCGGCGGCGGCAGGTGCAGCGTGTTCAGCACGATGCGGCCTGCGAAGATCAGCGGGATGTGGATGATATAGACCGGGTAGGATAGCGCGCCCAGCCAGTCGAACGTGGGGCGCAGCTGCGGCGGCGCCTCCCAGCGGATGCCGAGCCACACGATGGCCGGGAAGGCGATCAGCGCCACCGACCATTCGCGCCAGAAGGCCGCCGACCCGTGGATTTGCAGGGCAATGGCCAGCACCGCCCCGGCGACGGGCAGCAGGCACAGCCAAGTGACCGACCTTTGCGGGGCCGTGGCGCAGTTGCGCCAGATCAGGATGCCCGCGCAGAACGAGAATACCGTGCGGGCCACGCCGCCGGCGAAGGTCGCATCGTTCCAGCCCATGTTGAACAGATCTGGCGGGGCGACCAGCCAACCGAGGATGGCAAGCGAACCTGCGGCGATGGCGACGAGCACCGCGCTGCTCAGCCGGAACAGCATGAGCGCGAACACGAGGTTGATGGCGAATTCGAAGAACAGCGACCAGCCGGGGCCATTGACGGGGAACAGTTCCTCACCGCCGAACGCGGGAAGAACGAGGGCGTTGAGCAGCGCCACCTTGACGAGCACCGCTGCGGGCATGGCACCGTCCGCCCCCGCAGCGGTGCGCGCGGCGAGTTTGGCGAAGCCGATGGCCCAGCCGACCAGATAGAGCGGATAGAGCCGCATTACGCGCAGACGCATAAAGGCGGCGGCGGAGAGGCCCTGCGCAAGCCGGCCTTCATAGTTCAGCGCGATGACGAAGCCGCTGAGCACGAAGAACAGATCGACCGCGAGGAAGCCCGGAAACGGCGGCGACCCGAACTGGTAACTGAAATGATAGGCCGCGACGAGCAGCGCCGCGATGCCGCGAATGCCATCGAGCGTGTGGTAGCGGGTGGGAGCGGGGTTGGTTGGCAAGGGGCTCTTTCGGGCAGGTTCGAGCGGGCAACCGCGCTGCTTTGAAACGTGTGTTGCTCCCCCGCGAAGGCGGGGGCCTCGGCCCGGCGCGCGCCACCCGGCCTGAGGCCCCCGCCTTCGCGGGGGAGCAGGTGGTGGGATATGGGGGATCGGCACGCCCCGTCTTGGCCAAGTGGGTCCGGTTTCGAGTTTGTGCGGGCGTGACGCGGGGAGGCGCGAAGGGAAGGACGGTCCTTCGACAGGCTCAGGATGGGCGGGTTTGGGGTGAGGTTGGGCTTGGAACCGGTGGTGGTTCAAGCATCAACCGATCCGATGAGGCTGGAATCCATCGATGTTGGGAATGGCCGCTTTTGGGGACGCGCAATTCGCGCTGGAATGACGGAATTTTCGTGGGTTGCGGACATAAACCAGATAGCTAACATCACCTCATGCGTGAACCAGAGTTAGATAGTGACGGGTGGTGCCTCGAAAATGGCGAACAATATCACGCGAATGCACCAACAACCTTTTGGATACCCGATCTGCAACAGCGCGAAAGCCTTGAACCGGGGGATTTGGCGAAGCTGATTTTCCAGATTAGTGTCGACGATGTAGCAGAACCGGTTGCAGTCGAACGCATGTGGGTGCTGGTTCGAGAACGAACACCGAGCGGGTATCTTGGGGTTCTCGACAACGAACCATCTTCGATTGCCGAAAATGACGAATTTTGGCTCGGGACGGAAATACCGTTTGCTCCGCACCACATTATCGACATTTCGGAAAAAGACCTAAAAAGCATCGAGCTTGCCAAGGCTGAGCCGCGCATGAGATGGCTCACTTGAGATTTGGATATGGCAGCTATGGTGTCGTGTCCGGAACGGCAGCTTTCAGTTCAGCGCCCGCAAAAGCCGCCATCGCGCGCCACACGCAACCCCAACCTCAAGCCCGCCCCGTCTCGCTGACCAGATGCGAGGGGTCGATCCCTTCGGCGCGCCAGGTGGCGGCCCAGCGGGCGGCGACGGGG
>DAICYJ010000196.1 GCA_027311705.1 Novosphingobium sp. | reverse complement strand
TGGCGGAGGCCGTTTCCGAACCGACGATGCGGAAACCGCGCTGCATTCCGATCTTGTCGCTGAGAATGAACCCTAGCCACGACGATCCGATCAGCAGCTTGCCCTTGCGCGACAGCGAATAGATCGCATGGCCGTCGTTGTCGGTTTTCACCGTAAGAACAAGGCTGCCGTCAGGCGAAGCGGCGGTGACATCCGCCGGGGCCGACTGCGCTTGGGCCTGCGCCGAAAGGGCGCACGAAAGGGTCAGCGCCAGCGGCGCTGCGAAAGCGGTGATGATGCGCATTATTACCTCTCTTGGATCATTATTGCGGCGTGGGCGGGCAAATGCCCGAACTCCGCGCCGTTTACGGCGACGAGCACCGATCCTTGTGCAGGCGCCCCTTCAAGCCAGTCGATCTGCGGCCAGCCGACAGGCCGCGCGGCGAGATTGAAGATTCCTACAATCGTTTGCATACCGTACGTGCGGCGAATTACCAACACGTTTTCGTCGGCATGGAGCACCATGAAATCACCCATCCGCAGCGCGTCGTTCTCGCGGCGAAGACGCAGCATTTGGGTGGTCAGTTTCAGAAGCGAATGCGGATCAGCTTGCTGCCGATCCACTGCACGAGCCAGGTTTTCGGCCCCCACCGGTAACCACGGCGTGCCACTCGTAAACCCTCCCTGCTCCGCCTGCGCCGCCCACGGCATCGGCGTGCGCGCGCCATCACGCGAAAGCGTCAGCGGCCAGTTGGCGATGGCTTCCGGGTCTTGCAATTGCTCGAACGGGATATCGACCTGCGTGAGGCCAAGCTCCTCGCCCTGATAGATGATGATATTCCCGCGCAGCGCCGCAAACAGCACGGCTTTCATCCGCCCGAACGCATCCGCATCTTCCGGCGCGCACCAGCGCGAAAGGGCACGCGGCGCATCGTGGTTTTCGAACGCCCACGTGGGCCACCCTTCGCCCAGCTCGCCCGGCCACTTAGCCAGCACGTCACGCACAAAGGCGGGCGTGAGTTCGGGCGCATAAAGGAAGTCGAAGCCATAGGCGCTGTTCAGCCGCCCCTCGCCCGCCGTGAAATCCTTCATCTCGGTTTCGGCCAGATCGCCGCCGACTTCGGCGACGGTGAACACCGCGCCATATTCGTCACATAGCCCGCGCAGACGCTCGATGAACGGCACGATGCCGGGGTGCGACTGGTTGTATATCTTGAGCTGGAAATCGAACGGCCGCGTCCGCCGCCGACCGTCATAGGGGGCCGGCGGATTATCGCGCAATTCAGGGTCGTGCATCAGGAAGTTCAGTGCATCGATGCGGAAGCCATCCACCCCGCGATCCAGCCAGAACTTCATCACCCCCAGCAGCGCATCCTGCACCGCCGGGTTGTGCGCGTTCATCTGCGGCTGCGACGCCAGGAAGTTGTGCAGGTAATACTGGCACCGCCGCGCGTCCCACGTCCACGCGGGGCCACCGAACACCGATTGCCAGTTGCTGGGCGGCGAACCGTCCGGCTTGGGATCTTCCCAAACATACCAGTCAGCAAAATCGTTGTCGCGCGACTGGCGGCTCGCCTCGAACCACGGGTGCAGGTCGCTGGTGTGGGCATAGACCTGGTCGATGGTGACTTTTAGGCCCAGTTCGTGCGCCCGCGCCACCAGCCGGTCGAAGTCTTCCAGCGTGCCGAAAATCGGATCGACATCGCAATAATCGGCCACGTCATAACCGAAATCACGCATCGGCGAGGTGAAGAACGGCGAGATCCAGATGGCATCCACGCCCAGCTTGGCCACATGCTCCAGCCGCGAGGTGATGCCGGCGAGATCGCCCACGCCATCGCCGTTGGAATCGCAAAAGCTGCGCGGATAGATCTGGTAAATCGCCGCCCCGCGCCACCACGGGGCGGGTTCGACAACGGCCGCTGGAGCAAGGTTGTGGGATCGGGATTGCGTCATTGACCTGTGGTTTCCGAAGATGAAGCGACACGGCAGACCGCGCTGCCAAAGGCGGGTAGTTCCAGCATGACGGAACCGGGAGCGGATACGTGCGCAGGGCATTGCCCGAACAAGGTTTCAAGTCTTACCGCGCTGGTGCCGATCACGCTCGCCGCGCGGATCGGCTTTTCGGACGTGTTGAAGGCGATCAGGTACTCGGTGTCCGTTGCAGGATCGAACCGGGATACGCTGAACAGGCCCGGCGTCTCGCTATCGCCGCGCGCCACCTGCCGCCCGCGCGCCAAAGCTGGATGCGCCTTGCGAAGCGCCGCCAACGTGCCGATCAACTTGTACAGCGGGGCCGCCGCGTCAAAGCTGGCAGTCGCCGTCGTGCGTTCGGTGCCCAGCAGCGCGTTGTCGTTATAGCTCGCCACTCTGCTGGCAAACATATCCTCGCGCGCGTCCTGATCGTTGCCGTCGCCCACGAAGCCCTGTTCGTCGCCGGAATAGATCACGGGGGAGCCGCGCAAGGTCATTAGCATGGTGTGACCCAGCGCGACCCGGTCGAAAAGTTCCTTGTTCGAAATGCCGGGCTTGTCTTGCCGTACCAGCGTTGAAAAGCGGCCCATGTCGTGGTTGCCCAGGAACGTCGGCAGCGCCAGCGCCGCCGCCTCGCCGCCTTCGTACAGCACGTCGCCATCGAACATGTCGGTCAGCACGCGGGTGCCCTGCCCTTTGCCCAGCACGGCCCGAACTCCGCCTTGAAACGCGAAATCGAGCACCGCCGGGTATCCATCGCGCCGGGTATATTGCGCAATATATCCGCTGTCCGGCCCCTCGTGCGCCACTTCGCCGAAGATGGTGAAATTGGGAATACCGCGCTGTTTCGCCGTTTCCAGCATCGCCGGAATAAATACCTTCCAGAACCCCGGCTCGACATGGCGCGCAGTATCGATCCGATAGCCATCAATGCCGAACCGTTCGATCCAGCCGCGATAAATCGCGATCATCCCATCGCGCACCGTGGGATTTTCGGTGAACAGATCGTCCAATCCGGCAAAATCGCCGAACCGCCCGCTTTCACCATAGAACGTCGAATTGCCGCGGTTGTGGTAGAGCAGCGGATCGTTCAGCCAGTCCGGCACTTTCACCTGCTCGTCGCCCTTGGCCACGAACGGCGTGTAGGCATAAGTGGGATCGGATAGCCGCGCGAAATTCACCGCGCTGGATTCTTGATCTCCACCAAAGCCCGGATTGATCGCCTGCGCACCTTTGCGCGAATATGGATAGTCGGCTCGGCCGCGATAGGCATAGCCATTGGCCTTGCCCTCACGGTAATCGATCACGTCCGCCGTGTGGTTGGCGATGATGTCCATGTAGACCTTCATGCCACGCCCATGCGCGGCATCGACCAGCGCCTTGAAATCGGCATTGGTGCCAAGATGCGGATCGACCGTCGTGAAATCTGTGATCCAGTAGCCGTGATACCCGGCGCTTTCCTGTCCCGGTTCGCCCTGCACCGGCTTGTTCTTGAAAATCGGCCCGACCCAGATCGCCGTCACGCCCATGCCTTGCAGATAATCGAGCCGCGCAATCAGCCCCTTGATATCGCCGCCGTGATAAAACCCCTTGGCCGCCGGATCGAACCCTGTCTTCAGCCGGTCACCCCTGATGCCGCCGCGATCGTTCTTCGCATCGCCGTTTTCAAACCGGTCGGGCAGCAGGAAGTACACCGTCTCGCCGGCAGCGGGTCGCTCCCGATACGCCTGCGCCGCAGCAGGGAGGGACCCGGCGGCGAGGAGCATCGGGAGCACGAGGGCGCGCAGCTTCATGCCGGCACACCTTCGGAAACGGCAGTCGCCGCGCAATGCCGCGCGATGAATTCCGCATGATCAGGATATCGCTGCGCCTCGCGCACATAAAGCGCGTTCAGTGTTTCCAGATAGCCCTTTAGATCATCCGGATCGATCGTATCGGCCAAGGCATGACTACCGGCTGGCGTGATCCCCTGCCCCGCCATCACCTGAAACCACGCGACCTCGCCGAACAGGTCATCACCTTCGCGAAAGATGTGCCCGTTGGCGCGGAACAGTTCGATCTTGGCGGCCAGACTATCGGGCAATTGCATGTCGCGGCATGCCCGCCAGAACGGCTCGTCCCGCTCGTTGAGAGTATAATGGAGCATGATGAAATCGCGGATCCGCTCCATCTCGAAGGTGAACTGGCGGTTGTACTCATCGCGGTCAGCCTGCGCCTGCACTTTGCCGGGCATGAATTTCAGCACGCGCGAAATCGCCGACTGGATAAGATGGATCGATGTCGATTCCAGCGGTTCCAGAAACCCGCTCGAAAGCCCGATGGCGATCACGTTGTTGCGCCAAGCTTCCTTGCGCCGCCCGGTGGTGAACCGGATCGGGCGCGGCACCATCAGCGCCGGCGAATCCAGATGCGCCAGCAGGCTTTCCGCCGCGTCGTCATCGCTGGTGAAAGCACTGCAATATACGCGCCCGTTCCCGGTTCGATGCTGCAACGGAATGCGCCATTGCCAGCCTGCCGTATGCGCGGTGGCACGGGTATAAGGCGTGAAATCCGCCACTCGCTCGCTCTGCACCGCCAGCGCGCGGTCGCACGGCAGCCAATGCGTCCAATCCTCGTACCCGCTGCCCAATGCATCGCCTATCAAGAGCGCACGCATACCGGAGCAATCGATGAACAGGTCACCCGAAATAGTCTCGCCCGATGCCATGCGCAGCCCGGTCACATCGCCCGAAAGCCCGTCGCGGCGCACTTCGGCCACCATGCCTTCATGGCGCACCACGCCCCGCGCTTCGGCAAATTCGCGCAGGAACGCAGCATAAAGCCCGGCGTCGAAATGGAAGGCGTGCGGCATTTCCGGCACGTTGTGTGGCGTTTTGGGCGCGCCGCGGTGCATCCGGCCCAGTTTGGCCGCAATGTCGTTCAGGCAGTAATCGCCCACCGGCCCCGCCAGCCCCAGCCGTGCCGCGCGCGACCAGTAATGCCGGAACCCGCACAGGCCCACGTCGCGACCCACATCGCCAAAGGCATGCATGTAATGGCTGCCGGGCGTCAGCCAGTCGACGAATTCGATGCCCAGCTTGAACGTCGCCTGCGTCGCGCGGATAAACGCGTCCTCGTCGATGCCCAGCGCCTGATTGAACATGCGGATCTGCGGGATCGTCGCCTCGCCCACGCCGATGGTACCGATGGCTTCGGATTCCACCAGACGGACGCTGAAACCTTCATCGAGGAAATGACCGAACGCGGCCGCCGTCATCCAGCCTGCGGTGCCCCCGCCGACGATGACGATAGAGAGCGGTTCAACCGGATTCATCGCAACCGCACTCCCAAGTTTACAGGAAACGTATCGGGAATTCGTCCGGGCAGATCAAGCGATCCGCCCGGACGGCGACCCGGTCCTCAGAACTTGTAGCTGAGGCCGACGTAGTAATCCCGGCCATAGCGCTGGTAATCGATCACCCGGCGCGGGTCGTTGCTCTCATACGTGATGAACGGACGATCGGTCAGGTTCTTCGCCTGAAGCAGGATCGAAAGCCCTGCCAGTGCAGAACCCGGCTGGAATTCATACCCGATTTGCGCATCGAGAATGCCTTCGGGTTTCGCGGTGCGATACGTCGGGTTGGCCGAAAGACCGGCAACTTCGGCCAGAAACTTCGAGCGGTAACGATAGCTCGCGCGCACCTGGAAGCCGTTCTTTTCGAAATAGACCGACGAGTTCGCAACCCAGTCTGAAAGGCCCGGCAGGGTGATCGAATTGGCCGGATCGCTATCGAGCACAATCTTGCTGTCGGTGTACGAAGCGCTCCCGTAAAATCCGAAGCCTTCCAGCGCCGAACTGAGCACCGAGAACGGCAGGGAAATCGTCGCTTCGACGCCCTTCAGGCTGCCGCGTCCGGTGTTTCCGGGTGCCTTGACCACACCGATGGTCGTTGTCAGCTGCTGCTGGATCGCCGCCGGCAGGGTCGCGGCATAGGCGGCGAAGTCATAGGGGAAGGCATTGTTGGGATCGACGAAGTTGGTCAGCCGCTTGTAATAGGCTGCTGCTGAAATGTAGCCGCCCTTGGCGAAATAGTGCTCCACCGAAAGATCGGCATTCACCGAGCGATAGGGCCTCAACAGTGGGTTGCCGCCGTTCGACGAGAAGAACGGCCGGGTCGGATCGTTCGAACCGAGGTTGGTGAAGTTCAGGCCGAGTTCCTGATTCACGCGCTCCTGATCAAGGCGCGGGCGGACCATGGCGATCGAGCCAGCCAGCTTCACATACGTTGCCGGGGCCACTTCCAGCGCAAAGTTGGCGCTGGGCAGCACGTTCCAGAACTTGTCCCCGCCCGATGCGGGAACCACCGTCACGGTGCCCGTCGCGGCATCGAAGTTCGAGATCGACCCGTTCGAGCTTTGATCGGTGTAGACCGCCTGCACGCCGATCGAACCCGTCAGCGGCATATTGCCGACATCGCCGTCGAGGTTGATCTGGACATATCCGGTCCAGACCTTTTCGGTCACCGTGTTATCGCGGACCAGCGAAACCGGGCGGTTATCGAAAACCGACTGGAGCGAATTGTTGTAAAGGTACAGCGGATCGAGCGCGAGCATCTGCGGCACGCCAAGGTACGCCAACGGAACCTTGCCGACGATGGCGCCCTGCGGGATTGGCGCGAACGTGGTCGTCCCGCTCGAAACGGTGCAGTTCGTGCCCGTGCCCTTGGGGCACAGGAAGTACGACAGGAAGTTCGACGTTTTCTTGCGATAGCTATAGTTTGCGCCCACTTCCCAGCCCTTGATCGGGCCGGCGTTCACGAATTCGCCATCCAGGCTGGCGCGCAGCGAAAGCAGGTCATCCTTGAACTGCGGCTTGTTGAGGAAGCCCGCCTGCACCACCGCGCTGGTGCCGTTATAGCCCCAGCCGCGCGGATCGGTCAGGCCGAACAGGCTGCTGTCGGCATAATCGAGCGTCGGCACGATGTTGAACGTGCCGTTGCTGTTCTGGCTGATGTGCAGCGTGTCCGCCGCGCCCGCCGTCTGATAACCGGTGCCCGAATAGGTTTCGAGCAGAAAGTCGGTGCGCTTGGCATGGCTATAGCTGGCGTCGAGGGTCAGGTGCGTCTTGTCGCCGATTCCGAACACGGTGTTCCAGCCGATCGACAGGTTATCGGCTTCGCGCTCGTTCAGATCGTTGCGCTGCACGGCGTGCACGCCGGTCACCACCGCGTCGGTCACCAGGCCGTCGCTCACCGTGTAGCCCGGCTGCACCGTGGCGCCCGAACCCCACTGCGGCGCGATGGGGAATTCGATCCCGCGCAGCTTCTGGGTTTCCTTGAACTTCGAATAGAGCACGTCCAGCGTCGAGTGGATCGTGTCGCTCGGCTGCCATTCCAGCGTGCCCACCGCGCCATAACGCTTCAGCTTGTTCGACTGGACGTAGGGCTTGGCACCGCCCAGGAACAGGTTTTTGCCGGCCTGGTCCTCATTGGGGAAGCCCCAGGCATTATAGCGCTCGTTTTGCGAAGGTGCGTCGGTCGCCGAAAGGCCGATGGCGATGCCCAAGGTGTCATCGGCAAACTTGTCGACATAGGCAGCAGAGGCGCGATAGCCAAAGCGGCTGGAATCCGGGTTCAGCGCCTTGATGCCGTTCATCTGGCCGCGCACCTGCACCGCCACAATGCGGTCGCGCTGCGAAAGCGGGCGCAGCATGCGCAAGTCGACTGTGCCCGAAATGCCCGCCGCGATCAGCGAGGCATTGGCCGCCTTGTGAACCACCACGTTCCGGAAGAATTCCGACGGATACTGATCGTATTCCACGCCGCGGTTGTCGCCCACGGTCACTTGCTCGCGCCCGTTCAGCAACGTGGTGCCGAAATCGGGGCCAAGGCCACGGATCGAAAGGCGCTGGTCGCGGCCTTCAAGGCGCTGCGCGGTCACGCCGGGCAGGCGTGCAAGCGAGTCTGCAATGGAAACGTCGGGCAGCTTGCCAATGTCTTCGGCCGATATCGATTCCACGATGGTCGGCGTGCGGCGCTTCAGCGCAGCGGCAGCATCAAGCGAGGCGCGAATGCCGGTAACCACGATGCCGCCTTCATCGGCAGCCGTAGCTTCGGCCTGCGCAGCCTGCGGCGCTTCCTGCGCGAACACCTGCGCTCCGCCGAGCGCAACCGTCAGCGCGAGCAGCGAGCAACCCAGACGGCCCGCCGAAAATACCTGATATGCCATGGTGACTTTCCACTCCCCCACCGGCCGTTGGCCGGCCTGAATCCCGATCCGGCGTCGCCGGCAAACTGCAGATGCCGCCACGGCGAAACGGGTCGCGGCTGGGCTCTGCTGGAATGGGGATTAGGCGTGTCGAGCGCCGGAGCGAATATGGCATACGTATACTATGCGCGAGATAGTTTCTGTTGAAACTTCGAGAATGGCCGTGCCCGCCGGTCTTTCCAGAAATTTCGGTTCAGAATGCAAGTTGCTCCCAGGGCCTCCATTGCATGGAAACAATATTATGCGTAGCCTAGGTGTTCCGACCACGGGAATACGCCGGGCGGGGGACAGGAATTGCACATGGGCAGAAGGCCATCCAACAAGCCTACGAGCTTCGATATCGCCTACCTTGCCGGCGTTTCGCAGCCGACGGTCAGCCGCGCGTTGCGCGGCAGCAAGTCCGTCAGCCTTGCGACGCGGCAAAAAATCGAGGCCATTGCCCGCCAGCTTGACTACACCGTCGACAAGAACGCCTCGTCGCTGCGCTCGCAACGCTCGAACACTTTGGCGTTGCTGTTCTTCGAAGATCCCACGCCCGATGAATCGAACATCAATCCATTCTTCCTCGCCATGCTCGGCTCGATCACCCGCCATTGCGCCGCACGCAGCCTGGACCTGCTGATCTCGTTCCAGCGGCTCGACGACGATTGGCACAAGCGCTATCAGGAAGCGCACCGCGCCGATGGGCTGATCCTGCTCGGCTACGGCGACTACACCCTCTATGAAAACCGCCTGCGCCAACTGATCCGCAGCGGCACGCATTTCGTGCGCTGGGGCTCGGTGGAAGACAGCGCCATTGGGGCCACGGTCGGTTCGGACAATTTCGGTGCCGGGCGGCTTGCGGGCGAACACCTGCTGGCGCGCGGCCGCCGCAAGATTGCGTTCCTGGGTCAAGCAGACGTTCACTACCCGGAATTCAGCAAACGCTATGACGGCCTTGTTCGCGCCATCGAAACGGCCGGGCTGGAAGCAGATACGGGCCTGCTGTTCGATGCCATATCATCCGAGGAATCGGGCTACAACGCTTGCCGCGCCCTGCTCGAGAGCGGCCACCCGTTCGACGCAATCTTCGCCGCCAGCGACCTCATCGCCATCGGCGCCATGCGCGCGCTGGCGCAGGCGGGCCTTTCTGTTCCGGGCGATGTCGCCATCGTCGGCTTCGACGATATCCCCGCCGCCAGCTTCACCACACCCCCGCTCACCACCGTGATGCAGGACATGCGGCACGCGGGCGAAGCGCTGGTCGGCTCGGTCATGGCACAAGTGGAGGACCGCCCGCCTCCGCCCACGATCTTGCCCACCCGGCTGGTCGTGCGCGGCAGCACGGGGGGCTGATGCTGCGCAACATGCGTTCGGTATTCGTATGCAGCGCAATTGCCCGCCCCGCCCCGGCATGCGACGGCGGACGCCACAATCTGGCACCCACCAGATGATGGGCAGGGGCCAATGATGGGCGAGAGGCCGAAGATGGCAAGCACTGCGCAAGCACGGGATAAGCCCCCGCAAACCTTCTGGGGCCTGTGGAACACCAGCTTCGGCTTTTTCGGCATTCAACTCGCCTTCGCGCTCCAGAACGCCAACGTCAGCCGCATTTTCCAGTCGCTGGGCAGCAGCGTAGACGATCTCGCTTTCCTGTGGATCGCCGGACCGGTTACCGGCCTGCTCGTACAGCCACTGATCGGCCACTATTCCGATCGCACCTGGGGCCGTTTCGGCCGCCGCCGCCCCTATTTCCTCGCGGGCGCATTGCTTGCCGGCCTCGCGCTGATCGGCCTGCCCAATGCCAGCCTGCTCCTGCTCGCCGCCGCCTTCCTGTGGATGCTCGATGCCTCGCTCAACGTGGCGATGGAACCCTTCCGCGCCTTCGTCGGCGACATGACCCCGCGTGACCAGCGCGCGCAGGGCTTCGCCTTGCAAACCTGCTTCATCGGCGCGGGCGCGGTGATCGGCAGCCTTGCCCCCGCCGCGTTCAATGCGCTCGGCATCGCCAATACCGCCCCCGAAGGCGTGGTCCCGCCTTCGGTGCGCTACAGCTTTTACCTCGGCGCCGTGGCGATTATTCTGGCCGTCGCGTGGACATCGTGGCGCGTGCGCGAATACAGCCCAGCCGAACTCGCCGGCTTCGATGGACAGCCTGAAGAGGCACCGGAACAAGAAGCGCTGTCCTATCCCGATCGCGGCCCGTTGTGGATCGCGGCGGGCGCCGCCCTGCTCACACTCGTGGCGCTCGCCGAGCTGGACAAGCAGCTCTATGTTCTGGGCGCGGGCCTTGCAGCATTCGGCGCGATCCAGATTTCGGTGCGCGCCCGCCGATCAAACGGCGCACTGGCTCACATCATCAGCGATCTGGCGCAGATGCCGGTGCAGATGAAGCAGCTCGCTCTCGTCCAGTTCTTCACCTGGACCGCGCTGTTCATCATGTGGATCTACACCACGCCCGTCGTCACGCAGATGGTGTTCCATTCCACCGACACCACCAGCGCCGCGTATAACGAAGGGGCAGACTGGGTCGGCGTGATGTTCGCGTTCTACAACGGCGTTGCTGCGCTCGCCGCCTTCCTGCTGCCTGTTCTCGCGCGCCGCATCGGCAATGCCCGCACCCACATGGTCTGCCTGCTGGCCGGTGCGCTGGCCTTCGCGCTGATGCTGGTGATCCGCGACAAGATGCTGCTGCTGTTCCCGATGGCGCTCGTTGGCCTCGCGTGGTCGTCGATCCTTGGCATGCCCTACGTGATCCTCACCCGCGTGCTGCCGCCGCGCAAGTTCGGCATCTATATCGGCGTGTTCAACTTCTTCATCGTGATCCCCCAGCTGATGGTGGCCACGGTGATGGGCGGCGTGATTCGCAGCTTTTTCCCCACCGACCCGATATGGACCATGCTCGTCGCTGCGCTGGTGATGGGCGCCGCCGGCCTCGCCATGTTGCGCGTGCACGAGGATGCCTGACCCGGGCGGTTAACCGCATGCTAAGCATATTCCGCAAGAAGGCGTCGCAGGCCTTCCAGCGGGAAACACGATGCGGCAGTTCGGGCAATTTCTGAAACGCATCGTCAACCACGATCTGCGGCAATCCTCGCCATTCCTGCACGCGTTGGACCAACGGCTGGTTCACCTGTTCCACAGGCTCGACCGCGCGTTCGAAAACCGTGCCGTGTGGCTCGCCAGCGCCCTCGCCGTCCTCGCGCTCCAGTTCGCACTGATCTTCACACACCGCCCGTGGCTCGATGAATGGCAGGCGCTGCAAATCGCCGTCCAGTCGCCGACATGGCCCGATCTGCTGAACAACCTGCGTTATGAGGGCCATCCGCCGCTGTGGTACGCCATCTTGCGCTGGACCGCCGCGTTCACAGGTCAAACCTTCGGCAGCGCCGCGCTGGCCCTTCCGCTCGTCGCCGCCGTGTTGGCCGGCCTGACCCAAGCCGCGATCCTTTTCGCCGCGCCGTTCCGCCGGGTCGACCGCGTGATGATCGCGGGCTCAGAGTTCGTCCTGTTCGAATTCTTCACCGTATCGCGCAGCCTCACGCTCGGCGTCGCCTGCGCGGTGTTTGTCATCGTGCTGTGGCGTCACCGCCTGCTGTCCTCGCTGCTGAACGCGCTGCTGCCGCTGTGCGATTTCCTGTTCGGAGTCATGTCGATCGGTTTCCTGTGGCTGCGCTGGCGCGAACGCTCGGTGTCGATCCCGGGCACGCTGCTGTGGCTCGCCACCTCGCTGTTTTCGGCATGGACCGTCCGCCCGGCGATCGACATGGTGCCCGCCAACCCGCCGCTGGGCCCACTGCTCGGTCTCGCCCACTGGCTGGCGAACATCGGCACCTTGGGCGCACCGATGCAATGGTTCGGCTGGTCGCCGATGTGGAACCACGCGACCCTCGCTGTAATCGCCGCCATTGGCCTCATGGCCTTCCTCGTCCTTTTGTGGAGCGAGGCCCGGACCGATCCCGACACCGGCCGCGT
>DAICYJ010000163.1 GCA_027311705.1 Novosphingobium sp. | reverse complement strand
GCCCTACCCGTTTTTGCGAAGCACAAACGGGTAGGATTGAGGGAGTATTGCACCCCGGTTCGTCCTTACCGCGATGTGGGAAATCCAAATCGATCACCAGCCGTCGGCATCACCTCCCGCTGGCTTCCAAGTCCTAAACGTCCCCCACGGGCTGAGCCGCGTGGACAAATTCAATAGGCCAACCAGACGGCTGCGTTAGGACGTCGTGACATAAAAGCGGCCATCATCGAAACTCGCGCACAACCTCAATTTTGCCCACGATGGCATCGTTGAAGGCGTTTACTTCCTCCGCCGGTATCCAGTACTCTTGGTGAGTTTTCCCCCCTGCGACCTGCACTTCGTGCTGATCAAGGTATGTCTTGAGAACGTCGAACTGAGTGACGAAACCCGCGCCACTGGCGCGGACATTCCAGTCCCTCGCTATTTTTACTGCGTAGTCCTCCGTCGTAACAGGGTAGAAAATTGGCTGCTCAGGCAGCCGAGGCGGAAACGCCCGCATGCCTGACCGCTCGATCAACGCGAGCTCGGCCGGGCCAACTGGCCGCCATAATCTGATTGTTTGCTCACTCATTTGGCTTGGTTGCCATAATGCACGTCGCCTTCCAATCAATTTACTCCGACAGGTTAATCCGCACTCCCCACCAATTTGCGACGGACAGTTCCAGATCCAACCCCACCAAAACCAGCCGTCGCGCACATCGCTCTCTCCCCTTCAGGGGAGAGATACGCAGGCTTGAGAGCGCAGCGAACTAGCCGGAGTTGAGAGGGGGCGGTTGCGCCATTCCCCTCTCCCAACCCTCTCCCCTGAAGGGGAGAGGGTTTATAACCCTACCCCCGCGCCACCCACCATTTCAGCAAATGATGCGCCACCGCAAACGGCGGAGGCGCGATGAACGCGCCGTCCTCCGCGCCGGTCATCGCGTAAACCACCTCGTCGCGCGTGAACCACTGCGCGTCGTCCAGCTCGGTCACGTCGATGGTGATCGCCGGATCATCGGCATAAGCATGGCAGCCGATCATCAGCGACGACGGGAACGGCCAAGGCTGGCTCGCCACATACATAATGTCGCGCACCCGCACGCCCGCTTCCTCGTGAATTTCGCGCGCCACGGCTTCCTCCACCGATTCGCCCGGCTCCACGAACCCGGCCAGCGCGGAAAAGCGGCGCGGCGGAAAGCGTGGCTGGCGGCCCAGCAGCAGCTTGCCTTGGCATTCCACGGTCATGATCGTCACCGGATCGACGCGCGGAAAATGCTCGCCCTTGCACGCTTCGTTGGTGCACGAACGCTGCCAGCCGCCCTTGGCCAGCACCGTGCCATGCCCGCACTTGGCGCAGAACCGGTGCCGCGCGTGCCAATCAACCAGACTGCGCGCCCCGCCATACGTAGCAAGATCGCCCGCCGGCAGGGTAGACATCGCCTGCCACAGCCGGGGATTGGGCGGCGCAACGCTGCCCACCAGCGCGGGTGCAACCGCCGCGAAACAACCGCGCCCATCGTCGGCCAGCCCCAGGAACACCAGCTCCGCCGCCGGATCGGCATCGGCGAGCGTGCCCCACGCCAGCGCCCCATCCTCACCGATCACGGGGTCCAGCCCATCGAGCAGCAACAGCCGCGCGCGCCAGTTCATCAGCGCGGCGAGCTTGTCCGCATCGCTGCGCACATGGTCCGCGCGGTCCAGCCCCGAACCGGCAAAGGCAATCGTCGTATCCATCATGCCGCCTTCCGGCCGAGCACGTCGCCCAGCACCGCCTTGGGAAAATCATACTGCAGCCGCAGCGCTTCGGAGGGCATGTACTGCACATACAGCCCGGCGCGCAGCCCCACGCGATAATTGATAAAGCCCACCGTCCCCGCCGCGCCGGACCAGCCGAACGTGCCGGCATCGACGCCCGTGCCCACGCGCCCGCCCGCGCCAAAGCCGGCCCCGTTCAGCCATGGATGCGTCGTCGGCACGCCCGGTGGCAGCAGGTTGCTGGTGCCCAGCCGCACCGCCGCCTCGCTCATCACGCGGCGGCCGCCGATCATGCCGTAACCCAGCAGCATGGTCAGGAACCGGTCGTAATCGCGCGGCGACGAAGCCAGCCCCGCCCCGCCAAAGGCAAACGGCGGCGGATCGAGATAGACCGAGGTCCGGCCCGGATCGAGCGGCACGGCGGTGCCTTTCAACACAGCATAGCTCGTGGTCAGCCGCCCGGCCTGCGCTTCGGGCACGCGGAACCATGTGCTCGTCATCCCCGCCGGGCCAAAGATGCGGTCCTGCAGGAACGTGGCATAGGGCACGCCCGCCGCCAGTTCGATCACCCGCGCCAGCAGATCGAGCGACACCGAATAGCTCCACTGCGTGCCCGGTTCATACAGCAGCGGCATGTCCGCCAGCTTGTCGGCGAATTCGGCAAGGCTGGGCAAAGTATGCACTGTTCCCAGCGCCGGCATCGGCAACCGGCTCACCCGCCCCGGCACCAGCCCCGCCGCTTCATAGGCGGCCTTCAACGGCCCCGTCTGCACGATGCTGTAACCCAGCCCGGCGGTGTGCGTCAGCAAGTGGCGCACGGTGATCTGCGTCTGCGCCGGCTTCAGTTCGGTGATCGAGCCATCGGGCGTCATCTGCACCTGCATCTGCGCGTATTTCGGCAGCAGGTCGGCAATCGGCTGGTCCAGCCGCAGCTTGCCCTCGTCGATCAGCATCATCGCCGCCATGCCGGTAACGGGCTTGGTCATCGAATAGATGCGATACAGGCTGTCGAGATCGACCGCCGCGGATGCGTTCCTGGCAAGCGTTCCCCGCGCGATGCCCATCACTGGTGCCTCGCCCCATCCCAGCGCCGCCACCGCGCCCGGCAGCGGCCCTTGCGCCACGGTGTTGGCGATGAAGCGTGCCACACCCGGAAACTGCGTTTCGGCCAAGGCATTCGCCCGCGCCCATTGCGGCACGGATGCGCTGCCCGCCAGCCCCGCACCCAGCCACGCGGCAGACCGCAGCACCGATCGGCGGGAAACCAGTTCTGGCAAGTGCTGCATCATGCGCCTTCTCTATTCCCTAAAGCCAGCCGCGCCGCCTTGGCGAACACGGTCGGCAGGCCCGCCTGCTCCATCGCGTCGACCGGCCAGAACTCTCCCGGCGGCAACCTAGTCAAATCGCCGCCGTCGCAAAGCATCAATTGCAATTCGAGATCGAAATGCGTGAACGAGTGCCGCACCACCCCGCCCGGCCGCCATTCTCCGTCCACCGGCGGCGCGCCATGCCCGTCCGCCCGCGCCGCCCAGCCATCGTCGGGCAAGGCCCGCATCCCGCCCAGCATGCCCTTGCCCTCGCGCTGCACCAGCCACACCTGCTCATCGCGCTCGATCCAGAATGCGCGCCCTTGCCGCACCGGCTTGGCCTTCTTCGCCGCCTTCACCGGCAGCCGCTCCGGTTCGCCCAGCGCAAACCCCGCGCAGGCCCAGCGCAACGGGCACAGCAGGCAGCGCGGAGCCTTCACCGTGCACACCGTCGCGCCCAGATCCATCATTCCTTGCGCGAAATCGCCCGCGCGCAGGTCCGGCGTGATCGTCGCCGTCGCGGTGCGAATGGCGGGTCTCGCCCCCGGCAGCGGAGCCTCGATGGCAAACAGCCGCGCCACCACGCGCTCCACGTTGGCATCGACCACCACCGCCCGCTCGCCAAAGGCAATCGCGGCCACCGCAGCGGCTGTATAATCGCCCACCCCCGGCAAGGCCCGCAGCCCCGCCTCGCTGGCTGGAAAGTCCCCCAGCCGCGCCACTTCGCGCGCGCAGGCGAGCAAGTTGCGCGCCCGTGCATAATATCCCAGCCCCGCCCACGCCGCCATCACGTCGGCGTCATCCGCCGCCGCCAGCGCCTGCACCGTAGGCCACCGCTCCAGAAACTTCGCGTAATACGGCCCGACCGCCGCCACCGTCGTCTGCTGCAGCATCACCTCGGACAGCCACACGCGATAAGGCTCCTGCCGCGCCTCCCCCGGCAGGCGCCGCCACGGCAAGCGCCGGGCATGGCTGTCGTACCAGCCGAGCAATATCGCCGCGACGGATGGATTGCCTGTATCGGAGAGGGTCTGGGCACTGGCTTGCATCGCCCCGCTATGGCATGGCGCAAGGCGATATGGAACGCGATCCGCCCCCACCCGAACGGGCACCCAAACGGGCCAGCACGCCCAAACCCAAAGCGGCGCGTGAATACGAGCGCCCGCGCGGCGGCGAAGCGCGCCAGATCGCAGACCTGATGCCCGCCATCGGGCGCACCGCCTTCCGCCGCTTCGGCTTCGTGCAAAGCTCGGTCGTCACCCGCTGGCCTGAGATCGTCGGCGTCGCCCATGCCCGCCATTGCGCGCCCGAATCGATCCGCTTTCCACCGGGCGAAAAGTCCGACGGCATTCTTCAACTCGTCGTCACCCACGCCCACGCCCCGCTGATCCAGCACGTGATCCCCGAAATCATCGACCGGGTGAACCGCTTCTTCGGCTATCGCGCCGTCGCCCGCGTCAAATTGCGGCAAGGCGAGGTTCAGGCACCAAAGTCCAACACGCCGCGCGCGCCGGCCGCGCCGCCCTCGCTCAAGCCGATCCCGATGGAACTGGGAGACAGCCTGCGCGATATCGGCGATCCGGAGCTGCGCACGGTGCTAGAATCGCTGGCGCGCAGCCTCGGCGAAGCCAGCAAGTAACGCAGATCAATATCAGGGCAGGGAATCCAGGAACGTGATGCGATCGCTGTTGAAAACCATCGGACTTCTCGTCGCCGCGCTGGGCGGCATCGGCCTGCTGGCGGGCGCGGGCAAGCCGCTGCCTTCCAACGCTGCGCGCAACTGGAACGCCACCGTCGTCAAGACGGCCGACGACAGCTACGTGCTCGGCAATCCAGATGCGCCGCTAAAGCTGGTGGAATACATCAGCTACACCTGCTCACACTGCGCCCATTTCGAACAGGAATCGGATGCCCAACTGCGCATCGGCCTGATCGCGCCGGGCAAGGGCTCGATCGAAGTGCGCAGCTATCTGCGCAACGGGCTGGACGTCACCATGTCGCTCCTTTCCCGCTGCGGCCCGCCGTCGAAGTTCTTCGGCACGCACAGCGCCATCCTGCGCAGCCAGGCGCAGTGGATGGCCACCGCCGGCAGCCTGACCGAGGCGCAACGCCAGCGCTGGGTCAATCCCAACTTCGCCATCGGCATGCGCAATGTCGCCTCGGATCTCCACATGTACGAACTGATGGAAAAGCGCGGGTTCAACCGTGCGCAAGTGGATCGCTGCCTGGCAGACAAGCCGCTGGCCGACCGGCTGGCCAAGGGCACCAAGGATGCGGTCGAAATCGACAACATCAATGGCACGCCCGGCTTCAAGCTCAATGGCGTGGTCCTCGCCGGCACTTTCAGCTGGGATGCACTCAAGCCCCAGATCGAAGCCCGCCTGCGCTGATTGCGGAGTAACCGCCGTTTCCATCGCCCCCCTTCAATCCGCGGACGGGATCGGCTAACCACAGCCATCCCGCCTTCCCGGCCCTCACATTGTGACGGAAGAACTCCATGAAGCTTGCCCGCACCGCCATGTTTGCCCTCGCCCTCCCACTCGCGCTGGGCCTTTCCGCCTGTGGAAAAAAGGATGAGGCTGCCGGCGGGGTCACCACCGGCGCACCGATTGCCAACATTGCCCCACCTGCGGGCAAGGCGTGGGTCGATGTGGTCGCCACCACCCCCGAAGGCGGCTACCGCATGGGCAACCCCGATGCCCCGCTCAAGCTGATCGAGTATGCGTCGTACACCTGCCCACACTGCGGCGAATTTTCCGAAAAGGGCTTTCCCAAGTTGCGCGACAATTACGTAGCCAGCGGCCGCGTCAGCGTCGAGTTCCGCAATTTCGTGCGCGACAAGTTCGATACCACAATCGCCATGCTCGCCCGCTGCGGCTCGCCCGATACGTTCTTCCCGCTGACCGAACAGGTCTTCGCCAATCAGAAAGACATTTTCACCGGGCTGGAAGGCGCACAGAAAGACCCCGCGCTCGCCACGATGACCGATGCGCGCCTGTTCGCCATGCTCGGTGCCAAGGCCGGGCTGGTGGATTTCTTCGCCGCGCGCGGTATCGCGAAGGATCAGGCCAATGCCTGCCTCGCCAACGTGAAAACCGCCGAATCGCTCGCCAACGGCGTGCAAAAGGCGGTCGACGAATACAACATCACCGGCACGCCGTCGTTCATCCTCAACGGCAAGAACCTCGAAGTCGCCACCTGGGAAACGCTCGAACCGATGCTCCAGAACGCCGGCGCGCGCTGACGCATCACAACTTCTGCCCCGTGCCGCCAAACCCCATCATCCTGCTCCCCCGCGAAGGCGGGGGCCTCAGGCGGGGTAGCACGTGCGCGAACAAGGCCCCCGCGTTCGCGGGGGAGCCGGGCTGTAATCAGCATACGTCATCGCAGTCCCCCTCCCCGGCGGGCAGGGGTTAGGGGTGGGGGAACCACGCCCCGAACTGGCTAACCCACCGGCCCCCGACGTGGCCGAATCGCCCGCCCCCGCGCCCATGCAGTTCCGCCGGCTGAAGCTATCCGGTTTCAAAAGCTTCGTCGAACCCGCCGAACTGCGCATTGAAACCGGCCTCACCGGTGTCGTCGGCCCCAACGGTTGCGGCAAGTCCAACCTGCTCGAAGCCATCCGCTGGGTCATGGGTGAAAGTTCGGCCAAATCGCTGCGCGGCGGCGGCATGGACGATGTGATCTTCGCCGGCACCGCCACCCGCCCGGCGCGCGCTTTTGCCGAAGTGATGCTCACCGCCAGCACCGATCCCGCCGGGCCTTATGGCGGCGAACTCGAAGTCGTGCGCCGGATCGAGCGCGGCGCGGGCTCCGCCTACCGCGTCAACGGGCGCGATGTGCGCGCGAAAGACGTCGCGCTCGTCTTCGCCGATGCCGCCACCGGTGCGCACAGCCCCGCCCTCGTCAGCCAGGGCCGCATCGCCGCCGTCATCGCCGCCAAGCCCGCCGAACGCCGCATGATGCTGGAAGATGCCGCCGGCATCGCCGGGCTTCACGTCCGTCGCCGCGATGCCGAACAGAAACTGCGCGCCACCGAAACCAACCTCGCCCGGCTCGAAGACATGCTCTCCGGCCTCGAAACCCAGATCGCCACTTTGCGCCGTCAGGCCCGCGCCGCCGAACGCTATCGCGCGGTCAGCGACAAGATCAACGTGGCCGAAGGCCGCCTCGTTTTCGCCCGCTGGCGCGATGCCGCCGCCGCTGCCGAAACCGCCCGCGCCGAAGCAAGGCGCGCCGAAGAACTGGTATCTACCGCACAGGAAGCCACCAAAACCGCGCAAGCCGCCCAGCACGGCCACGCCGCCGCATTGGCGCAGGCGCGCGAAGACCTGTTCGATCGGCGGCAGGATTCCTCCGCCCATGGCCAGCGCATGGCCGCCCTCACCGCGCAGTTGGAAGCCGCCGAGCAAAGACTGGCAGACATCGACCGCCAACTCGCCAGGATCGCGCAGGATCGCGATCAGGCAGACCGCATGACCGGCGACGCTGCCGCGGCGCT
>DAICYJ010000151.1 GCA_027311705.1 Novosphingobium sp. | reverse complement strand
GCTGCCGTATCAATCTGCACCTTCTGCGAAATCTGCTATATTCTAGCTGATCCGCGGCGGTGATCCGCCATGTATAGGGTTGGGGCCGGGCAAACCATCGCGCTGATGCGGCACTTGGACGTGGCACAGGATGGCAGCTTCGCAAGCTAATAATTGACAACATGTTGCGGATTGGCAATGTTGTGTCATGGCCAATGCAGCACCCTCGCACCCGGGCGACCTCAACACGCTGATCGACACGGCTTTCCGGCTGAACAATGCCCTGCTGGCTAAACGCGATGATCTGGTGCGGGATCTGGGCCTCACCAGCGCCCGATGGCAAGTGCTCGATGCCGTGCACCGGAGCAAGCCATTCGCCACCACGTCCGGGGTTGCGCGCCAGCTTGACCTTGCGCGGCAGGGGGTGCAGCGGATTGTCAACGACCTGGAACGACTTGGGATGCTGGCTTCCCGTCAGAACCCGAGCGACAAGCGTGGGCATGTGATCGTCCTTAGCGCGGAGGGGATCGACGCTTTATTGGAAGCGGGCCGACGTCAGTCAACCTGGGGCCGAGCGTTCCATGGCGGCGAGGGAACTGAGGGAAAAAGGGAAGCGGCCGAGTTGCAGCATGTGCTGGCATCCCTTTTGGGTGAGGCATCGTCCGCTCTGCCAAGTCCTGATCAGCCGCCCCCAATGACAGGGACGTCGGCCGCAAATTCGGCAATGCCAAAGGCCGTACGGGCATTCGAGAGCGTTCAGGCCAACATTCTGCAGCAGATTAAAAGCGGCCAGCTCAAAACAGGCAGCAAGCTGCCGGCCGAACGCGAACTTGCGGTTTCTTTGGGGATCGGGCGATCAGCGGTGCGCGAAGCCTTGCGAAGCCTTGAGATTTCAGGCGTGCTGCGGTTCGAACGCGGCGCACACGGTGGTGCTTTCGTGCGCGAAAGCGGGCCTGACGGAATAGCGGCTTCCATTCGGGCGATGCTGACCCTGGGGCGATTGCCGCTCACCGACCTGCTCGAAGTGCGCGCGTCCTTGCTGGGCCAGTGTGCGCGGCTGGGAACCGATCGCGCGACTGGCGATGACTTTGACAAGCTCGACCGCAACATCGACGACCTGGAATTGCGCATCGCGACAGTGCACGATCAGATGGCTTCGATCGCACCGGCAACCGACTTTTATCGGTTGGCCGCCCGCGCAGCGCACAATCCGCTGATGGTGCTTCTGGTGGACGCGATGGCCGACCTTGTCGGGGAAATGCTGGCGTCGCTTCACCACTGGCCGCGGGTGGATTCGGTTGCCATTTTGGCGCGTCGGCGGATGGTCGCAGCGATGCGGGATGGCCGCGCAGATGAGGCGGAACGGGTAATCCGGCTGCACTCGCGCGAGACGAACCAGCTGCTGTTGGAGTACGAGAAGTCCCTCGGCAGAACGGTTTGAGCGGAGAAACTGCCGATTCGGTCGCTGTCGCCCAACGATGGTGCGACCGCCATTATGATCTCATCCGGCGACGGCGCGACTGGGCGTATGGTGCATTTGTGTGCTTCCACGGCGTTTAACGGTTGGGCGGATGGATCTATCAATCAATTGGTATCGCTATCTTTTTTGCACGAGCAAAGCGAGCCCTAAGCAGGCAATCAGACGCATTTTAGTAAACCACTTGACCATGTGTGATGCCCAATGATACCAATGGTCACACCAATAAAAAATGGCCAACGGGAGTGGGCACGATGGGTAAAAGCAAGCGAACTTTATGCGTGGGCACCGCGTTGGCCGTGATGGTTCAGCCGGCAATCGCTGCAGCACAGGCAGCAGAGGCGCCGCAAACAGCAAGTGACGAAGAAAGCGAGGCCATCGTCGTCACGGCCAACAAGCGCGAACAGAACATCAACGACGTCGGCCTGACGATCACCGCTCTGTCGAGCGATGCGATCGCCAGCCGCAAGATCACTAGCCTTGCAGACGTGGCGGCGGCCGTACCGGGGCTGGCCTACTCGCCCAGCACCACCAACACGCCGATCTTCACGCTTCGCGGGGTCGGGTTCAATGAAAGCTCACTTGGCGTTTATCCGGCCGTCAGCGTTTATGCCGACGAAGTGCCGATGCCATTTCCCGTCACCGCGAGCCACGCCGCCTATGACCTCGCGCGGATCGAAGTCCTCAAGGGGCCGCAGGGTACGCTGTTCGGCCAGAACTCCACCGGCGGTGCGATCAACTATATCGTGGCCAAGCCGACCGACACGTTCGAGGCGGGCGGTGACATCGGCTACGGCCGCTTCAACACGGTCGAGGGCAATGCCTACATCAGCGGCCCGCTCAGCAGCACACTTGGCGCTCGGCTTGCCGTTACCGGCCTGAACTCTGACGACTGGCAGCGCAGCAATTCGCGGCCTACCGACACCAACGGCAAGCAGAGCTACGTGGCCGGCCGCCTTATCCTCGAGTTCAAGCCTTCCGACGCCCTGCGCTTTTCGCTGAACCTGAACGCTTGGCGCGACAAGTCCGATCCGCAGGCGCAGCAGCTTGTCGCGGTCCGCCCGCAAGTGCCGGCGATTGCAACCGCGGTCAATCTCGCCGGGCTTGCTGCGGCCCAGTTCTCGCCGCTGGATGCACGGGCGGCCGACTGGTCAACCGGCGTCGGCGAGCCGCGCGGCGACCGCAAGTTTTACCAGGCGTCGCTGCGTATGGATGCGGACGTGACCAGCGGCGTGACGCTGACCACGCTGACGTCCTACAACGATTACAAGCAGACCCAGGTGACCGACGGCGACGGGCTGCCACTGGTGCTCTTCGACCTCATCAAGAACGACGGCTTCATCAAGTCATTCAACCAGGAAGTCCGGCTGGCCAACTCCGGCAAGTCCGCATTCCGCTGGGTGGTCGGCGCCAACTACGAAGACAGCCACACGTTCGAGAATCAGGATCTGAGCTACGCCGACAGCACCAACAACGCACCGGCCCAGTTCAATATCAATCGCAGCGCGGTTACCAACGACCAGCGCATTCGCAATTATGCCCTATTCGCAAATGCCGAGTACGCGATCACGTCGCAACTGACGTTCAAGGCCGGTGCACGCTATACCAGTTCGCGCAACAATGCCGCCATCTGCGGCTATTCGCCGGGTGACGGCAATGTCGCAGCGTTCTTCAACCTTTTGGGCTCGCTCAATCTCGGTGGCCTGGATCCAGCACCAACTTTCACCCCGATCGACGGCACCGGATGCTACACGCTCAATGCCAAGTTCGTCCCCGGCGAGGTCTTCCGCAAAACCTTGAAGGAAGACAACGTCTCGTGGCGCGCCGGCCTCGATTTCAAGGCCTCTGACGACGTATTGCTCTATGCCAACGTCTCGCGCGGCTACAAGGCGGGCAGCTTCCCCAGCCTTGCCGCCGCCAACTTCACCGCGCTGACGCCGGTAACGCAGGAATCCGTCACGGCTTATGAAGGCGGGTTCAAGGCAGAGCTGGCGGATCGCAAGGTGCAGCTGAACGGCGCGGTGTTCTATTACGACTACAAGGACAAGCAGATCCGCGGCAAACTGCTCGATCCGATCTTCGGAATTCTGGATGTGCTCCAGAATGTCCCCAAGTCGCGGATTTTCGGGCTTGAGGGTGATGTAACCGTCCGCCCGGTCGAGGGTCTGACCCTTTCGGCCTCGGCGACCTACCTCGAGTCAAAGATCAAGACATATACCAGCGTCAATGTTCTGGGGCTGACGAACGACTTCGGCGCATTCGGCGATGCTCTGCCGTTCACCCCGAAGCTGTCCTATGGCATCAATGCCGACTACAAGATCGAAACAGCAGGCGGCGGAAAGCCGTTCATCGGCTTCACTGTCGCCGGGCGATCGTCGTCCGACGCAGCGCCGGGCGGCAGCCGGATCGTCTATCCGGCAGCACCGTTGACGCGGGTCCTTCCCGGTCTGACAAACGTGTACAAGTTGCCCAGTTACACCACCGTTGATGCCCGCATCGGCTATGAAGCTGCGAATGGCCAGTGGCGCGTGATGGTGTGGGCGAAGAACCTTCTCAACGAATATTACCTGACCAACGTCATCGCTTCTTCCGACACGACGGCGCGGTTTGCCGGGCGTCCGGCCACCTACGGCGTGACGATCGGCTTCAAAGTCATGTAACGACTGATCTTTCGGGTTTGGTCACCTCCCTAGGCCTCCATTCCCCGAAAGACTTACTCGGAACCCTCTTCATTTCCAGCTTAACAATGGCAATGCGAGGGTTCCATTTTTTGCACCCTGCCGGCAGCGGTGCCGCGTGTTTCGCTACCTGCCCCTTTTCAGAACGAGCGAGCCCCATGACAGCCACCAACCTCGATCCCGAAGGCTACTGCCCCGCCAACGATCATCCGGACTGGAACCAGAGCTTTTATTTCAATTTCTATGATCCCGCGCAAAGGACCGGGGCGTTCGTCCGGATCGGGATTCTTGAAAATCGGAACGAAGCCAACCTGTGGTTCGTGTTCTTTCGCGATGGCCGGCCACTGTTCACCCGGCTCAACATGAACCTGCCTTACACCGGCGACCGGTTGGCAGGTGGCATGACGCTTGCCGGGGTCACGCTGAAGGCGTTGGAGCCGCTCCGATCTGCTTCGGTCACCTTTGACGAGGAGAGCTTCAAGGTCGATCTGACCTGGGATGCGATCCTGCCAATGACCGACAGCATCGAATTGTCTGCAGGCGGCGCGGACGATGGCTTTGCGAAGGAGATTTCGCACTATCATCCCGAAGGCACCTGCCGGGTCAGCGGCATGATCACGCTTCGGGATGGCGAGGAAATCCCCATCGACGGGCAAGGCTTTCGCGATCTCTCGTTCGGGCCGCGCAACTGGGACTATATGCGCCATTACCGTCTGGCGTGGCCGATCTTCGACAACGGCCTGTCGATCGTCGCTGTCCACGGCTTCACCACCGAGGGCAGCGATGCCTGGATGCGGATGATCGGCAAGGACGGCAAATGGATCGGGGTGACCGACGTTCAGGACCACAACGTGTTCGAAGCCGACGAGATGACGATCCAGTCCATGCATTGGAAGGTGACAGATGCCGACGGCGACCTGCACGAGTTTACCGGCAAGCCACTGTTCCGCTGGTTCTTCCCGTTCGATACGTTCGTGGTGGCCGAGCACATGATCGAATACACGCTGGCCGACGGCACCAAGGGATATGGGCTGGGAGAATGCGGATATCGCTTCCCCTGGGCAGGCAACGGCGCATGAGCAAGGTCCCTTATTCGCTAGCCCCCTATCCACCGGCCTCCTATCCACTGATCGACAAGGCTCGGCCCAGCGCCGACTGGATCGATCAGGTCCGCAAGCGCTTTCCCACCGAGCGCGGGTGGGACGAAATCCTCACCGCGAAGCAGCAGCGCCGGGCTGGGCCGGGCTACTCGCCGATCGCGGTTGCGGATATCGTTGTGCGGCTGGAGGCGCTGCTGCGGCATGAACTGCCGGGCCCTTTCACCATAACCGATGCCAAATGGCTGGCAGGTGGCGCGTCAAAGCTGCAGATCGCCTTCTGGCTGGAATGGGACAAGCCGGGCGCGGGGCAGACGCGCGAGCGCCTGGTCTTGCGCATGGAACCGCCCGAATCCGCTGTCGAAACCAGCCGCATGCGCGAGTTCGAAATATTGGGCGCGATGAAGGGCGTGCTGCCCGTGCCCGATGTCTACTGGGTCGATGCCGACGCGACCTTCATGCAGTATCCGGCACTGATCTGCGGATTTGTGAACGGCGTGACCAAGCCGAGCGGTGCCACCAGCGCCGTCACTGGAATCGGGATCAACTTCGGCCCGGCGCTGCGCGAACCGATCGGGCAACAGGTTATCCGCGACATGGCGATCATGCACAAATGGGATTGGGCTGCGGCCGGGCTGAAGTCGTTCGACATTCCCGTGCCTGGCACGCAGGCGGTGGAATGGAATCTCAACCACTGGGGCCGGGTGTGGGAGGAAGACTGCAACGAAGAAGTGCCGCTGATGACCGAGCTGCTGTTCTGGCTCAAGGCCAACATGCCGCCGATCGATCGCATATCACTGACCCACAACGACTTCCGTTCGGGCAACTTTCTGTTCGATGAAACGACGCAGGCGATCACGTCATGGCTCGATTGGGAGCTGGCGCATCTGGGCGACCGTCATCAGGAACTGGGCTTTTTCGCAGTCGAGAACATGGGCCATCTGAGTGAGGATGGCGCGCAGCTGCTGTCGCACGGACTGATGCCGATCGATGCAATGTTAGAGCAATACGAGCGCGAGAGCGGTTTGTCGGTCAATCGCCGCTCCGTCGAATATTACCGCGTGTTCTTCTGTTATCGGGCCGCCGTTATCATCCTTGGCACTTGCGTCCGCGCCGCGCGCGCCGGCAAGACCCATCAGGATCTGACCGTCGCCTGGCTTTCCGGGTTCGCATTTCGCAATCTGGAAGAAGCCCGCAGCGTCGTCGAAAGGATCGGCTGAGATGGAACTACGCCCCGAATATCTTCTGCCGGTCATCGCCAAGACCCTGCAGGACGTGGTCCTTCCGGTCCTCGATGAACATCAGCAGGTCGCGCAGGAACAGCTGAAGCTTGCCATCGGCTTTCTCAACATCATGGCCCAGAACGGCCCGATGCAGTTTGCATTCGATGTCGATGAACTTCGCCGCCTCACGGCTCTTGCCAAAGCGCTGATCGATGCGGTCGGGGGCAGCGCCGCCAGCACGGCCGCCATTGCCGCAGCCAAGGCGGCAGGCGAAGGCACCGGTGTCGCCCCCGCCGAGATTGTCGCAGCCACACGGCAATTGCGGATCGGC
The DNA here is from genome assembly GCA_027311705.1 of Novosphingobium sp. Taxonomy (GTDB): domain Bacteria; phylum Pseudomonadota; class Alphaproteobacteria; order Sphingomonadales; family Sphingomonadaceae; genus Novosphingobium. The sequence goes on along the minus strand of DAICYJ010000151.1, from coordinate 5,283 downwards.
GTCAGCGAATTGATCGAACAAGGCCATGCGCGCGGCGACAAGGCGCTCGATGCCACCATCAGCGGGTTGGTCAATGCGTTCTCGCGCGTGCAGCTCGATCGCGAACGCGCCTGGGTGTTGCCGATGGGTTTCGAGAACGGGCAGGATGCGGTGCCATCGATTGCCAGCCAACTGGGCTTGCCGGCTTAGTGGTGCAAAGGGTGAGGTAGAAGGTATGGCTCTTACCTTGGCCGACCGGATCGACGCGGCCTTCGCCGCCGAGCAGGCCGCGCAGCCGGTCGCCAGAACACGGCACGAAATCCCTCGGTCTTATGAAGCCATCACCGATGAATGGCTGACGACGGTTCTGTGCCGCGATACGCCCGGTGCCGCGGTGGTCGGCCATCGCCTTGGTCTGCCCGATGATGGCACCAACAACCGCCGCCGCATCTTCTTGAATTACAACGACCCCGGGCAAGCTGCCGGCCTTCCAGTCAGCGTGTTCTGCAAGGCGACGTTCGGCCTCGCCAACCGTCAGATGCTCGGCCATTCGGGCGGCGTCTTGTGCGAAGTGACGTTCCACAACCACGCGCGGCATTTGCTGGACATCGAAGCGCCGCGGGCTTTGCTGGCCAATTTCGACCCGGTCGGCTTCGCCTCGATCGTCGTGTTCGAAGATTTTGGCGAACACGCCACGTTCTGTTCCGAAGAGACACCGGTCGATCTGGACTTTGCCCGGGCGCAACTGGATGTTCTGGCGCGGCTACATGGCCGGTTTGCGGATGCGCCCGAAATGGCCGGGCCGCTTGCGGTGTTGCCGACCTGGTACGAGCGCTTCCACAATCTGGCGACATTCCACCTTGAGGAGTCCTGCGCCGCGGGGGTCGAGGTCTCGGAGGAGTTACTGCCGCCCGATCTCTTCGCCCGGCGCGCGGAGATCTGGCCGGCGACCCTGCGCTCGCTGGAACTGCTGCGGGCCCTGCCGCTCACGCTGTGTCACGGCGATGTCCATCTCAAGAACTGGTACCAGTGCGACGACGGCCGCATCGGCCTTGGCGACTGGGGCGTGGCGCATCGCGGACACTGGTCGCGCGATCTCGCGTATACGCTCACCACCGCGCTGACGATCACCGATCGGCAAGCGCATGAAGGCGATCTGATCGCCTATTATCTGGACCGGCTGGCCGCCGAAGGCGGACCGCACGTGTCGATGGACGCAGCCATGCGCGCCTACCGCCTCTCGCTTCCCAGCGCTTTCGCATTCTGGACCCTGACGCTGAAACCGGACCCAGCATTCCCCGACATGCAGCCAGTGGCAACGGCGAGGGTGTTTATCGAGCGGATCGGGCAAGCGATGGCCGATCACAACGCGCTCGCCATAGACTGACCTTTTTCGACAAGGGCCGAAGGCGCACAGACCTACTGCGAGAATTGCTGCGCCTTCCGGATTGCCAACAGGCTGCAATCGTCGCGGGTCATCGCAAGGTCATCTTTTTCACACAGGCTTGACCGCATGGCCGGTGCAAGGGCAGACCTGCGCCTCGACAAACAGGGAGAAGACGGATGTTTTCGCATGTGATGGTGGGCGGTACCGATTTGGAACGTTCGAAGAAATTCTACGACGCCACGTTCAAGGCGTTCGGCGGCCCGGAAGCGATGATCGATCCCACCGGGCGGCTGATCTATCAGCACAACGGCGGCCTGTTCATTGTGACCAAGCCGATCAATGGCGAAGCGGCGTGCGGTGCCAACGGCGGCACCATCGGTTTTGCGATGACGCCCGACCAGGCCGACGCGTGGTGGAAGGCCGGACAGGAAGCGGGCGGCACCGCCTGCGAAAACCCGCCGGGACCGCGCGAAGGCAGCCCATACTACCTCGCATACCTGCGCGATCCCGATGGCAACAAGCTGTGCGCGCTGCACGTGCTGGGCTGAACGGCATGACCATCGAGACGGTTTCGACCAGCAAGGCCCATGGTGGCACGCTGGGCGTGTACAAGCATGAATCCTCCGCCACGGGGACGGGAATGACCTTCTCGGTCTTCCTGCCCCCGCAGGCGGAAGAGCCAGGCGCAAAATTGCCCGTGTTGCTCTATCTTTCGGGGCTGACCTGCACCCACGCCAACGTGACGGACAAGGGCGAATATCGCCGGATCTGTGCGGAACTTGGCATAGTGTTTGTCGCTCCCGATACCTCGCCGCGCGGTGAAGCTGTGGCGGACGATCCCGCCGCCGCCTATGACTTCGGGCTGGGCGCGGGGTTCTATGTGAACGCCACGCAGGCCCCGTTCGCGGCGCATTACCGCATGTGGGACTATGTGGCTGAGGAACTGCCCGCGCTGATCGCGGAAAATTTCGCCGTCGATCTTTCGCGCATGGGCATCACCGGGCATTCGATGGGCGGGCACGGTGCGCTCACGCTGGGGCTCACTTATCCGGAAAAGTTCAAGTCGCTGTCGGCGTTCGCGCCGATCGTTGCGCCGGGACTGGTGCCTTGGGGGCATAAAGCGCTGGGCGGCTATCTGGGCGAAGACCGCGCCGCATGGCGCGCGCACGATGCGACCGCGCTGGTGGTGGACGGCAAGAAGCCTGCCGGCGATGTCCTGATCGATCAGGGCGCGGCGGATGGTTTCCTGACCGAGCAGTTGCGGCCCGAACTGTTCGCGGCGGCGTGCGAGGCGGCGGGCATCCCGCTCACCCTGCGCGTACAGCCCGGGTACGACCACAGCTACAACTTCATCTCGACCTTCATGGACGACCACGTCCGCTGGCACGCCGAACGGCTGTAGCGGTCATCCTGCGGTCTTCCTGCACGGACCAATGAAAAAGGGCGGCCCCTCGCGGAGCCGCCCTTTTTAACGTTCGCCGATCCGGCGCTTACGCGGCCAGCTTGCGCAGCACGTAGTGCAGGATGCCACCGTTCATGTAGTATTCCAGCTCGTTGGCCGTATCGATGCGGCACAGCGCGTTGAAGCAGAAGGTGCTGCCATCGGCGCGTGTCACGTTCACTTCCACCATCTGGCGCGGCTGCAGGTCTGCAACGCCGGTGATGGTGAAGGTGTCGTCACCGGTCAGGCCCAGGCTCTGGCGCGAAGTGCCATCGGCGAACTGGAGCGGCAATACGCCCATGCCGACGAGGTTCGAGCGATGGATGCGCTCGAAGCTTTCGACGATCACTGCGCGCACGCCCAGCAGGTTGGTACCCTTGGCCGCCCAGTCGCGGCTGGAACCGGTGCCATATTCCTTGCCTGCGATCACGACCATCGGCGTGCCATCGGCCTTGTGCTTCTGCGCCACGTCATAAATCGCGCCGACCTCGGTGCCATAACGGCTCATGCCGCCTTCGATGCCGGGGACCATTTCGTTCTTGATGCGGATGTTGGCAAAGGTGCCGCGCATCATCACTTCGTGGTGGCCACGGCGCGCACCATAGGAGTTGAAGTCAGCCCGCGCGACCTGATGTTCCATCAGCCACTTGCCCGCCGGGCTGTCGGCCTTGATCGAACCGGCCGGCGAAATGTGGTCGGTGGTGATCGAATCGCCCAGGATGGCGAGCGGCTTGGCATCGATGATGTCGCTGACCGCGGCCGGCGTCATGCTCATGCCTTCGAAGTACGGCGGGTTGGCGACATAGGTCGACCCGGCGCGCCACGAATAAGTGTCCGAACCGGTGACGTTGATCGCCTGCCAGTGCACATCGCCCTTGTAGACTTCGGCATAGCGCGCGCGGAACATGGCGCGGTCGATGCAGGTCGACATCGTCTCGTGGATTTCGGCGTTGGTGGGCCAGATATCCTTGAGATAGACGTTCATGCCTTCGTTCGAAACGCCGATCGGCGTCGTCGTGAAGTCTTCGGTGACGGTGCCCTTCAGCGCATAGGCGACGACCAGCGGCGGCGAGGCGAGGAAGTTCGCGCGCACATCCGGCGAAACGCGCCCTTCGAAGTTGCGGTTGCCTGAAATGACCGAGGCGGCAACGATGTCGTTGGCGTTGATCGCATTGCTGATCGGTTCGGCCAGAGGGCCGGAATTGCCGATGCAAGTGGTGCAGCCATAGCCGACGAGGTTGAAGCCGATGGCGTCGAGGTGTTCCTGCAGGCCCGCCTTGACGAGGTAGTCGGTGACGACCTGCGAACCGGGGGCCAGCGAGGTCTTGACCCAAGGCTTGGGCTTCAGGCCATAGGCATTGGCCTTCTTGGCGACGAGGCCGGCGGCGACGAGCACGCTGGGGTTCGACGTGTTGGTGCAGCTGGTGATCGCGGCGATCACCACGTCACCGTCGCCGATGTCATGGGCATTGCCTTCGATCGCCACGCGCTTGGGGCTGGCGTGTTTGTAGAGGTCGATCAGGTCCTTGTTGAACACGTCGTCCACGTGTTCGAGCACGACCTTGTCCTGCGGGCGCTTCGGTCCGGCGAGCGACGGGGTCACCGTGCTCATGTCGAGTTCCAGCACGCTGGTGAACACGGGTTCGGGCGCAGTCGGGTCGATCCAGAAGCCCTGCTCCTTGGCATAGGCTTCGACCAGCGCGATCTGGTCTTCCTCGCGGCCGGTGAGGCGCAGGTATTCGATGGTCTTGTCGTCGATGCCGAAGAAGCCGCAGGTCGCGCCATATTCGGGGGCCATGTTGGCCAGCGTCGCGCGGTCGGCCAGCGTCAGGGCGGAAAGGCCGGGGCCGAAGTATTCGACGAAACGGCCGACCACGCCGTGGGCGCGCAGCATCTGCGTGGCGGTGAGCACGAGGTCGGTGGCAGTGATGCCTTCCTTCAGCTCGCCGGTCAGCTTGAAGCCGACGACTTCGGGGATGAGCATCGACACGGGCTGGCCCAGCATCGCGGCTTCCGCCTCGATCCCGCCGACGCCCCAGCCCAGCACACCCAGGCCGTTGACCATCGTGGTGTGGCTGTCGGTGCCGACGCAGGTGTCGGGATAGGCCACCGTGGCGCCCGATTGGTCGGTGCCGGTCCACACCGTCTGCGCGATGTGCTCAAGGTTTACCTGATGGCAGATGCCGGTGCCCGGAGGCACGGCCTTGAAGTTCGACAGCGACTTGGAACCCCACTTGAGGAAGTCGTAACGCTCGCCGTTGCGGTAATATTCGATCTCGACGTTCTGTTCGAACGCCTTGGGGTGGCCGAATTCATCGACCATCACCGAGTGGTCGATCACGAGGTGAACCGGAACCAGCGGGTTGATCTTGGTGGTGTCGCCGCCCAGCTTGGCGATGGCATCGCGCATCGCGGCGAGATCGACCACGCAGGGTACGCCGGTGAAATCCTGCAACAGCACGCGGGCAGGGCGATA
>DAICYJ010000128.1 GCA_027311705.1 Novosphingobium sp. | reverse complement strand
GGTCAAGGTGCTGTTCGTGAAGCTGAAGACGCCGACGCTGAAATGTCGGATCGTGGGCGAAGTGACGCGCGGGCCGCTGACGCTGGCGGGCAGCGGGCGCGATATCGTGGTGACCATGCCGATCCACGCGGTGGTGCGCGCGCAGGACATCGGCGGGATGCTGAAACAGGAAACCGCGACCGGCGATGCGCGAGTGCGCGCGGTGATCCACCTCGACATCGACCGCAACTGGAACCCCAAGGGCACGATCGACATCGCCTATGACTGGACGAACGAGCCGGCGATGGATTTTCTGGGCCAGCGGATCGAATTCACCAGCAAGGCGGATGCCAAGCTGAAGGGCGTGATCGCCAAGCTGGAACGGACGCTGCCGGGCGAACTGGACAAGCTGCAATTCCGTTCGCAGGTGGAAAGCATCTGGCGGCAGGCGTTCACATCGCTGCAGCTGAACCGCGAAAATCCGCCGGTGTGGATGCGGATCACGCCGCGCCGGCTGCAATATGGCGGCTATGCCATCGAGGGCAATTACGTGGTGCTGCGGCTGGGCATGGAAGCCGGGACCGAGACGTTCGTGGGCGCGCGGCAGCCCGATCCCGTGCCGACCCCGCTGCCGCCGCGTGGCGACCTGACGCAGAATGCAGGCAAACTGCTGTTCGTGGTGCCGGTGATCGCGGACTGGAACCAGCTGGAGCCGGTGCTGCAAAGGGCGCTGGTCAAGCGCTCCGCCCGCCCGTTCGAAGTGCCGCACCTGGGGCCGATCATGGCGCAGTTCGGCAAGCCAACGATCTATGGCACCGACGGCAACAAGCTGGCGGTGGGCATCCAGTTTACCGCGCGCAGTGCCAGCGGTGGTTCGCCTTCGCACGGCACGGTGTGGCTGACCGGTACGCCGGTGAACGCGCCCAATTCGCGGCGGGTGACCTTTGCCGACCTGGCCGTGACGGGGGTGAGCGATGGCGTGGGCACCGACCTGCTGATCCGCATGGCCAATGCGCCGGGTATATCTTCCACCATTGCCGATGCGCTGGGCCAGAATTTCGAGAACGATTTCGGCAAGCTGATGGTCAAGGTCGACCGCGCCATCGACGACAAGCGGACGGGTGATTTCGTGATCAGCGCGAAGATCGACGACGTGCGCACGGGAGCGCTGAAAGTGGCCGGGCGCGGGCTGTATCTGCCGGTGGAAGGCAGCGGCACGGCCACGGTGACGCTGGCGCCGCGCTGACGGCAAAGGTTGCCCGTGCGGTCGAATTGCAGTGGACAAGCAGCGACGAATGGGCGACGCGCCGCAACCTGATTTCATGCGAAGAGGCGCGACGATGGCTATTGAGCTTACCCTGACCGAAGACGAAGTCGAAATGCTGATCGATGGCCTGGAAGTGGACATGGAAGGCTATGTCGAAGCGGCCAAGGAAGCGCGCGGCAACAACAACCGCGAGGACGTGGCGACGTTCACCGAAGCGGCCGAGCGCATTGCGGTGATGCTGAAGCGGCTGCGGGCTTTGGTGGGGGAATAAGTCTAAAGCCCACCCCCGACAGTAGCAAACCCACCCCCGACCCCTCCCGCAAGCGGGAGGGGGGAAGAAGGCGCAAGTGCCCACTCCCGCTTGCGGGAGGGGAGCGAGGCTTACTGAACGAAGTGAAGTTAGCCGCAGCGGGGTGGCAATCCCTGCGCTACCGTTCAACCCCGCCGCGTCGGGCTTACTTCGGTGAACTTGGGCACCGTGCCTGCGGCGTTGCGCGTGGCCGCTGCGACGACGTGGGGTGCGACACGGTGGCGGGTAACGAGGCCGCCGGCGCCGTCGCCCACCAGCGGCAGTTCGAATTCGACGCCAATCATGGCCTGATCGGACCGGATGACCGTGCCGATGGCAAGCTGACCGCCGCCCAGATCGAGCACCAGACCGGTGCCTTCGGGCACGCCAACCAGCCCGTCGATGCGCGCGCCGGTGGCCGAAAGATCGCGCAGCAGCGCTTCGTAGCGGTGGTCTTCGTGGATCACGCCGATGCGGCGATAGACCGAGCGGCGTTCGGGCCGGTGGCGCTTTGGCCCATCGGGCGCGATGCGCAGCACTTCGGATTCCATGCGTGCCAGCACATCGGCCTGCGGCAGCGGTTCCGAATAGAGGAAGCCCTGAATGAAGCGGGCACCGCGCGCGGTAACGAGGTCGAACTGGTCGAACGCCTCCACCCCCTCGACCACGGTTTCCATGCCCAGCGCATCGGCCAGGCCGATGATCGCGGCAATGATCCGTGCGCCGTTCTGATCGCGCAGGGTGCAGGCCTCGACAAAGCTGCGGTCGACCTTCAGCTTGTCGAACGGAGCGGTGCGCAGGGTGCTGAGCGAGGAGAAGCCGGTGCCGAAATCATCGAGCGCCAGCCGCACGCCCAGCGCCTTCAGCGCGCGGAAGGCAGCATCGGTGACTTCGGCATCGGCCAAGAAGATGGCTTCGGTGAGTTCGAGTTCGAGCCGGTCTGCTGCAAGGCCGCTGGCTGACAGCGCATCGGCGACAAGGGTGGGGAAATCGCGATCGGCAAATTGGGCGGGCGAGACGTTGACGCTGACGCGCAGGTTCTGCGGCCAGGCCGTGGCATCGGCGCAGGCCTGTGCCAGCGCCCATGCGCCAAGCCCGTGGATGAGGCCCGATTCCTCGGCAATAGGGATGAAGATTTCGGGCAGGAGCGTGCCGCGTTCAGAGTGCTCCCAGCGCATCAGTGCCTCGAACCCCACGACGGCATGATCGGCAGTGCGGACCACCGGCTGATAAAGCAGCGCGATTTCGCCGCGCTCCACCGCGACGCGCAAGTCGTCTTCGAGAAGGCGGCGCTCCTCCTTTTCGTCGCGCAGGTCCGCCGAAAAGAACCGGTACTGGCCGCGCCCGCCGTTCTTGGCAGCATAGAGCGCGAGATCGGCGCTGCGGACGAGGGCTTCGCGGTCCTGCCCATCGAACGGGGCGATGGCCATGCCGACCGACGCGCCGATGACCGCACGGTCGCCTTCGACGAAATAGGGTTGCGAGAGCAGCGCGATGATGCGGGTGGCGAGATCGCCCAGCGCGCCGCGATCGTCGACATCGGGCAGGAACACTTCGAACTCGTCGCCGCCCAGCCGGCCGATCTCGCCACGATCGCCGATGGCCTTGCGCAGGCGCTGCGCCACCTGCCGCAGCAGTTCATCGCCCGCCGGATGGCCCAGCGTATCGTTCACCTGTTTGAACCGGTCGAGATCGAGCAGCAGCAGGCCACAGGTGCGGCCGGCGGGACGATAGGCGGCGAGGACCTGTTCCAGCCGGCGCGACATGCGGTGGCGATTGGCGAGACCGGTGAGCGAATCGAATTCGGCGGCACGCGAATCCTCGACCTTTCGGCGATACTCCACGGTCACGTCGCGCGCGGTGCCGCGATGGCCGATGAAGGTGCCGGCATCATCGTGGCACGGCTGGCCCGAGACGGTCCACCATGAAGGCGCAGTGCCTTGCGCGGCGCGCGCGGGCACGAGGCGGAGGATCATGTCCGCCAGTTTGCCATGCGAGCGGAGCAGGAATTGCAGCGGGCGTTCGGAACTTTCACCCGGACTTTCGGGATCGGTTTCGAACAAGCCGGCGAAGGGCTGGCCGATGCATTCGGCGGCCGTGACCCCCAACCGGGTGCAGCCGCTGGCGGAAATATAGGCAAGCCGACCCTCGGCATCGGTCGCCCAGAACCACAGGCCGGGCGCGCGCTCGATCTCGTCGAAAATGGCAAGGCGGCGGGCGGGATCGACGCTGGCAGCGGACGCGGGGTTGCCGTGCTCTGGTGCAGAGCCTGCGCCGCCTCCCCAGCCTTTCAGGAGTTTCCTCACTGCGATTGCCGCCTGCCTGATCATGCGGGCGCGCCATAGGCATGCCCATATCGACAGGAATAGGCGATGCGTGGTTACCAAGTGCCTAAGCAGCCGCCCAGCCCGTGGCAAATTCGGCACGGGTGGCCGGGCGCGCGCGGCGTGGTATGGAGGCGTTATCATGGCCCTCCCTCCCCTTCCCGCGCCCGATAGCGCCGCCATCATCGGCGCACTGGATCTGGCCGGCATCGCGGTGTTCGCGCTGAGCGGCGCACTGCTGGCGGCAAGGCTGCGGCAAACCTTCGTGACGATGGCGTTTTTCGCGCTGGTGACGGGCGTGGGCGGCGGATCGGTGCGCGATCTGCTGATCGGTGCGCCGGTGTTCTGGGTGCGCGATCCGTGGGTGGCACCGGTGTGCCTGGCCGTGGCGCTGGTCGGGTGGTTCACCCCGCGCCGCTGGTGGGAACGGCCGGTGCTGGAATGGGCAGACGCCTTTGGCCTTGGCGCCTATGCCGTGCTGGGCACCGCCAAGGCGCTGGCGTGGGGCGTGGCCCCGGTGCCGGCGGTGCTGATGGGGGTTATCACGGGCTGCGTGGGCGGCATCATCCGCGATGTGCTGGCCGGGCGGCCTTCGATCCTGATGCGGCCGGAATTGTATGTGACGGCGGCGGCGCTGGCATCGGCGCTATGCGCGGGCGGAACAGCGCTCGGGCTGCCGAACGCGGTGGTGTGGCCGCTGGCGGCGCTGGCCGGTTTCACCTTGCGCGGTGCAGCAATCCACTGGAAGCTAGGCCTGCCGATTTACACTTAAGCGGCGACGCGAACGCTTGAGAGCTCTGCTCCCCCGCAACTTTTTGTGTGCGGAGTTAAGCGGCGACGCTGGTTCCGGCGGCGAGGAACGGCAGTTCGGCGCGGGCTTTCGCCTCATAGCTCGAAATCTGGTCGCCACGCGCCATGGTGAGGCCCACTTCGTCGAGGCCGTTCAGCAGGCAGTGCTTGCGAAAGGCATCGATTTCGAAGGTGAAGCGGTCCTGAAACGGCGTGGTGACGGTCTGCGCGTCGAGATCGAGCGAGACCGGGTCGGTCTGCGCGACTTCCATCAGACGGTCGATGGCTTCCTGCGGCAGCACGACGGTGAGGATGCCGTTCTTGAAGGCGTTGCCCGAGAAGATATCGGAAAACGACGGCGCGATCACCGCTTTCACGCCCATATCGAGCAAGGCCCATGCGGCGTGTTCGCGGCTGGAACCGCAGCCGAAATTATCGCCCGCGATCAGGATCGGCGCGCCTTTGAATTCCGCGCTGTCGAACAGGTTGTCCGGATCCTTGCGGATCGCTTCGAACGCGCCGCGCCCCAGCCCTTCGCGGCTGATGGTCTTCAGCCAGGCGGCGGGGATGATGACGTCGGTATCGACGTTCTTGCGGCCGAACGGGATCGCACGGCCTTCGATCTGGTGAACGGGTTCCATGCTGGCGCTATACCGGCCCGGAATGCGCGTGCAAGCAGTCAGTCGGTATCGATCGGATCGAGCGGTGGCTTGGGCTTGGCCGCTTCATCGCGTTCCTTGCGGCGCGAGGTATAGAGCAACGCGGCGGCGAGCGCGGCGGAACCGATGGCGGCACCGGCGATGGCGGCTTTGCCGCCCCAGTTGTCGGTCTTTTTCGTCACGGTACGCTCCCTTGGCCTGGCCAACAGATTGGCCGATTTCCGCCCGATTGCAACCTTCAGCGCAGGTATTTCCGCAATGAATTCCATTGCACGCGCTTGTCTTCGAACGAGATGCGACAATAGGCCGCGCTGCTTGATGGAAGTTGAACGAGGGCGAGATTTTGGTGTCCGGCCAGTTGGCGCATGCCGATTCTGGCGGACGTGCCGCCGTTGAAGCCGACGGCGGCGAGGTTCGGCAGGGTGGCGACGAGATTGGCCAGCGGCGCGGGTTCGGCATCGCGGATGGCGGTATCGAGGCTGCCCTTGCGATGGGCGCTGGCGACAGTGTCCCACAGGCCGACACCGGATTCGAGCAGGGCGACGAGGCGCGCATCGTAGGGCATGGCGGCCAGATGACGGTCGATCACGCTGCCGATCAGCCGCCAGAACTGGTTGGCGGGGTGGGCATAATAGCGCTGTGCGGCAAGGCTGGCCGCGCCGGGCAGGCTGCCGAGGATGAGCACGCGGGTGTGCGGGCTGGCGACGGGGGCGAAGGCGGAATGGCGCGCGGTCAGCGGTCGATCATTCCCAGTCTTCGGAGCGCAGGCCTTCAACGCGGCGGAATTCGCCGAGATTGCCGGTGACAAGCGTCAGGCCGAGGCTGCGGGCGTGTCCGGCGATCAGCATATCGTAGGCCCCGATGATCTGGCCAACGCTCGCCAAAGCAGCGTGGATGTTGCCCGAATGACCGGCGGCTTCAGCGTCGAAATCGAGGACCTCCAGCCCGGCGCCAAGATCCTCAACTTTCTTGCGTTCATGAACCGGATCGCGGGCACGGTGCGCGCCGTGGACCAGTTCATGAAACGTCACGGTGGAGATGCAGCAAAATGGCGCTTCCTGCGTGAACCGCTGGCGCAAGCTGGGCGCAGGACGCCGCAACAGATGGATGCAAACGTTGGTATCGAGCATGTAGCGCAACATCAGGAAAAATCGCGCTCCTGCACCGGTGGCTGATCCCGATCCGGGAAATCGCCCGGCTGGTCGAAGAACTCGTCCCAGAACTGGTTGACCGGAGTGATGACCAGCGAGCGCCCCTGCTTGCGCACGACGACCTGCTTCACGCTTTCCGGGAACGCGAGTTCCTTGGGAATGCGCACCGCTTGGCTGCGGTTGGACTTGAAGACGGTGGCCCGCCCGGACATGCGCGAATGTGCGTTCATGCGCTGAAAATGAGCCGCAGAGTGGGATATGTCAATGGGATATACCTTGACCGGATGCCAAATCATCCTTCGCCGGTGGTTCGTCGGAAGGGGTGCCGCAGGTCATGCAATAGCGGAAGAATGCCATCTTGCGCGTTGAGCAGGCTTGGCAATGATCGAACAGCGTCATGCCGCAGTGGACGCAGAAGTTCGATTCCGCATCGCCGGTGGTGGCGATGGGACGGTCGCAGCCGGGGCAGACCTTGGCCGCCATCTTGCGGAAGGCTTCGTCGTGGGTAACCTGGCGGCGGCGGTCGCCTTCGGCCTGTTTTTCAGCAGCCTGCCGTTTGGCGAGGTAGACGCGCATGTTCTTGATGAGGAAATGGCCGGCGGCGAAGGTCAGCACGATGCCGACGGCATAGCGCACGTAGCCGCCGTAGCTGGGCAGATAGGGGACCAGTTCGACGAAGAACACGAACACGGCGGCCAGCACGAAGCCGCGCGCCAGCGGCCAGTGATCGCTTTTGCGCTTCTTCACCACCAGCCACACGGCGGCGAGCAGCATGGGCAGGGTGATCAGCAGGCGCAGGCCGAAAACGCGCAGTTCCTGCCAGAATTGTGAGCGTTCCTGCGCGGGGACGAGATCGGCCTGAAGCTGCGACTGCTGGATGCGCAGCGCATTGTCGCGCTGGTCGAGCGGCAGGCGCTGGTTCTCCAGATCGGCGATCGTCTGCTGGATCGTGCGCTCGTTGGCCTTGAGCTGTTCAAGCTGGCGGGTGCGCGACAGGACTTCGGGGTCTTGCTGCGGGTCGGTCGTGGCAGTGCGGGCGGCGATCCAGGCGCGGAAGGTTTCGTCGCCGGTTTGCGAGGCGCGCTGCGCCTGTTCCAGCTGGAGCCGCGCGATTTCGAGCTTGTCGTCGATGGTGCCGCGTTGGCGCGCGCTGATGGCCAACTGGCGATCGATCGCCCGAAGCGCGGGCGTGGTCTGCTCCATCGGGGCGACGACCTGCTCGTCCACCATCGGCAGATCGCCAATAACGAGATTGCCGAGGCCGATGAGGAAGCCGGCGAAAACGACCGAGACCAGCCACAGCACCGCGGAATAAACGCGTTCCGGCCGCCTTACGCCCTTGCCTACACCCATCGCCCTGTCCCTTCGCCGTTATCGGCGCAAGGGTAACAGGCGGGGATGGGCGATACTAGCCGACGAGTTCGCGCACGTCGGTGAGGTGGCCCGTCACCGCCGCAGCCGCCGCCATCGCCGGGCTGACGAGGTGGGTGCGCGCGCCGGGACCCTGGCGGCCGACGAAGTTGCGGTTGCTGGTGCTGGCGCAGCGTTCGCCCGGCGGCACCTTGTCCGGGTTCATGCCCAGACAGGCGGAGCAGCCGGGTTCGCGCCATTCGAGGCCGGCGGCGATGAACACCTTGTCCAGCCCTTCGGCCTCGGCCTGCCGCTTCACAAGGCCGGAACCGGGGACGACGATGGCCCATTTGACGCCCGCCGCCTTGTGCCGGCCGCGCAGCACATCGGCGGCGGCGCGCAGGTCTTCGATGCGGCTGTTGGTGCAACTGCCGATGAACACGTTCTGGATTTCCACCGAATCCAGCCGCTGGCCGGGTTCGAGGCCCATGTAGGCGAGGCTGGCGCGGGCCGCTTCCTGCTTCGAGGGATCGGCGAAGCTTTCAGGCGCAGGGACGAGGCCGGTGATCGGCAGCACGTCTTCGGGCGAGGTGCCCCAGGTGACGCTGGGAGCGATATCGGCCGCATCGATGACCACGACCTTGTCGTACTTTGCGCCCGCATCGGTGGCGAGGCTGCGCCACCATGCCACGGCCTTGTCCCAATCGTCGCCTTTGGGCGCATAGGGGCGGCCCTGAACGTAGGCGATGGTCTTTTCGTCGGGCGCGATCAGGCCGGCGCGGGCGCCGTGCTCGATGGCCATGTTCGATACGGTTAGACGGCCTTCGATGGAAAGATCGCGGATGGCCGAGCCGGTATATTCAATGACATAGCCGGAGCCGCCCGCAGCGCCGAGCACGCCGGTGATGTGCAGCACCAGGTCCTTGGCCGAAACGCCCGGGGGCAGCTGGCCCTCGACGCGGACTTCCATCGATTTCGACTGCTTGAGCAGCAGCGTTTGCGTGGCAAGCACATGCTCGACCTCGCTGGTGCCAATGCCGAACGCCAGCGCGCCGAGGCCGCCGTGGCAGGCGGTGTGGCTATCGCCGCAGACGATGGTGGCGCCGGGGAGCGAGAAGCCCTGCTCCGGCCCGACGACGTGGACGATGCCCTGTTCGGCATCGGCATCGCCAATATAGCGGATGCCGAAATCAGGGGCGTTCTTTTCCAGCGCGGCAAGCTGCTGCGCGCTTTCCCTGTCGGCAATGGGAATGTGGTTGCCGGCGGCGTCGCGGCGCGCGGTGGTGGGCAGGTTGTGATCGGGCACCGCGAGCGTGAGATCGGGGCGGCGCACCTTGCGGCCGGACACGCGCAGCGCCTCGAACGCCTGCGGGCTGGTCACTTCGTGGACGAGGTGCCGGTCAATGTAGACGAGGCTGGTGCCATCGTCGCGACTTTCGACGACGTGGGCGTCCCAGATCTTCTGGTAGAGGGTGCGCGGAGTCTGAGCCATGCCACGCGGTTAGGCGCGCCCATGCCGCTTTTCAAGCAGGAATGGGCGCGCCCTTTCTACGCATCAGCGCAGCCTAATTTCCGGGCAGGTGCCGCCTATCAGCCGCGGCGACCATCCCAGTCGCGGCGTTCCATGCGCAGACGGTCGCGGACCTTGTTGACGTGGTCCTGCAGCGTGTTCACTTCGCGGCGATCGAGGCCGCCACGCGCAAAATCGGCGTACTGGGTCTGGATGTTGCGTGCCTGCTGGCGCAGGCCGACCGCTTCGCGGCCGGAAATGGTGCGGCGGGCGGCCGCGCGGTCGATGGCCTGACGCAGACCGTTGATATCATCACGGATCTGCGCGTTGACCGCCGGGTTGCGCCAACCGTTGTTGTTGTGGCCATTGTTGTTGTAGCCATGGTTGTTGCCGTTGTGGTTGCCATTGTTCTGCCACTGCTGAGCCATGGCGGGCGATGCTGCACTGCCAAGGATGGCGAGGGCGAGAGCGGCGGGGATCAATTTCTTCATGATCGGTCCTTCATATTTATTTCAACGGGTTGCATCGAATGCTCCCGAGACATCACCACTACGTTTGGCCGCCTGAATGGTTGCCCAATCGGGTGTGTCAAAGTGGCCGGAAAGTGTCGCGGTTTGTCGCGTTGGTCGTTATATGCAGGGTGATGAACGTGATTGTGCCCCTGCTGATCCCCCTGCTCATTGTCGTCGCCACCGTGCTGGCGATGGAAGGCGTGGCGTGGTCCAGCCATAAGTACGTGATGCACGGCTGGGGCTGGGGCTGGCACCGTGACCATCACGAACCGCACGAGAATTTCCTGGAGAAGAACGACCTTTACGCGCTTGTCGGTGCGGCGATTTCGATCTCGTTCTTTGCGCTGGGCAGCCCGCTGGTGCTGGGTGCGGCGGCATGGTGGCCGGCTACGTGGATCGGGCTGGGCGTGCTGGCCTATGGCGTGATCTATTCGGCTGTGCACGATGGGCTGGTTCACCAGCGCTGGTTCCGCTGGGTGCCCAAGCGCGGCTATGCCAAGCGGCTGGTGCAGGCGCACAAGCTGCACCATGCCACCATCGGCAAGGAAGGCGGCGTCAGCTTCGGATTCATTTTCGCGCGCGATCCGGCGGCGCTGAAGCAGGATCTGAAGAAGCAGCGCGAACAGGGCATTGCCGTGCTGCGCGAGGCGGTCGACTAAAGCAGATTGATCTCGTTCAGCACGCGCTTGGCGAGGCTTCGGAAGCGCAGGGCGTCGGGGATGGTGATGGCACCGTTGTGGGCGGCCTGTTCGCGCAAGGTGCCGAGTTCGGCGAGCATCGAGCGGACGCCACGGGGCAGTGCGGCGGATTTGCCGCGACGGTGCAGGTTTTCCACCCCCTCCTCCACCCGCGCCCATGCATCGATGACGGCGGCTCCCGGCGAAAGTTCGAGCAGGGCGAGGAAGCGCGCGTGATCGCCTGACAGGGCGAGTTCCGGGCCGTTTTCATCCGCCGGGGGCGGCGGCGCGGGGCTGGCGAGTGCGCGGCGTTCCAGCCGATCGAGCTGGCGGGCGAAGCGGGCGGATTTGTCGCCCCAGCGCAATTCGTCGATCCTGGCGACGAGCGTGACGATCTGCGCGCGGAACAGCAGCGCGACGACCAGAATGGCCAGCGGCCACGCCAGCACGCCGGCGATCTGGATGCCGCGATCGACCCAGTCGAGCGCGCTGGTCGCCTTGCCGAAGGTGAGGGTAATCATGGAATTTCCTGCCGACTCCAAACTGCCCGGCGAGGATAACATGAAGAACATAAAGAGAACATATCAACCACGCATCCGGCCACAAAAATGGGCCGGTCCTGCGCGATGCAGGACCGGCCCCGGCAAACCTTAAACTGGGACGGCGCGCGGGGGCGCCGTCCGTAGCAGATCAGAGATAGAAGTCGTCGTGGTGATGGTTGCCGTATTCGCGCAGATCGTCGCAGTGGTCCTCTTCGCTAACGATGTCGCCGGCGAGGATCTTGCTGACGCCGAGCAGGGTGATGGAGCCGCCGGACTTGAGATCGAGGCGCGTGTCGAGCAAGCCGTCGTGGTTGTAGTCGGAGTGCAGTTCGCGGCGGACCTCGACATCGTCGCCCAGCAGGATCACGTCCTCACCGTGGATGAAATCGGTGATCGTGTCGGCACCCACGGACGACTTTTTGCTGCCTTCCAGCTTGTCGAAGCTGAACGTATCAGCCCCGACACCGCCGGTGAGCAGATCGTCGCCGCGGCCGCCCGAAAGCGTGTCCGCGCCGCTCATGCCGTCGAGCTTGTCGTTGCCGTTGTTGCCGTTCAGCACATCGTCGCCCGAACCGCCGAGGATGGTGTCGTTGCCGTTCTTGCCCGAAATGGTGTTGGCGGCAGCATCGCCGTTCAGCACGTCGTTGCCCTTGCCGCCATCGTGCACGTCGTCGATGGTCATCAGCAGAAGCTGGCCCGGCTCGACAGTCGCTGGATCGCCGGTGGCTTTGTGGATCTGCGCATCGAGCAGGTAGGCGCGGGTATCGGCATCGCCCCAGATCGAGGTGACGTCGATCACGCCCGACGATTCTTCATCCTGCGTGATGAAGCCGGGCGCGCCCGGCGTGAATTGCGCAGGATCGAAGGCGAGCACCGTCGACAGCGTGTCGGTGGCGATGTCGTACTCATACACCTGGGCGATGTAGGTCTGGTTGCCCGGATCTTCCTGCAGGATAACCTTGCCGTTGGCGACCGACAGGTTGTCGAACATGTGCTGGCCTTCGCTGCCATCGAGAACGGCTTCGATCGTGCCACCGTTTTCAGGATGGTTCACATCGGCGAAGGTGGCCTTGTAGAGGCGCGAATTGCCGGTGAAGCTGTTGGTCGTGGTGAAGTACAGGACGTTGGGGTTTTCCGGGTCCCACGCGCTGTCTTCGGGACGCAGGAAGCTGGTGACGCCTTCGGCTTCGCTTTCGGCGTCGATCTGCAGGCCGGTCATCGCCTTCACGTTGCCGTCCGGGCCGATCTCGTCGAGCGTGAACGTGCCGTTGGCGGCGGCGGTGTTGGTTTCGTCGGTGAAACCGGTCACCTTGATGCCATAGAACTTGCCATCGACGAGGCCGGCCTTTTCGATCTCCGAACCGGTCGCCCGCTTTTCACCCACGTAGATGTAGACCTGACCATTGGTGCCGTCGTCGGTGGCGGCGATGATGGTCTTGTTCTGCGCAAAGGGGTTGGCAGTGAGGTTTTCATACGAAAGGTTGCCCAGCGAAGGCAGCTCGAACGCCTCGCCCGTGTGCGTGCCGCTGACGATGGTGGCGACAGCGCGTCCTTCGACGCCGCTTTCCTCACCGGTCAGGTAGATGCGGGTCTCGGTGCCGAGGCCGGTCGCAGCGTTGAAAAAGGCCGTCGTATCGGCAAGGTCGCCCGAGCAGAAGCGGCTGAAGTTGGTGGTTCCAGCAACGTAGTTGGTGCCGTCCCAGAGATAGGCGGTCTTGATCGCATCGTCGCCGCCGATGACCGCAAGCGTGGATTTGTCGACGATGATCGTGTCGATGTAGGCACCGGTGCCGCCATGGTCACGCACCGAACCGCCAGTGGCCAGTTCATGATTGACGATCACGGTGACCGTGCCGTCGCCATTGTCGAACGCGCCGAGGCCGTCGGGAATGCCGCCGAACACGCCTGTGGTGCTGCCGGGCAGCGCATCACCCACGGTAAGGATCGAGGTGATCTTCACGTTCGGTTCGAGCGCGAGCAGATATGGATTGGTGGAAGTGGAAGGTCCGGTAGCCATGATACATCCCCAAGCGTTTGTGGTTTGCCTGGGTGAAATCGTAAAAAGGTAATGCGGCAGGTTTGCGAAGGTTAACTTTCCGTCATGTTACAATTGTTTCTGATTGTCTTATTCCGCGCGCGTCCAGATCCACGTTCCACTGATCGCCATAACCCCCAGCGGCACCATCACCCACGGCCAGCCCGCGCTAAGTGCTGTTACTGCAACGGAAATTGCCATGGCCGAAAGCGCGGCAATTTTGGCGCGGCGAGAAATGGCGCGGCGTTCGCGCCATTGGCGCAGCGGCGGGCCATATTTGGGATGCGACAGGAGGTGCTGTTCCCAAGCCGGATTACCGCGCGCGAAGCAGAACAGCGCCAGCAGCAGGAACGGCACCGTGGGCAGCAGCGGCAACACCACACCGACCGCACCGATGGCGACGAAAGCAAGGCCTGCAGCGGTCCACAGGCGGCGACGCAGCACGCCCGATCAGCCTGCCGCGATGCGGGCGGCGTGTTCGCGCACCAGCGCGATCATGTTGGGCACGCCCTGCGTGCGGTTCGACGAGAGCTGGTTCTTGAGATCGAACGGGGCGAGCAGCGCCGCGATATCGGTCTGCGCGACTTCATCGGCGGGGCGATCCTGCACGGCGGCGAGCACCAGCGCGACGATGCCCTTGGTGATCGCTGCGTTGCTGTCTGCCATGAAATGCAGCTTTGCGCTGTCCTGCACCGGATAGACCCATACGCTGGCCGAGCAGCCGCGCACCAGCGTGGCATCTGTTTTCAGTGCATCAGGCATGGGTTCGAGTTCGCGGCCAAGCTCGATCAGCAGGCGATAGCGTTCGTCGCTATCGAGGAAATCGTATTCTTCGTGAATGTCGTTCAGGGTGCGCATCGGGGGGCTTTAGCAGAGGATCGCGCTGCCTCAAGGGGTGCGAGACCTTACAGGTCGACGCCCGCTGCGATGGCTTCGAGTTTGCGCAGGCGTTCCTTCACGTCCGACAGTTCGATCAAACTGCCCGCAGTGATAGCACCGCGGGGGCCGGCGCGTTCGAGTTCGAGGCGCTTGAGCGCGAGCCAGCCGTTCCAGCCGCGCAAGGCTGCGGCGGCGAGGACGATCAGGCCGGCGAGCGAGGCGATTGCGATGACGAGTATTTCGAGAGGCATCATGTTGCGGCTCCCTTCATTCAGCGATCAGCGGTCGCGCAGCGATTCGATTTCGCTGGCGAGGCGGCGGGTTTCGTTGCCATCGGTGGCGATGCGTTCGAGCACTTCGAGCCGCTTGCGCAAGTCGGCCACTTCGCGCTCCAGTTCGGCGGTGTAGGCCGCGTCGGGCGCGGGGCCGCTATATTCGTGGCGGTGCCGGCGCGCCCTGCTGATAAAGATGATGGCGACGATGATGACGATGGCAGTCCAGGGGGTCACGGCGTGTGGTTCCTTGATCGGTCAGTTGACGTGCGGATCGCGCAGGGCTTCGATCTCGCCGGCAAGGCCATTGGTCTTTTCGATGGCGATGCGTTCGAGCACCCGCACCCGCTGTTCCAGCCGCTCGGCATGGGCAGCATATTGCGCCGCCTTTTCCGCCGTGTGACGCGACAGCAGTTCCATCTCTCGTTCCTTGAACGACAACCGGCGCTTGTAGATGTCGGAAAAGATGCCGAGGAACACGATGACCCCGATCACGAGCGCGCAGAAGGCGAAAGCATCTTCCGGGCTCATGACGGTAGCCTCCTGCTGGCATCTTCCTGGCCGGGATCGCGCAAAGCGTCGATCTGACGGGCAACTTCGAAACCGCGATCCGTAACGATGGCCTCGACATTGGCGAGACGCTGGTGCGTGGCTTCAAGCTGATCGCGCAACTGGGCGTTTTCTTCGCGCAGTTTGGCAACGACCTCGTGATCGGCGCGCGGGGTTTTTCCGCCCCATTCGTCTTCCAGGGCATAGCCGTGGCGGGCGCGGATCCAGTTGTTGACCACCCAGCCGAGGGTGGAGATGGCGATGATCGCCAGGACGAATTCGGGACCGGCCCAGCTCACGACAGCCTCCTGCTATCAGGCGAGCTGGCATCGCGCCGCAACGCATCGATCTGGGCGGCGGTATCGAAGCCCTTGTCGGTGACGATGCGTTCGAGCACGCGGACCCGTTCTTCCAGCGCCTGGCTGCGGGCGGCATATTGCGCGGCCATTTCGGCGGTCGCTCCGGCGCGGATTTCCTCGATCTTGCGGTTGTGCCGGGTCCAGATCGCGAAGCCTGCAAGCAGGAACGGCGCGAGCGGAATGAGCATGAAGATGGCATCACTGTCCATGAGATTTCCCCCTTCCCCAAGGGTTTGCGCGATTGATCAGCGCAGTTTTTCGATTTCCGACGAAAGGCGGCGGTTGTCCGAGACGTAGAAGTTTTCGACTTCCGCCAGGCGGCGGTCGATATCGCGGAAGCTGGCGCGGACTTCGCGGGCGGTGCGGGCAGGCGACTGGCGCACGCCCTGCCAGAACTTTTGCTCCTCGCGATCGCCATAAAGGTAGCTGGGCTTCTTGGCCGACAGGAACCCCAGGGCGAAGTAGACGAGCGGCAGGAAGCCGAGGCCGCACAGCGTGAGCACGAGGAAGCCGAGCCGGACCCAGAGCACATCGACCCCGGTATAGTCGGCAATCCCGGCGCAAACGCCCATGAACTTGCCGTTGACCTTGTCGCGGTAAAAGCGGGTGCGCGGGCTGTTCACTTCAGGTTCCCCTTCTTTTCGGCGAGCATACGGTCAAGCTCGCGCAGTTGCTGGTTGTCGGTGTCACGATCGGGTACGAGACGCGCCGGGCGGAATTCCGGATTGTCGGAGGCGACGAGCCGTTCGACGGTATCCATCCGGTCGTCGAGGCGTCGGGCGAGCTGGTAAAGCTCGTCGAGCAGGGCCTCATCACCGGTGGTGAGGGTGGCGGAGGTTTTCCAGCGGGTGATGTAGTGGAGGATGATCCACGGCAGCCCGACGAAGATGCAACCGATAACGATCAGCGCAGTGAGTGCGTCTTCCATGAATCAGCCCTCCTTTTCAGGCGTCTGCTGGCCGAGTGCGGCCTTCATCGCTTCGAGTTCCTCGTCGATCTTGTCGTTGCCCGCGAGGGCGGCGATCTCGTCGGACAGGTTCGGCGCATTGCCATCGGCCAGGCTGAGCGAATCGGCGCGGCCTTCGGCGTAATCGACGCGGCGTTCGAGCTGGTCGAAACGGGCCAGTGCCTCGTCCACACGCTCGTTGGTGAGCAGGGTGCGCAGGCGGACGCGGTTCTCGGCACTTTCAAGGCGGGCGGCAATGGCGGTCTGGCGGCTGCGCGCTTCGCGCAGGCGGGTCTGCAGCTTTTCGATGTCCGCCTCATAGGCGCGCATCGAATCGTCGAGAACGCCGATTTCGGACTTGAGCTGGACGCCCATGTCGACGGCCTTCTTCTTTTCGACGAGCGCGGCGCGGGCCAGATCCTCGCGGCCTTTCGACAGCGCGAGCTGGGCCTTGTCGGCCCAATCTGCCTGGAGGCGATCGAGCTTGGCCACGTGGCGGCCCATTTCCTTTTGATCGGCAATGGTGCGCGCGGCAGAGGCGCGGACTTCCACCAGCGTCTCCTCCATCTCCATGATGATCATCCGGATCATCTTGGCAGGATCGTCCGCCTTATCAAGCAAGTCGTTGAAATTGGCGGCAATGATATCGCGGGTTCGCGAAAAGATGCCCATCAGGTTTGCTCCGGAGTTGAAGGAGGGAGAGCGCGGCGCGCTGGCGCCAGAGGATTTGGCCCGGTTGCGCAGTGCTTCGATCTCGCTGTCGAAACGCGAACTGCGGCGTTCCCCTTCGCGATCATCGCGTTCGGGCCGGATCGGGGTGAGGTCCACCATCATGCAAGTTCCCCGGTGATCGCCGCGCTCGACGCGAAGACGTGCGGGGCGGCCTGCAGCTGCTGGGTCAGCGCGAGGCAGTTCATCGCCGCCATCGCCAAGATGCTGGCAAGCGCTGCGCGGCCGAGCTTGGTCGAAAAGAATGAGGCGGTGTACATGCTGGCTCTCCGTGGGTTCGCCCGAAGGCGTCATGTTCATCTCATCGCAAGGTGCGTGCCAGATGGTGCGCGACCGGATTTCCGGGCCTTTTCGGCAAGGCCTGCCGCGACGACATGGCAATTCTTGCGCAAGGTTGGGAAATTTTGCTATGTCTTGGGGCATGGATCGGGAAACCCAGTTTATCGGCCAATCGGGCGCCTTCCTCGATGCGGTGGAGCGCGCCAGCCGCGCCGCCCCGATGCGCCGCCCAGTGCTGGTGATCGGCGAACGCGGCACCGGCAAGGAAATCATCGCCGAGCGCCTGCACCGCTTGTCCACCCGCTGGCAGGAACCGCTGGTGACGATGAATTGCGCCGCGTTGCCCGAAACGCTGATCGAGGCCGAACTGTTCGGGCACGAGGCGGGCGCGTTTACCGGCGCGACGAAAGTGCGCGCCGGGCGGTTCGAGGAAGCGGACAAGGGCACGCTGTTCCTTGACGAGCTGGGCACGCTTTCCATGGGCGCACAGGAACGGTTGCTGCGCGCGGTGGAATATGGCGAGGTGACGCGCATCGGATCGAGCCGGCCCATGCGGGTGGACGTGCGGATCGTGGCGGCGACGAACGAGGACTTGCCCAAAATGGCGGCGCAGGGGCGGTTCCGGCCCGATCTGCTCGACCGGCTGAGCTTCGAGGTGATCACCCTGCCGCCGCTGCGCGTGCGCGAGGGGGATATCGCGGTGCTGGCCGATTATTTCGGACGGCGCATGGCGGCGGAATTGCACTGGGATTCGTGGCCGGGATATTCGGCGCACGTGCAGCGGCAGATGGAAGACTATGCCTGGCCGGGCAACGTGCGCGAATTGCGCAATGTGATCGAGCGCGCGGTCTATCGCTGGGACGATTTCTCCGCGCCAATCGCGCACATCCAGTTCGATCCGTTCGAAAGCCCGTGGAAACCCACTGCAGCGGTGGCGACTGCTCATGCTGCCCCGGTGCCGGCGAACGATACGCCTGCGCCGCGTGGAGATTTCGATGCGGTAGCAGACTTGCGCGGGGCGGTGGATGCGCATGAACGGGCGATCATCGAGCATCACCTCGGTCGCAACCGCTATAACCAGCGGCAGACGGCGAAGGCGCTGGGGCTGAGCTACGACCAGTTGCGGCACTGCCTGAAGAAGCACGGACTGATGGAGCGTGGCGAAGGGTAAGGCCCCTCGCCTACCGCCATTACTTCGCCTAACGCACGCCCATGTCGCTGACCCGCCTCACCCTGCGCGATTTTCGCAACCATGCGGCGACGCGGCTGGATGATATGCGCGGCTTCAACGTGCTGGTGGGCGAGAACGGCGCGGGCAAGACCAACGTGCTGGAGGCGATCAGCCTGCTGGCGCCGGGGCGTGGTTTGCGACGGGCATTGCCGAGCGAAATGGCCGGGCGCGATGGCGACGGCTCATTCGCGGTGGCGGCGGAGATGGAGCACGGCGAGGTGGCGCTGGGCACGGCGACGCAGGCCAGCGCTCCCAACCGGCGCAGCGTGCGCATTAATGGCGCGGAAGGGCCGGCGCTGCGGCTGGCCGAATGGCTTTCGATCACCTGGCTGACCCCGGCGATGGACCGCATCTTTGCCGAAGGCGCGAGCGGGCGGCGGCGGTTTCTCGATCGGCTGGTGCTGGCGGTGGAGCCAGCCCATGCCCGCAATGCCACGCGTTATGAAACCGCGCTGCGCGAACGCAACCGCCTGCTGGCTGCGCCGGACGATCCCGACCCCGCGTGGCTGGATGCCTTGGAAGCGCAACTGGCGGAGACCGGGGCGGAGGTCGCAACGGCACGTGCCGGACTGGTCGCGCGGCTGGGTGCGATGCTGGAGACCTTGCCCGAACAGCCCTTTGCCCGGCCCGCGCTGGTCTATGCCGGGAATACGCCGGCTGATGACTTGCGCACCGCCCTGCGTGCGGGCCGGCGGCGGGATCGCGCGGCGGGGCGCACGCTGAGCGGGCCGCACCGCGACGACCTGTCGGTCACGCTGGCGGCCAAGGCGGCCCCGGCGGCAGACTGTTCGACGGGCGAGCAGAAGGCCATGCTGATTTCCATCGTGCTCGCCCACGCCGCGCTGACGGCGGGCGAGCGGCCGCGCCTGCTGCTGCTCGACGAGATCGCCGCGCATCTCGATCCGGTGCGGCGCGCGGCGCTGTTCGAACGGCTGGCAGCGTCCGGCGCGCAAGTGTGGATGACGGGGACCGAGATCGCGCCCTTTGCCGAGATTACCGGCGATGCGGCGGTGTGGACCGTGGCGGATGGGGCGGTGACGCGGGGTTGACGCGTGTGGGCGTTCAGCCCTTCACCGCCGCTTTCAATGCTTCCGCCACCTGCGTCCGCGTCGTCTCGACGATCAGGTCCACGCCCTGGGCGTTGGGGTGGATGTGGTCGCCCAGCAGCAGTTTGTCGTTGCCGATCACCGGCTGGAGGAAAAACGGCACAAGTGGCACGCGGTACTTCTTCGCCAGCGCAGGGTAGATCGTGTTGAAGCCGCGCACATAATCCGCACCCATGTTCGGCGCGGCGAGCATTCCCGTCAGCATAGCCGGGATCTGGCGATTTTGCAGTTCGGCGAGGATCGCATCGAGGTTGGCGCGCGTTTCCTCCGGCGGCAGGCCGCGCAGCATGTCGTTGCCGCCGAAGCCGACGAGGACGAGCGCGGGTTTTGTCGGCTGGCCATCGAGCGTGAAGACGAGGCGCTGGCGCGCG
Organism: Novosphingobium sp.; assembly: GCA_027311705.1. Classification (GTDB taxonomy): domain Bacteria; phylum Pseudomonadota; class Alphaproteobacteria; order Sphingomonadales; family Sphingomonadaceae; genus Novosphingobium. Next base: position 3,330 of record DAICYJ010000128.1, on the reverse strand, counting down.
GCGGCGGTGGTGTCGCCCGAAACGCCGGCGTTGACCACGCGCACCGGAACGCCCGCCTTGTTCAGCGCGGCTTCCAGCCGGGGCGGATAGCCCTGCCCGCGTTCAAGCTGATAGCCGGCGTAAAGGCTGTCTCCGAACGCAAGGATTACCGGCGCATCGGCGGGGATGGCTGCCGTGGTGGCGGCAGGCGCGGGTTCGGCGGCCTTCTGGCCGGAACAGGCGGCGAGCATCAGTGCGAGGGCAAGCGGGATCGGGCGCATTTTTGCTTTCAGGGACAGGTTGCGAAACACAACCAATCTATGCCACTTCCGCGCGGTGACAACCACTTGCCCCCCTATCATCGACGCCCGGAACCTCATTCTTACGCTGGGCGAAGGCGACGGCAGGGTGGATATCCTGCGCGATGTGAGCATTTTGGTGCAGCCCGGTGAAAGCGTGGCGCTGCTCGGGCCATCGGGTTCGGGCAAAAGCTCGCTGCTGGCGGTGCTGTCCGGACTTGAGCGTGCCAGCGGCGGCGCGCTGAGTGTCGCGGGCGAAGATTTCATGGCGCTGGACGAGGACGGGTTGGCGGCGGCGCGGCGCGGGCGCATCGGCATCGTGTTGCAGGCGTTCCATCTGTTGCCGACGATGACCGCGCTGGAAAACGTGGCGACGCCGCTGGAACTTGCGGGCGCGGACGGCGCGATGGCGCGGGCGAGCGAGGAACTGGCCGCCGTGGGCTTGGCGACACGCACCGGGCACTATCCGGCGCAGCTTTCGGGCGGCGAGCAGCAGCGCGTGGCGATTGCCCGCGCGCTGGCCCCGCGCCCGGCGATCCTGTTTGCCGACGAGCCGACCGGCAATCTCGACCACGCCAACGGCAGCGCGGTGGCCGACCTGCTGTTTGCGCGCGCGGCCGAGGCCGGGGCGACGCTGTTGCTGGTAACGCATGACGAGGCATTGGCCGCGCGCTGCGGGCGGATCGTGCGGCTGGAGGACGGGCGGATCATCTCGGATTCCGCAACGTGAGACTTGGATGGCAAGGCGCGTGGCGGCTGGCGCGGCGCGGGCTGGACTGGAAGTTCAAGGGCCTTCGCCTGCTGATTGCCTGCCTCGTGCTGGGCACGGCGGCGCTGGCGGCCATCGGCACGCTGACCGGGGCGATCGAGCATGAACTCGCCACACGCGGACGGGCGATGCTGGGCGGAGACGTGGAATTCATGCTGACCGGGCGTGAAGCTTCGGGCGAGGAACTGGCGGCAATGCGCGCGGCGGGTGTGGTTTCGACCGGCGCGCGTTTGCAGGCGATGGCGCGGCGGCCCGGTTCTGGCGAAGCCGTGCCGGTCGAGCTGAAAGCCGTGGATGCGCGCTGGCCGCTTTATGGCACGCTGACGTTGGGCGGCGGACGGCGCGCCGGTGCGCCCGAAGGCCAGACCGCATGGATCGCGCCCGGCGTGGCCGACCGATTGGGCGTGAAAGTGGGCAACCGATTGCAGATCGGAGAGGCGCTGCTGACCGTGGGCGGGGTGATCGATGGCGAGCCGGACCGGCTGGGCGAAGGCTTTGCGCTGGGGCCGACGGTGATCCTTGGCCGCGATGCGCTGACGCGCTCAGGCCTTGTGCAGGTGGGCAGCATGACGCGGTGGAAATACCGCCTGCGCCTGCCTTCGCGCGCTTCGCCGCAAGCTGTCGCGGATGCATTCAAGGCGGAGTTCCCCTTGTCCGGCGTGGAAGTGCGCACGCGCGAAAGGGCTTCGCCGGGGCTGGACCGCTTCGTTTCTCGCATGGGGCAGTTCCTTGTGCTGGTGGCGTTGGCCGCTCTGGCGATTGCCGGGATCGGCATCGGCAACGGCGTTTCATCCTATCTTGAGGCGAGGCGGGGCAGCATCGCCACGTTGAAGATCCTCGGCGCGGGCAGCGGCGATGTGGCGCGGATTTTCCTGCTGCAATTGGCAGCCGCCTCTGCACTCGCGATCACGGTCGGACTTTTGCTGGGCGTGGCGGTGACGCCGTTGCTGGGCAAGGCGCTCGCGGGATTGTTGCCGGTGGAGCCGGGGTTCGTCGTCGATGCGGGCGCGCTGGCGATTGCCGCGGCCTATGGCGCGCTGATCGCGCTGACCTTTGCCGCGCCGCCTTTGCTGCGGGCACGCGATTTTCCGGCGATGGCGCTGATGCGCGCGCGGGTTTCTCCGCTGGCGACGCGGTGGCGCGCGGCGGCATTGCCGGTGGGCGCGGGGCTTGGCGGGATCGTGGCGCTGGCGGTGCTGACTTCGCCGCAGAAGCTGCTGGCGGCGGGCTTTCTGACGGCGGCGGCAGGGTTGTTCCTGTTGCTGGCGGGCCTCGGCTGGGCCGTCGCAAGGCTGGCGGCGCGGCTGCCGCGCCCGCGCGGGGTGATTGCCCGGATGGCGCTGGGCAACTTGCACCGGCCGGGCGCGCAGACCGCCGCGCTGGTGGTGGCGCTGGGCTTCGGGCTGGCGACATTCGTGCTGCTCGCCGCCGTGGAAAGCAGCATCGACGGCAATATTGCGCGCCGGGTGCCGGACAAGGCGCCCGATTACTTCGTGCTCGACGTGCCGCGTGAAAAGGCGGCGGCATTCGGCGCGCTGGTTCGCGGCGCTGCGCCGGGAGCAACGGTGAAGACCGTGCCGGCGCTGCGCGGCTCGATTGTCGCCTATGGCCCCGCCGACCGGATGACGCAGGTGGCGGACCTGAAGGTCATTCCAGACGATGCCTGGGCGCTGCGCGGAGATCGCGGGCTGACGTATGCCGATGCCGTGCCCGAGGGGAACACGGTGACGGCGGGGCGCTGGTGGCCAGCGAGGTACACGGGCGAGCCGCTGGTGTCGGTGGACGAAAAGCTGGCGACCGCGCTGAACCTGCATCTGGGCGACAGGATCACCATTGCGCTGCTGGGCGTGGAGCGGACCGCGACCATCGCCTCGTTCCGGCGGATCGACTGGGACTCGATGGGCTTCAACTATGTGCTGGTCTTCAGCCCCAATGCCATCGCCGATGCGCCGCACAATCTGGCCGCCACAGTGGAACTGCCGGCGAGCGAAAGGACCGGTCCGGTGCGGCGGCAGATCCTGTCAGGGCTGGTGCGGGCGCTGCCTTCCAGCTCGGTGATCGAGATCGGGCCGGTGCTGGCGCAGGCGCGCGATATCCTGTCGCAGATGGGCACGGCGGTGCTGGCGGCGGCGAGCGTGGCCATTCTGGCGGGTATGGCCGTGCTGGCCGGGGCCATCGCGGCGGCGCGGGAGGCGCGGCAGTATGACACGGTGATCCTGCGTGTGCTGGGTGCGAGCCGGCGACAGTTGCTGGCGCTGTTGCTGGCCGAATATGGCCTGCTGT
>DAICYJ010000119.1 GCA_027311705.1 Novosphingobium sp. | reverse complement strand
GGAGATGTCAGTGCGTTTGGGCATTATCGCTCTCGTGTTTCAGCCCCCGTCGCATATCGCTTGCGCCGGAAGAGGGAATACTCTGGATCAATCGCTCAGCCGAGCGACGCTATAAACTTCTCGAACAGGTAGAAGCTGTCCTGCGGTCCCGGCGAAGCCTCGGGATGATACTGCACCCCGAACGCCCGCTTGCCCTTCACCGCAATCCCGCAGTTCGAGCCATCGAACAGCGAAACGTGCGTTTCGATCACGTTGTCGCCCAGCGCGCCCGGTGCGTTGTCCACCGCGAAGCCGTGGTTCATCGAGGTGATCTCGACCACACCATCTTCCATCCGCTTGACCGGATGGTTCGCGCCGCGGTGGCCCTGGTGCATCTTTGTGGTGCGGGCACCAGCAGCGAGGCCCAGCATCTGGTGGCCGAGGCAGATGCCGAAGACCGGCATATCCATCTCCAGCAGCTTCTGGATCACCGGCACGGCATAGGCCCCCGTCGCCGCCGGATCGCCCGGACCGTTCGACAGGAACACGCCATCGGGCTTGAGTTCGAGGATGGTTTCCAGCGAAGTCTGCGCCGGAACCACCGTCACGCTCGCGCCCGCTTTCACCAGATTGCGGAAGATATTGTCCTTCGCGCCGTAATCGATGGCCACCACGTGCGGGCGCTTATCCCCACCCCCGTTCGTGTCGAGCGAAGTCGAGACACCAGCTTGCGGCTTCTCGACTTCGCTCGAAGCGAACGGGACTTTTTCAAATCCTTCACCCAGTTTCCAGACCGAGCCTTCCCACGCCTCCTGCCCCTCACGCGATACCACGCGGGCCAGGTCCATGCCTTCCAGCCCCGGCCACTCGCGCGCGCGGGCGACCAGCGCCGGAATATCGAACTCACCCTTGGGATCATGCGCGATCACCGCGTTGGGCGCGCCGCTCATGCGGATGCGGCGAGTCAGCGCGCGGGTATCGAGGCCTGCGATGCCGATCTTGCCGTGCTTTTCCATCCACTGCTGGAATGCCCCGGCGGAGCGGAAGTTGGCAGGCGCGGTCACATCCTCACGCACCACGCAGCCCACAGCTCCGGGCACGTCATGGCTTTCCATGTCTTCATCGTTGGTGCCGACATTGCCGATATGCGGGAACGTGAATGTCACCACTTGGCCTGCATAGGACGGGTCGGTCATCACTTCCTGATAGCCGGTCATCGCGGTGTTGAAGCACACTTCGCCCACCGCCGCGCCCGTTGCGCCGAAACCACGTCCCCACGCCACGGAACCATCCGCAAGAACAAGAACTCCCGTAGCGCCGTCTGGCTTGGGCGCGTGCGAAAGTGCGGGGTCGGCCATGATATGGGGCGCTCCGTAGGCAGGGGTTATGACGATGTCGCTAAGGGGCGGCGGTTAGACCTGCATCGCCGCAGCGTCAACCTAGCGATTCCCGAAAGTTTCGCTTACATGAAGTGTTTCCCGCCTTTACCGGCGGACAACTTCACAGGAAATACGAACCCATGATCCGCGACACCATCAAGGCCGCGCAGATTTCTGCCATGAAATCGGGCGACAAACCCCGCCTTTCCGCCGTCCGCCTGATCCTTGCCAAGCTGAAGGACAAGGACATCGAACTGCGCACTGCCTCTGCCGTGCCCGAGGACGACTTGCTGGTCACCGACGTGCTGCAGAAAATGGCGAAGCAGCGCCGCGAATCGATCACCATGTTCGAACAGGGCGGACGTCAGGAACTGGCCGATGTGGAAAAGGCCGAACTGGCCGTGATCGAGGAATTCTTGCCGCAGCAGATGGCGGAGGATGACGTGAAGGCCGCTATCGTGGCGCTGATTGCCGAGACGGGTGCTGCTGGCATGAAGGATATGGGCAAGGTTGTGGCGGCGCTGAAGGCCAAGCATGGCACGCAGCTGGATATGAGCAAGGCGAGTGGGTTGGTGAAAGCGGCGCTGGCGGGGTAATTGGCGGCGCGGGTGTGTCTCGACTTCGCTCGACACGAACGGACTTTTGGATAGACTGAGTCTACCTTCACCGTTCGTGTCGAGCGAAGTCGAGACACCCCACGCTGAGATCAACCATGGCCTTCTGGACCTACATCCTGCGCTGCGCTGACGGGAAATATTACACCGGCCATACAGATGATCTTGAGCGTCGGATGGCAGAGCATACGCACGGCGGATTCTGCAGCTTTACCTCTAAGCGCAGGCCGGTCTCGTTGGTATGGTGCGAGACTTTTCAGACACGGTATGAAGCGCTGACTTGCGAAATGCAGGTTGGAAAATGGTCTCGCGCAAAGAAGGAAGCCTTGATCGCGCGCGATTGGGAGCGCGTTTCATTTTACGCCCGCCCCCCGCGCGAGCGTGTCGAAGGGCTCGATATGAACGGACATGAGAGTCCTGGGCATTCAACAAACGCCGCACCTCCGTTCGCTTCGAGCGAAGTCGAGAAGCTTGGCCTGAATGTCTCGACTTCGCTCGACACGAACGGGGTTGGGTGCAATGGGAACCCCTCATGTCCCTGACCCCCCAATGGCTCGACGAACTGCGCACCCGCATCTCCCTTTCCGGGCTGATCGGGCGGTCGGTTCGCGTGACCAAGGCGGGGCGGGAGTTCAAGGCGTGTTGCCCGTTCCATAACGAGAAGACCCCCAGCTTCACGATCAACGACGAGAAGGGCTTCTACCACTGCTTCGGCTGCGGAGCCCATGGCGATGCGATCCGGTGGATGACCGATCATCAGGGCCTGCCGTTCATGGACGCGGTGAAGGAATTGGCGGTGCAGGCCGGGATGGAGGTCCCCGCCCCCGATCCGCGTGCCGCCAAGAAGGCCGAGCAGCAAAAGTCCCTGCATGACGTCATGGCAGCAGCGCAGGACTTTTTTGTGCGCTCGCTGGCCGAAGAGAAAGGCGAACAGGCGCGCCGCTATCTTGCCTCGCGCGGGTTTCCGGCGCAGACCGTGCGCGATTTCGGCTTCGGCTATGCGCCAGACAGCCGCATCGCCCTGAAGGAAGCGCTGTCCGCGTTTCCGGACGAGATGCTGATCGAAGCGGGCCTGCGCATCGTGGTCGAAGGTAAAGAGCCCTACGACCGCTTCCGTGGCCGCCTGATGCTCCCCATCCTCGATCCACGCGGGCGGGTGATCGCGTTCGGCGGTCGCATCTTGAGCACTGAAAAGACCGATGCGCCAAAATACCTGAACTCGCCCGACACCCCGCTGTTCGACAAGGGCCGCACCGTTTACAACCTGCACCGCGCCGGGCCTGCCTCGCGACAGAGCGGCCGCGTGGTGGTGGTCGAAGGCTACATGGATGTGGTGGCTCTTGCTGCAGCAGGGATTGGTGAGGCCGTTGCCCCGCTCGGCACCGCGCTGACCGAACATCAGATCGAACGGCTCTGGCGGCTGGTGGAAACGCCAACGCTCTGCTTCGATGGCGATGCGGCGGGCCAGCGCGCGGCCATGCGCGCCATTACCCGCGCCCTGCCCCTGCTCCGCCCTGGCCATTCGTTGCGCATCGCTACCCTGCCCGCCGGCATGGACCCCGATGATGTGGTGAAAGCACAAGGCCCCGCCGCGATGGAAGCCCTGCTCGATCAGGCGCGCAGCCTGGTGGACGTGCTGTGGCAGGTCGAGCGCGATGCCGCGCCGCTCGCCACGCCCGAAGACAAGGCAGGCCTGAAGGCGCGATTGCTGCAGCACTGCGACACAATCCAGCACCCCGATATCAAGTCGCTCTACCGCCGCGAATTGACCGAGCGGTTTGGCGAACTTGCCTTTGCGCGCAAGGAACGCGCGCCGTTTCAGCCCCGGCAGGGCGGCACAGGCCCTCGCGGCAAGGGCCAACCATGGAAGCCCGCTCCGCTGCCGCTGGCCGAGGAAGACAGGGCCAGAATGCTGCGCATCGGCATTGGACCAAGCACGAACCTGCTCGCCGCCGTGCTCTCAGGCCTGATCCTCTATCCGCAGCATATCGTCCGCCACGCCAATGCTCTGGCGCGTCTGCATCCTGAAGACGCCGGGATGTCGGCACTGGTTGATGCCCTGCTGGTCGAGTCCGACAGCGTGCAAGCGCTTGAAAGCGAGGCTTTGCGCACCATATTGCTGGAACGTGGGCTTCGGCTCCCGACGGCGCAGGATTACGCCGGGATGCGATTCGGCTTTCTGGCCGGGAGTGGTGATTCGGCAGGCGATGAACTTGCCGAGGCAGTTGCCCTTCTGGTCGAGTTGCCGGCCGTGGAAGAGGCGCTGGAACACGCAACGAAGCGCCACGAAACGGAGTTTTCCGACGAAACTTTCGCTGAACAGCAACGTTTGCGCAAACGAAGGGTGGATTTGTTTGCTCGTTTGGAGCAAATGAACCGCGCTCGTGCTGCGTTATAATTATACGATCAAGCGCAACCCGGGTCGCCCAAGGCCCGGCTCTCATATGGTGGTACCGGGGTTAAATGGCTTCGAACGACAAGACCGACAGCGGCGACGCTCCTCTGATCGACCTCAACGATGCATCGGTGAAGAAACTGATCGCCCGCGCCAAACGGCGCGGCATCATCACTTATGACGAACTGAACGAGGCCCTGCCGCAGGACCAGATGTCTTCCGAACAGATCGAAGACATCATGGCCGCGATCTCGGAAATGGGCGTCAACATCGTCGAAAGCGATGAAGACGCGGTTGATCCTGAGGAAAAGGCCCAGGACGACGAGTTGGACGAGGCCGAAACGGTTGAAGACCGCCCGGATGTCATCAAGCGCAAGGAAACCATTGAACGCACCGATGATCCGGTGCGCATGTACTTGCGCGAAATGGGCGCAGTCGAACTGCTCAGCCGCGAGGGCGAAATCGCCATCGCCAAGCGCATCGAAGCCGGGCGCGACACGATGATCATGGGGCTGTGCGAAAGCCCGATCACCTTCCACGCGATCATCCAGTGGTCCGATGCGCTGAACGCCGGTGAAATGCAGCTGCGCGAGATTCTCGATCTCGATGCGATGCTTTCCAAGGAACCGCAGCCGGAAAACCTTTCCGAAGACGGCGACGATGCCGAGCCGGAAATCAGCGAAGCCACCGCCGGCCCGACCTTCAAGGAAGAAGAAGACGTCGAGGAAGAAGCGCCTGCTGACGACGAGGACGACGAGCTGCGCGAACGCCGCGCCCGTCCGGCCGAGGAAGAGGAAGAGGACAACACCCTCAGCCTCGCGCAGATGGAAGCGCAGTTGAAGCCTGCCGCGCTTGAGCGTTTCGCAGAAATCACCTCGCTGTTCCGGCAGTTTGAAAAGATTCAGGCCGAGCGCCTGAATGCCCTTGGCGTGGGCAACGATTTTTCGGTGGCCAAGGAAACGCAGTACCAGAAGCTGCGCGAAGACCTGACGGCGCAAGTGGAATCGGTGCAGTTCCACGCCTCGAAGATCGAATATCTGGTCGACAATCTCTATGCCTTCAACCGCCGCCTGACCACGCTGGGCGGGCAGATGCTGCGCTTGGCAGAGCGTCACAAGGTGCCGCGCAAGGACTTCCTCGACATGTATGTCGGGCACGAGCTTGACGATGGCTGGCTGCAGAGCCTCGCCTCGCGTGACAAGAAGTGGGCAGCTTTTGCCGCCAACGAACTGGTCCCGGTTGAACGCATCCGTGCCGAAATCTCGGACATTGCTTCGGCCACCGGCATGTCGCTGGGCGAATTCCGCCGCATCGTGAACATGGTGCAAAAGGGTGAGCGCGAGGCGCGCATTGCCAAGAAGGAAATGGTCGAGGCCAACCTGCGCCTCGTGATCTCCATCGCCAAGAAGTACACGAACCGTGGCCTGCAATTCCTGGATCTCATTCAGGAAGGCAACATCGGCCTGATGAAGGCGGTCGACAAGTTCGAATACCGCCGCGGCTACAAGTTCAGCACCTATGCCACATGGTGGATCCGGCAGGCGATCACGCGCTCGATCGCGGATCAGGCCCGCACGATCCGCATCCCGGTCCACATGATCGAAACGATCAACAAGCTGGTCCGCACAAGCCGCCAGTTCCTGCACGAACAGGGCCGCGAACCGACGCCGGAAGAAATGGCCGAGCGCCTTTCAATGCCGCTCGAAAAGGTTCGCAAGGTGATGAAGATCGCCAAGGAGCCGATCTCTCTCGAAACGCCGATTGGCGACGAGGAAGATTCGCACCTGGGCGATTTCATCGAAGACAAGAACGCGATCATCCCGGTCGACGCAGCGATTCAGGCAAACCTCAAGGAAACGGTCACCCGCGTACTTGCCAGCCTGACCCCGCGCGAAGAACGCGTGCTGCGCATGCGCTTTGGCATCGGCATGAACACCGATCATACGCTCGAAGAAGTCGGCCAGCAGTTCTCGGTCACCCGCGAACGCATCCGCCAGATCGAAGCCAAGGCCCTGCGCAAACTCCGCCACCCGAGCCGCTCCGACAAACTGCGCAGCTTCGTCGACACCAACGGCAGCTAACCCTTTC
>DAICYJ010000088.1 GCA_027311705.1 Novosphingobium sp. | reverse complement strand
GTCCAGGTCGAATTTGGCCAAGCCCGCCGTGTCGGTCTTGCGCTTGGCCCGCAGCACCTGGCCGACCACCTGCTTCGCCGGCGCCAGTTCAGCCGCACTTGCCATCAGGTGCATCAGCATCGGCCGCCCGGCGATGGGGTGAAGCACCTTGTGCATGTCGCTTTTCATGCGCGTGCCCTTGCCAGCGGCGAGGATCACGATCGCGAGGGGATCTTTAGCGTTTGTCATAGGCTGGGTCATTGCCAGCATTTCCTTGCAGTTTCCAGAACGGGACGGCACTTGCCGCCGCGATGGACAAAATTCCCTTCGACATTGTCGGATTCGACCTCGACGGCACGCTGCTCGATACCGCGCACGACCTCGGCCACGCGCTCAATCATGCGCTGGCGCTGGTGGACCGGCCCGCCGTTCCGCTCACGGATATGCGGCGGCTGATCGGTGGCGGCACCGGCACCATGTTGCGCAACGCGCTGGCCGAAACCGGCGGACTCGATTCCGCCCTGCTACCCGATTTGCAGGACCGGCTGATCGAATACTACACCGATAACATTGCGGTCCATTCACGCCTGTTTCCCGGCGGGCTGGAGATGCTTGATACCCTCGCCGCGCAAGGCGTGACACTGGCCGTGGCCACCAACAAGCGCGAAAGTCTGGCCGTTCGGCTGTTCAGCGAACTTGGCCTGCTCGACCGCTTCACCGCGGTGCTCGGCGGCGATACGCTGGGGCCGCAGACGTCGAAGCCCCGGCCCGACATGCTCACCGAGATGGTCGCCCGCTGCGGCGGTGGCCGCGCTGCCTTCGTGGGCGACACGACTTACGACGTCGGCGCCGCGCGCGCCGCTGGCCTGCCGGTCGTCGCGGTCCGCTTCGGATTCTGGGACCTGCCGCCCGATCAGCTGGGTGCAGACGCGGTAATCGACCATTTCGACGAACTGCTGCCAGCGCTCGCGCGCCTCTAACCCGCCAGCAGTTCCGCCGCACGCGGGCCGTCTTCCAGCAGCGCGATCAGCCCGCGCTCGGTGCGGCTCAGCCACTGCGTCGCGCGTGGCAGGCGCAGGCCGGCGCGCCAGTCCTGCTGGCCGTCGACCAGCGCCAGCACGGCCGGGTGGACATAGCTCTTGCGCGCAATCGCAGGCGTATTGCCAAGATGGTCCGAAACCCCGGCCAGCAATTCCTTCAACGACAGCGGATGGTCCGCCTCCGTCAGCAGCCCGAAACCCAGCGCGCTGGCATGCCATGTGCGGAAATTCTTGGCGGTGAAATCGTCGCCCATCGTCTCGCGCAGCCAGGCATTCACGTCCGCCGAACCAATGGCGCAAGCCTCTCCCGCAGCATCGAGGTACTGGAACAGGTTCTGCCCCGGCAGATCCTGCATCTTCTTCACAAACCGCGCCAGGCTGCGGTCAGTGATCCGCATCTCACGCAGTTTTCCGGACTTGGCCTTGAACCGCAGGCGCAGTTCCGACCCCTTCACCGCCACGTGACGCATCCGCAGCGTCGTCGCGCCAAAGCTCTGGTTGTCCTTGGCATAGGCCTCGTTCCCCACGCGGATCGCCCCTGAATCGAGCAGCCGCACGACCGACGCGATGCAACGTTCGCGGCTGGGTGTCGGATCGCGAAGGGCATCGTCCACACGTTTGCGCACCAGCGGCAGCAGATGCCCAAAACGCGCGCAACCATCGAACTTCTCGCCCTCGCGCGCGGTGCGGAACGCCGGGTGATAGCGATACTGCTTGCGACCCCGCGCATCGACGCCGGTGGCAAGAATGTGGCCGTTCGGTGCCGGGCAAAACCACGCATCGACATAGGCAGGCGGCAGTCCGATAGCGTTCAGCCGGTCGATTTCTTCTCGATCGGTGATCCGTATCCCCTGCGCGTCGCGATAGGCCCAGCCTCGTCCGGACTTGCGCCGCGTGATCCCCGGCAGCGAATCGTCGACGTGGATCAGGCGCGCGGTCAAATTGATATTCTTCATGGGGCTCGAACGGCGGCTGCACCTTGCGGTTCCAAACCGGGGCACCAGATACGCAGCACCTTTTCCAGACGGAGTTTCCACGATGGCCGAAGACTACACGCCTCCCAAGGTTTGGACGTGGGACGCCCCCAGCGGCGGCACCTTCGCCAGCATCAACCGTCCGATTTCGGGTGCCACGCACGACAAGGAACTGCCGGTCGGCAAGCATCAGTTTCAGATCTATTCGCTGGGCACGCCGAACGGCCAGAAGGCGACCATCCTGCTGGAAGAACTGCTCGAAGCAGGCTTCACAGGCGCGGAATACGACGCCTGGAAAATCAACATCGGCGAAGGCGACCAGTTTTCCAGCGGCTTCGTCGCCATCAATCCCAACTCGAAAATCCCCGCGCTGGTCGATCGCAGCGGACCTGAGCCTTTCCGCGTGTTCGAATCGGGCGCGATCATGATTCACCTCGCCGAAAAGTTCGGGGCATTCCTGCCGACCGAGCCACAGAGGCGCGCCGAATGCCTCTCATGGCTGTTCTGGCAGGTCGGCTCCGGTCCGTTCATCGGCGGCGGCTTCGGCCACTTCTATGCCTATGCGCCTGTGAAGATCGAATATGCGATCAACCGCTATGCGATGGAAACCAAGCGCCTGTTCGACGTGGCGGACAAGCGCCTGCAGCAATCTCGCTTCCTTGCCGGCGACGACTACACCATCGCCGACATGGCCAACTATGCGTGGCTGGGCACACTCGTGAACGGCGGTGCCTATGGCGACGCGGCCAGCTTCCTGTCGCTGCACGAATACGAGGCGGTGGGCCGCTGGGTCGCCGAAATCGATGCCCGTCCCGGCGCGCAGCGTGGTCGCCTGGTCAACAGTCCGAAGGGCATCGCCGAACGCCACGACGCCGGCGATTTCGACGCTCTCAATGCCGAAAATGGAGCAGTAGGCGCATAGAAAACACCCCCTTCCCTTACCGCGACGCCCCGCTATAAGCGCCCGACCCGCTGGGGCGTCGCCAAGTGGTAAGGCAGCGGCTTTTGATGCCGCCATTCGCAGGTTCGAATCCTGCCGCCCCAGCCAGCATTTCCCAGACTTAGACCTTACCCAGCCGGCGTGGCATTCGGCCCGCCCGAAAATAGCTCGGCCGGCGTAAAAGGTCCTTCGAAGAACGGCACCACCCAGCTCGGCCGGCTCGATGCGGGCACTTTGCCAAGCGCGACCAGCGGGTCGTAGTCGTTCAGGCGGATGGTATAGACCGCCGTTCGGCCTGCAAGCTGCCGCTCCAGCACCGCCCTGCTCAGGATCGGCGCACGCAACAGGCCCTCCGCCCATTGCGAGCCCGGCTTCGGCGTGGCGAGTGTCAGGATGGGAACAGGGCAGTCCGCGCTGCGGAAATGCACCCGGCAGGCTTTGTCCGCGATCACGCCCATCGATTCTTCCTGCACTACCAGCGCACTGTCCGGCGTGGCCCGCATCCGGTCGAACGCGTCGTCCCACACCTCCCATTCGAAGGTCCGGCCATACCGGTCGAGGTTGCCAGCCAGGGCCAGTCCGACAACGGCGATGGCAGCCCACGCCGCACCCCTCGCGCAAACCGACGCGGCCGCCCCAGCAACGATGATGGTGGGGAATGTATACCCAGCCAGAACAGCGTCTGCCGCGTGGCGACGGGGTGGACTGGCTGTAGTAGACGTTTTGCGCCGAAAAGCCGGCGATGACCACCGCTGCCATCGCCGCGCGCGGACCGTAGAACCGCCAGCAGATCAGCGCCAGCAGCGCTATTTCCAATCCGCTGCCCACAATCGGCAACATGCGGAACGACAGGTTGTACCCGTCAGCCAGCGCTGTCCAAAGGCGCAGCAGCGAATAGAACAGCGGCGGGTTGGTCTCGCGCACCATCCATCCGCTCCACAACAGGCAGTGCGGCTGATCGGCAAAAGTGAGCGAGGCGTATTCGTCGTAGAGGAACGAGTAATCGGCCAGATAAGCCCGCAGGACCACGAACCCGGCAATGCAGGCGGTCACAGCCGCGGAACTTTACACGCGCCTTTATCGATCCGCCTGAAGGATAAAAAGCGTGAAAGAATGCCGCCCCGGTTTCGCCCTATGCGGTACGATCCAATGGTTCATTTTTCGATGCGCCGCCGCTTTGTCCGCGCGCGTTTCACGCCCACCATGCCGGCAGATTAACCCGTTGCTAACCATTCCCACCTAACCCGTCGAAAGGATTTGGCTACGTTCAAACGGGGGCGAGATGGAACTGCAACACGCATCGGCGTTCGAGGGCCAGACCCTGCCGCTCGATGTTTCGATCGTCATGCCCTGCCTCAATGAAACGCAATCGCTGCCACATTGCATCGCCAATGCCCGCGATGCGCTCGACCAGATCCAGCGCATCTATGGCCTAGCGGGCGAAATAGTGATTGCCGACAACGGCTCGACCGACGGCAGCCAGGCCCTCGCCACATCGCTCGGCGCACGCGTCGTCGATGTGCCGCGCAAGGGCTATGGCGCGGCCATCATCGGCGGGTTCGATGCCGCCTATGGCCGCTTCCTGATCATGGGCGATTGCGACGGCAGCTACGATTTCACCAATGCGGTCCCGATGATCGGCAAGCTGCTCGATGGCGCGGACTTGTGCATGGGATCGCGCTTCAAGGGCGGGATCGCACCCGGCGCCATGCCGTGGAAGAACCGCTACATCGGCAACCCGGTGCTGACCGGCATTCTCAACCTGTTCTTCCGCACCGGCATCGAAGACGCACATTGCGGCCTTCGCGCGATTCGCAAGGACGCCTGCCAGTCGCTCGGCCTGCAAGGGTCAGGCATGGAATTCGCCAGCGAGATGGTCATCAAGGCCAGCCTGCGCGGCCTGCGCATCGACGAAGTGGCCGCCACGCTGTCACCAGACTTGCGCGACCGCGCGCCCCACTTGCGCCCGTGGCGCGATGGCTGGCGGCACTTGCGCTATCTGTTCATGCTCAGTCCCACGTGGGCGTTCGGCGTGCCCGCCGCGATGATGATGGGCGCGGGCGCCGCCATCCTGCTCGTCGCCGCGCTGTTCATGTTCGGCGTTCTGGCGGGCGAACCGCCGTTCGGCGAAAGCTGGACCATCGTCGGCGCGTTCCTCATCACCACGGGACATTTCGCCGCGCTGATGGCGCTGGCCACGCACTTTTATGGCGCGCGGCAGGGCTATCGGCCGTTACGACCGGTATTCCACAAACTGGCCAATGTGCTGACGCTGGAAAACGCCCTGATCGGCGGCGGCGCGGCCATTTTCGCCTCGATCCTCACGTTTTCAGCCGTGGTCCTGTGGTGGAGTTCGCTCGGCTTCGCCGCGCTGCCTACCACCCTGCCGCTGCTCGTTTCGGTGGTGCTGGGCGTCATCGGCGTACAGACCGCGCTCGGTGGCTTCTTGCTGGCGGTGATCGCGGGGCACGAAGCGCAGTTTTGCCCGGCAGAACCCACACCGCCGGCCAGCGCGCCACAACCTTCAAACCGGACTGCCGGCAGCCCCCGCGCGCACGGCGTGAACCGCATGGGCCGCTACACGGCGGTCTCGGCCATCTGCCTTGCCATCCAGAACGCGGTGTTGATCTCGTCGGACTATACCGGCCTGCATTACGAACTCGCCGTGCTGCTCAGCACCGCGATCCTCATGCCCACCGGCTTCTGGCTGCAGACGCACTTCACCTTCGGCAGCGAACGCAGCTGGCCGGCCTTCGCCCGCTATGCCGCGGCGATGGCGTCGAACCTGCCGGTGGCGATGGGCCTTGCCTGGGCCTTCTGCGGATTGCTCGGCTGGCCGATGCTGATCGCCTCGCCGGCGATCTCGGTCTGCCTGTTCGCATGGAATTATATGTCGAGCGGCTGGGCGCTGGCCCGGCCCGCAGCAAAGCTCAGCCCGGCGTCCTGAGAATAATCCGCAGGGCGGAAGGCCGCCCTGCTATCTTCTCGCCCGCCCATTGCACCGGGTGCGCGGCGATCCCGGCCAGCAACCACGCCAGCCCCTTGTTCCCGCCGAACACGTTCGACATCGAGCGACCGATCGTCGGTACGCAGACGTTCGCTTCCGCCATCACGGTATAGCCCTGCCGCTCGGCCAGCGCGCGCAACGCCGTGCGGCTGAAGTGCGAGCGGTGGAACGGCAGATACCACGCATCCCACGCCTTGCCGAAAATCGGCACCCACGCGCACTCCACATTCGGC
This sequence comes from Novosphingobium sp., assembly GCA_027311705.1. GTDB lineage: Bacteria > Pseudomonadota > Alphaproteobacteria > Sphingomonadales > Sphingomonadaceae > Novosphingobium. The sequence continues at coordinate 8,978 of DAICYJ010000088.1, read as the reverse complement.
ACTTCGATCACCACCGTGCCGCCCGGCTTCGCCATCGCGCAGATCCGGTCGAGCAGCGCCGCCGGATCATCGTCGTGCTCCAGCACGTGCATCGCCAGCACCAGGTCGAAGCTGCCCTTGTGCGCATCGAGTTCGGCCATCGATAGATAAGGCCGCCCGGCCAGATCGACCGGAGCCGAAGGCTCGAAATCACTCCCCGTCACCGAACCGTCGCCCAGCACATCGCCAAGGCAGCGCGTGAACAACCCGCTGCCGCAACCGAAATCGAGCGTGCGCGCGGGCCTCTGGCCCAACTGACGCAACAGCGCCTGCGCCTGCCGCCGGAACGCCACGCGCTTGATCGCATGGCCGATGCGCGATCCATCCTGCTGGAAATCCTGCGATTCCCGCCCTTCGTACAAAAAGCTTACATCGGGGATCGGCGGGGTGGAGATGCCCAGCCCGCACTGCCGACACTGCAGCACCTCGACATGGCCGACCTTGCCGCTCAGATCTTCGAACCCGCCAAGAGACCCGAAATCGCAGGCCTGCCCATTGGCCGAAGCAGGGCAACAACTGCCCCGTTCAGTGCCGGTTTCCGCTGCGGGCTTGGTCATGATCTGACTGTCCATGGTGCTTCCTAGCGAGCGCGCGCCAAACGCGCCATGATCTGTTCGAACGAACCCTGAAATGACAGCCGCCGCGCGTTGAGCGCGTACCAATGACGCACGCGCCCACGCAGGCCGTCCCCGCCCTTGATCGCCCGGTCTATGGCGTCCGCCAGCGTGGCGGCATCCGCCCGCGCGGCAACAAACCCGTTCTCGCCCTGATCGACCAGTTCGACCGAGGCATTGTCCTCGCCCGGCACCACGACCACGGGCACACCCCGCGCTGCGGATTCCACCACGACCATGCCATACCCTTCGCGTTCGGACGGCTGCACCATCACGGCGGCGCGGCTCTGGCGATCTTCGAGATAATCGGCGTCTACAAAGCCCGGCAGCGCGATCCGATCAGCCAGCCCGTGCGCGTCGATCAGCGCCCGCACCGCGTCCAGCTCCGGCCCACGCCCGATCAGTTCCGCCCGCAGCACGAGATCGTCCCGCATCAACAAGGCCAGAGCCTCCACCAGCAGCGTCACCCGCTTTTCCGGGATCATCCGGCCAACATAAAGCACGAACGGCGGATCACTGGCCGCCATCAGCTCCACAGCCTCGCCCTGATACTCGCCTTCGAGCAGGGTCACGCCTCGCACGCCCAGCGCTTCAGCCCGCGCCTGATGCAACCGGCTGAAACTGAAACCCGCCTGCGGCACTTGCGCGCACAACCACTGGATGAACCAGCCCAGCGCACCCAGCCGCCCCAGATAGTGCCGCCAGTAATCGCGCGTCCAAACCTCGTGCCAGTCCACCGCGATGCTATAGCCGTGCAAGGGCCGCACCAGCCCCGCCGCCAGCAGTGAAAAGAACGGAAACGACGCGCCGTGCACCAGATCATATCGCCGCCCCCGGCGCAGCACGTGCCAGAACACGCCCGCGCCGAACGCCAGTGTCGGCAGGATGCGGCGGCGGCCATCGGCATAGAGCGCCATGCGCGGCCCCACCGGCACAATGTCGATCCCCGGCAAGTCCGGCGCCTCGCCATGCTCCCACTGGCGCAATGTCAGATAGGTCACCGTATTGCCGGCGGCGACATGCGCCTCCGCCATCTGGCGATACCACCGCTCCGCCCCGCCGATAGTCCACGGATACAGGCAATCATACAGGATGCAGACGCGCATGGGGCTCAACGGATCATGCTCACGAGGCAACCCGCATCGCGCAAGCCTTTTTCCATCGCGGCATTGCCGGCCCGCGCGGCGGGATGGGGGCCTTGGTACATATATCGCCCGATATCGCGGTACAGCGCGATGTCCACCAGATCGACCCGCGCATGGTCCTTGCAGATCGCGGCCACCAGCGCCGGATCGACCGATTCCCGGATCAGCCGCACCGGCTTGCGATCAAGCTTGGGCGCATTGATGGCGAAATCGTCGGTAAAGGTCACGTCCTCCTTGCCGATCACCAGATAGTCGGCCGAACTCGCCGCCATCTTCGCGTTCAATTGCGCAAACGGCGCGTATTGCGCGTGCGCCATCCAGGCCTGCATCGGCGTTGTCACCGCGATGCCCAGCGCCGTCGTGCCCACCAGCAGCCCGCGCCAGCGCGGCGTCGCGTCACCCATCGCCTTCCAGCCGAACACCGCCAGCAAGATGGCATTTCCGATCAGCCCGTGAAGATAGCGATAGCCGAAGCCGTAACCCTGATTGGAGAGGATCAGCGTCATCACCCCGATCGTCAGCGCGAGGCCCGCGGCAATGGCCCCCGCCAGCGGATTCCTGCGAGCCACCGCAACACCCGCCACCAGCAAGGGCACTAGCAGGATATGCTGCCACGCCACGAACCGCAGCAGGTTGGCCATCATATCGGGCAGGACGAAAAAATTACCTTCCATCAGGGTGATGATCAGCCGCGAGGTATAGCTGACACCTTCCGGCTGCACCGCATCCGCGCTCGCCTGCACCAGCCCCCAGGTCAGCGTAGGCCACCAGATCATCCAGAACGCGCCGATCAGCGCATAACCAAGTGCATAAAAAGCCGCCCGCTTCCATTCGCGGTCGCGCACCAGCAGAAACAGGATCGGCGCAGCGAACATCGGATGGAACAGCGGCTGATGCAGCCCCACCGCCACGAAGCCGACCGCCAGCGCCAGCACGTCGCCCATGCGCGAACGCCCCAGCCAAAGCCACAGCCACACCAGGTTGAGCGCGGCATGGGCCGGCATGGCATAAGCCGTCATGCCCGCAAACAGCACTTGCCCGGATGCGAGATACAGCAGCGACGCGACCACCGCAGCCTCACGGTCCTCCGGCCAGATCCGCCGCGCGCAACCCCACAGCGCCACACCGCCGATCATGGTCATCACCGGCCCGACCAGCACCGGGCTGGCAAACAGGCCGAACAGCGCACGCAGCGCCGCATTCATCGGTAGATAGGCAGAAATCCACGCCCCGCGATGCTCGGCGGTATACATGAAGCGGGTGTTCAGCGCCTCGCCCGAATCGCGCCACATCGCCGGCAGTTTTTCCACCAGATGCCCGCCGGCAAACACGGCGGCATCGAAATTCGCCATCTGCTCGTCGCGGCACAGGTCATATCCTGCCAGCACCAGATAGTGCCCCGCCAGCGCGGCGAGAGCCATCAATCCAAAAAGCGCCCCATACAAGCCCAGACCGCCCGCCAGCGGCTTGACCCGCGCCTGAACGAACCGCGCGGCGGCCAGCAACAGCGCCGTTTCCGCCAGCAAAAGCCAGCAATCCTGCCGCCGGATCAGGAACCACGTGATCCCGATGCGCGGCGATAAAATGGCCGTCAGCGCAAAGGCCAGCGCCACCATGATGACGTGCCATTTCGCCAGCTTGCGCAAGTCAAACCCCGCCGGGCCGTGTGCGGCCGGCGAACTGCTGTCGATGCGGTGATCCGGCTGTGCGGTAGATTCTTGGCCCATGAACCGGGTTTATCGCGGAACGTGGCTAATTTCGCGTTAACCCTGCGCGTTCAGCCCCTGCAGCCATTCCGCAATCATCGCCTTGCCCGCCGCCACCGCGCCCGGCCCGTGCGCATCGTGCGCGGCGCGCAGGCTGTCGGGCGTGTGCCCCACCGCCGCCACGTCTTCGGGCGATTGTTCGATCCACGCGTCAAAACGCGGATCTTCGCCCATCTCGGCATGAAACTGCAAGGCCAGCAGATTGCGCCCCCGCCGAAACGCTTGATGCTCATACACATGGCTCGATGCCAGCAGCTCGACGTTGTCCGGCAGCGTAAAGGTATCGCCATGCCAGTGCAGCACCGGCACGTCCGCCACATGGCGCAGCGGACTTTCGGGATCGTGGATGGTCACGGGGTGAAAGCCGACTTCCTTGGCCCCGCCGGGATAGACTTTCGCACCCAGCGCGCCCGCGATCATCTGCGCGCCAAAACACACGCCCAGTGTGGGGCGGTCCGCCGCCAGCCGCAGCGCCAGCCGCCGCATCTGGCACGGGATCCACGGATGCGCCTCGTGCTCGTAAACCGCCATCGGCCCGCCCATCATGATCACCAGATCGTGGACCCGCAGGTCGAGCGACGCGAAGGCCGGGTCGGCCACGTCGATCCGGTCGACATGGTAGCCGGCCTCCTCGATCGGATCGCGATAGGCGGCAACGCCTTCGTGCGGCACGTGCCGGATGATCAGGGCGGTTTTCATCGGTTCGCTATCGTGGTCGGTTCGCGGTGCGGGGATCAACCGCAAAATGCGTCAGATCCCCAACCTTTTCCAGAAATCCTCGGCGGACATACCCGTATCGGGACGGGGACGGTCGCCCCGTTCATGCCACGATGGGTGCGGCAGGCGCTGCTGCCCCGGCTCATTTGCCAGACCGCGCCGTTCGCGCAGGCGCGCAACAGGCACCGTCATCACACGAGGTCCAGGTTGTCCTCTGCTGCCATGCGCATTTCAGCATTGCCAGCCAGCGCCCGGTCCTCCTCGGCATAGGGGTTGGCATACAGCGATTGCTCCAGTTCGTCCGCCCATGTCTGGCGCGGCAACTCCGCCGCACGCGCAGTGCCGGCAGGCGGCACGCGCCATTTCACCGCATAGTCCTGACGCGCCACATCCGGCGATTGCCACCACTGCGATGCGCGATCGGCAAGCTGCGTGGCAAGATATCCCGAAGGATCGGGAGCGGCGGCGAGGGTCAGCAATACACCGGCAATCGTCATGGTTCATCTCCATCGTCAGGGACACGAACTGGCACTGTCGCCCGATCCGTGCGCTTTAGCCGTTGGTGACGCGGAGCAAGCTGCAAGCCCTCAAAAGCCGCGGCCCGACGGGAACAGGGAGGGGTCGATTCCCGCCGGACATTGATTGTCTACCAAATTACTTGAATAACGTCACTGGAGAAAATTTGATCCCGGCAATAGCCACGCTTCATCGCATTAGGCGCACGAAAACGCCCGCAGCGCTGGAGCATGCTGCGGGCCTCGGTTTCCTTAACCGGAGCATACCACGCCAAATCAGCGCCCGATGAGCTGACAAGTGGTTGGTGGCTTGCTGGTGTCGGTCGCGACGCCCCCTCAGGGGATTTGCGGCAAACCTCGCACGGCGCGCATCACATCACGCCACGATACCAGCTTGAAATTCTGTGCCGCCGGGGCGTTCTCGCCATCCTGAGCAACGAACAGTCCGACCGGATAGCGCGGGCTGAAATACCCAGGATGAAAGGCGATGCCATCGGTTTCTTCGGTTGCCCCCATCCTGCCGCCGACTATGCGAAACCGACCCGCCGGGCGCAGATTGGAAAGGCGAAAAAGCGCATAGGAATTGTCGCCTTGGCTCGACGCGATCAGAAACCCGCTTCGCCGTCCCACCGGGGCGATCGCCAGCCCTTCGACATCCGCGACCAGTTGCGTGCCATCCACGGCCGCGACCAGACGCCCGTTGCGCGATCCGCTGGCACGCGCATCGAACGCCCAGATACCGCGATCTTCCTCGCCCACGAACAAGGTCTTGCTGCGGGGATCGACAACGCAGCCTTCGGTCTGTGTTTGCAGCTTCAGCCGGCGCACGATCCTGCCTTGCGGGTTGGTCCGGTCGAAGCGGATATCTACTTGCGCCACGGTGCCATCCTTCATCACCGAAAACGCGTTCAGGCGCGCACCTTGTCGCATCAGGCACACGCCATAGGCCTCACCCGTCCCGCCCGTCACGGTGCCAAGCGGGACCAGCTTTTCCCGGCGCGTGTCCAGCCGGTATAGCCGCAGCCTTGCGGCGGCAACATCGTTGCGGTCGCTTGCCACCACGATCACCCCTGCGCGGCCCATCGGCAGCAGATCGACGTTGTTCAGCCGCCCATCCGGCGAGAAATCGCGAACCTTGCCGTCCAGCCCATAGACGTAAAGGCCCGCTTTCTTGTCCGTTGCCACAATCAGGCTGCGCGCCGGCCGGTGCGGGTTCCGCCAAATCGCCGGGTCGTCTGCTGCATCGGCTGCCGCAGTGCCAACCGGCACCGTTTCTCCAACCGCCGCCACCTCGACAGTCGTCGGAGCGGCAGGCGCGGCACCTGCCGGTGCAGGCGCCGCGCAAAGCGTTGCGACCAGAAGCAGCCGCCGCATCAAAAGGCGTACCGGGCCACGATCTGGAACACCGGGCCCGCGTTCTCCGTCTCCAGCTCATACTCGTCGAAACGGCGGCGGCGCTGGTCGCTGATTGTGTCGAACTTGTTGAACACCTCGTCCTTGCTGCTATCGAGCAGGTTCGATCCCACTGCGCGAAGGGTAAAGCTCTTGCCAAAGCGCTTTTCGACAAACACTTCAAGATCGGCCCCATAGCTGGTGCGGATTTCCTCACCCACGATGCGGTCCTGCGCCGGGCCCTGCTTGCGATAGGTCGCGCCGATCGTGCCGCCGAACTTGGGGAAGTTCTGGATCACGCCGAAGTTGTAGACATACTTCGACTGCCCGTTGAACCGCCGCACGCCGAAATCATCCTTGATGCTGCTGCCGATCAGCGAAAGGTTCCCGAACACGCCGGTGTTGGCAAGGCCGACAAAGCCGAGGCTGGCCGAAAGATCGAACTCCACGCCCCACACTTCGCCATCGCCGGTGTTGCGCGGCGTCAGCACGAAGGTGCCCTCGCCTTCCGAACCTTCTTCTCCGGTGTTGGACAGTTCCACCACATCCTGGATCTTGCGGTAGAACACGTTGACCCCAATCACCCCGGTCCGGCCAATGCGATGTTCATAGCCCAGATCGCCGCCCCAGGCTTTTTCCGGCCGCAGTTGCGGATTGCCCTGCAAGTCGTTGTCGCCATATTCGGCCTCGAGCAGCGCAGGCGTAATGAAATCGAAGCGCGGCCGGCGCACCGTCCGCGCGGCGGAGGCGGTGATCCGCCCCTGGCCGAGTTCCAACCGCAGCGAGGCCGACGGAAGCAGGAACGCATACTTCACGCGCTGTTCGGCATCCGCCGGGCTGGCAGTGAAGTCGGTGATCCGCACGCGCGTGTTCTCCCAGCGCACACCGGCCTCGAACTTCACCACGCCGCGCTTGCCCTCGATCAATGCATACAGGTCGCGGCGCTCCTCGCGGATGCGGTTATACCCGCCGGGCGTGGCCTCAATCGCGCCGAAAGGCGTGGAAAATGTGTCGGGCCGCTGGCTCAGCGGGTCATAGGTGGTCACCTCGGCCCCGTCGTTCTCGGCCTCGCCAATCTGCGTGCGACGGCTTTTGTCCTGCGCAAACCCGCCCACGGCAAAGTTAACCGCATCGCTCAGCTTGAACATCTGCTCCAGTTCCAACGCGAGTTCGGAATCGTTGATCTGGGTGCGCGTAAACGAGGCCTCATACTCGGCCGGGTCTTCGTCGGTGTCGAAGTCGATCTCGTGCTCGAACTCGCGCGTGCGGTCGCGGAAATTGGCAAAGCTTGCCCGCGCGCTGGTCTTGCCCCAGTCGGTCTCGTGGCTGAACTTGCTGGTGAGCGCCATGCTCTCCTGCTTGATGAACAGCGGATTGTAATTATCCGTCAGCAGGTTGCCACCGGGCGTCAGGTTGATCGGACCGGATGTGGCAGTCGCGTCGTCATATTCGAATGAACGCTCGATCTGGTCACGCTCGGTCCGCACATAATTGCCCGCGATCTCGAACTTGGTGCCGTCCCGCTCCATCGCCCAGCTCAGGTTGGCGGCATAGTCGGTGCCATCGCGCACGTCGGACTGGTCTTCGCGGTTGTCGAAATCATCAGCGACGAAATTCGGATTGTTTTCCGGCGAATCGCCGTAGCGCAGGCTCTTCTTGTTCTTAGGATTATAGCGTCCCTGCACGTTTGCGCCGATCAGCAGCCGCCCCGGGCCCAGTTCGCCGCCATAGTAGAGGCCGCCGCTCGGCTTGACCTTGCCATCATCAAAGAACAGCCCGCCACCACGGACATAGCCGCCATCCATGCTGAAGGCATCACGCAGCACGATGTTGAGAGTGCCAGCCACCGCATCGCCGGTGCGACGTGCGGAGGACGAACGGACGATTTCCACCTGCTTGATCAGTTCGGCCGGAATCCGGTCAAGAAAGAACGAGCGGTCCGCATTCGCACCGGGCACGCGCTCGCCGTTGATCAGGATCTGGGTGTACCCCGGATCAAGCCCGCGCAGGCGGGCGCCGTCGCTCTCGATCACATCGGAAAGGAACGTTACCGAAGGCACCCGCTTCAGCGCGTCACCGGCAGTCAGCGGCTCGAAGCGGCGGAAATACTCTTCGTCGTAGACCAGCTTGGGTTCGACACCGGCTTCCTCGCGGTTGCGGAAACCGATATCGGCCTGGACCACAATCTCGCGCGCGTCCTGGGTGGTCTCGTCTTCATCCACGCCCGCCGCTTGCGCGGGTGCACACATGAATGCGGTTCCAGCAAGAAGCCCCGCGCGCACGATGTTACGGAACGAGCATGTTCCCCGGTCAAACTGGTTCACGGCGTATCCCCTTGGTCACAAATCAAAATCCGGGGCTGCCCTAATCGCACCTTCTGACAGTGCTGTGACAAGTTTGCGCAGGCATCTGTAAGTATCCGGAATTTTACGCCGCATGTGCGCCTCGCGACTGCACACAAAGAGGCCCGCAGCACTGGACCACGCTACGGACCTTGCTCTCCTCCCCAGGAAAGTGCCGTTCGAAATCAGCGCCCGATCGCGCTTCCGAGCCGGTGGCACAGGTTCGAGAACTTCACCGATTCGGACTGGTCCTCGATCACATTCAGATATTGGAACAAAGCTCCGCAGATCAGCTTGAATTCGTCAATCGATTCCCAGCCATCCCGAAAGTGAGGGCGCACCATTCCAAATACCCAAAATCTTTATAGCTCGGCAAAATATTCTGACGCGGGGCGATTACGATTTACTGTTCAAAACAGCAGTGATATGTGTAATGCGAATTACGAAT
>DAICYJ010000074.1 GCA_027311705.1 Novosphingobium sp. | reverse complement strand
GACAAATCGGGCAGAGCGCCGCCGTCCCCGATATCCACAGGGCCAACAAACATCTTCAACCTGATTCTAAGAATCTATTTATTATAGTTGGACAGAAGCACGCGATGGCCGGACCCCTTCTTGAAACCCTCAAGGGCGCCAATCTCTCCCGGCGTTCAATCTGGCTCATGCGGCAAGCGGGACGCTATCTTCCCGAGTATCGCGCGCTGCGGGCAGACAAGGGCGGCTTCCTCGAATTGGTCTACGATACCGAGGCTGCGGCCGAGGTCACGCTCCAGCCGATCCGTCGCTTCGGCTTCGATGGTGCGATCCTGTTTTCCGATATCCTGATCGTACCTTACGCGATGGGGCAGGGGCTCGAATTCCTGGCAGGCGAGGGGCCAAAACTTTCACCTCGCTTGCTCGATGCCGGGCTGGAGACGCTCAGAGCGGTGCCAGAGCGCTTGTCGCCCATCTATGCGACCGTGGCTGCGGTAAAGGCCGCGCTCGCGCCCCAGACCACCTTGCTGGGCTTTGCCGGGAGTCCGTGGACGGTCGCGACGTACATGGTGGCGGGCGAGGGCAGCCGCGACCATCACGAGACCCGCGCCCTGGCCTATCGCGATCCGTCGGCATTCCAGGCGATCATCGATGCCATTGCCGACGTGACCATCGAATATCTTTCGGGACAGGTTACCGCCGGCGCTGAAGGTCTGCAACTGTTCGACAGCTGGGCCGGCAGCCTCGCCCCCGCCGAATTCGACCGCTGGGTGATCGCCCCCAACGCCCGCATCGCCGCCGAAATGCGCCGCCGCCATCCTGAAGTGCCCGTAATCGGCTTTCCAAAAGGCGCGGGCGAAAAACTCGTAGCCTATGCGCAGGGCACGGGTGTGGACGCGATCGGTGTGGACGAAACGATAGACCCCGTCTGGGCCGCGAAGAACCTGCCCGCGAACCTTCCGGTGCAGGGCAACCTCGATCCGCTGCTGCTGCTCGCCGGCACAGACGATCTAGAGCACCGGACGCACCACATCCTCGAAACCTTCGCGGATCGTCCCCACGTGTTCAATCTGGGCCACGGCATTGGCCAGTTCACCCCGATCGCCCACGTGGAAAAGCTGCTGGAAATCGTGCGCGGCTGGGAACGCAGCTAACCTTTCATGCGAACCCGGCTTTGCATCTGCGCCCGCAAGCGGCGGTTTGCCGAAGGGGAGCGCGCCGAAGCAGCCGCATCGGCCACCGGCTTCGCGCTCAGGGCCTATCGGTGCGATCGTTGCAACCAGTTCCACCTGACCAGCCGCCGCAAGGGCAAGCGCATTCCGCGCCCTGTCCATGAAGGCACCGCATAACACTTGCCAGCCCTTCAAACCCGGTGGAAAGAGCGCCATGTGGGGACAGTTGAGCAAGACCGGGCGATCCCATGCAGCAGGTGCTTTCGATGATCTATCTCTGGCTGAAAGCCGGCCACGTCGTTTTCGTGATTTTCTGGATGGCGGGGCTGTTCATGCTCCCGCGCTTTTTCGTCTATCATCAGGAAGCCGCGCCGGATTCCGCGGAAAACGCCGCCTGGATCGATCGCGAGCGCAAGTTGATGAAAATCATCATGTGGCCATCGCTGATCGCGGTCTGGGGCTTCGGCGTGGCGCTCGCCTACAGCGGTAGCTGGTTCGCATCGGGATGGCTCAGTCTGAAACTGGCGCTGGTTCTTGTGTTGACCGCCTATCATTTCTGGCTGGCGAACTATGCCCAGATGCTTGCACTCGGTCAGCGCAAGCTGACTGGGCGCAACTTGCGCCTGCTCAACGAAGTGCCCGGCATCGCTGCTGCGCTGATCGTCATCCTTGTGGTCGTGAAGCCCTTTTAGGCGTCGCGAACCCGGCGAATGCCGTCATGCGAATTGCTCACGAGTGTGCCGGTATTGCGCAGCAGGTGCTTCCACTGGTCGCCCCAGGCATTGGCGGGGGGCAACGGGGCTTCGGCCTTCGGGAAAGCCTTGGGGTGAGCGGGCAGCCGGATGGTCATCGTTCTTCCCTTCCATGACGCGAGAACCGCCTCCGGGCGCACCGCGATCTGAAATCAATGCACCAGCCGCCACACGGTTCCCGATTTGCGGAGGGTGTTCTCCCGATTGACGGCGCGGGCACGGGGGCTTATGCCGCTCTTCGCATCCGGTATTGCGCGCGCGGCCACGTCCGCTGCGCAGGTCTGCTTTCTCCAAGCCCAACGACCTTCCGGCACGGCGCGCATCCAGTACGGAAACACATGAAATGCACCTGAAAGAACTCAAGAAAAAAACCCCCGCCGAGCTCGTCCAGATGGCCGAAGAGCTTGATGTCGAAAGCGCATCGACCATGCGCCGCCAGGATCTGATGTTCGCCATCCTCAAGGAACTGGCGGACGACGGCGAGGAAATTCTCGGCATTGGCACCATCGAAGTGCTGCCCGATGGTTTCGGCTTCCTGCGCAGCCCCGAGGCAAACTATCTCGCCGGCCCGGACGACATTTATGTCTCCCCGAATCAGGTCCGCAAATGGGGCCTGCGTACCGGCGATACCGTTGAAGGCGAAGTCCGCGCACCCAAGGATGGCGAACGCTATTTCGCGATCACCCGGCTGATCAAGGTCAACTTCGACGATCCCGACGCCGTGCGCCACCGCGTCAACTTCGACAACCTGACGCCGCTTTACCCGGACGAGCGCCTGCGCCTCGATACCCTCGATCCCACGGTCAAGGACAAGTCGGCCCGCGTGATCGATCTCGTTTCGCCGCAGGGCAAGGGCCAGCGCGCCCTGATCGTCGCCCCGCCGCGCACCGGCAAGACCGTGCTGTTGCAGAACATGGCCAAGGCCATTACCGACAACCATCCCGAAGTGTTTCTGATCGTCCTGCTGGTCGATGAACGCCCGGAAGAAGTTACCGACATGCAGCGAAGCGTGAAGGGCGAGGTCATTTCCTCCACCTTCGATGAACCCGCCACGCGCCACGTGCAGGTCGCCGAAATGGTCATTGAAAAGGCCAAGCGCCTCGTCGAGCACAAGCGCGACGTCGTCATCTTGCTCGATTCGATCACCCGCCTCGGCCGCGCCTACAACACCGTCGTCCCGTCGTCGGGCAAGGTGCTGACCGGCGGTGTCGACGCAAACGCCCTCCAGCGGCCCAAGCGCTTCTTCGGTGCCGCGCGCAACATCGAGGAGGGCGGCAGCCTCTCGATCATCGCCACCGCGCTGATCGACACTGGCAGCCGCATGGACGAAGTCATCTTCGAAGAGTTCAAGGGTACCGGCAACAGCGAAATCGTCCTCGACCGCAAGGTCGCGGACAAGCGCATCTTCCCCGCGCTCGACGTGGGCAAGAGTGGCACCCGCAAGGAAGAACTGCTCGTCGCCAAGGACCAGCTCAGCAAGATGTGGGTGCTGCGCCGCATCCTCATGCAGATGGGCACGATCGACGCGATGGAATTCCTGCTCGACAAGATCAAGGATTCCAAGTCGAACGAAGATTTCTTTGCTACGATGAACCAGTAAGTTACTGCAACACCTATAAAAACCGGGGTCTCTGCAGGGAGGCCCCGGTTTTTGTTTGTCAGGTGTTTTCCAGTTCTGCCGCCATCTTTTCCCACAGCACGTCGATGGCACGCAGTGGTCGCACCATCACCTTGAAATCGACGATCCTGCCTTCCAGATCGAAGCGGATCAGATCCACGCCGTCGATTTCTGTGCCGGCGATCATGGCAGTGAATTCCAGGCAAACCTCGGACCCATCCACCATCTCGCGGACGTAGGTGAAGCTCGCTCCGGCAAACACTCGTGCGGCCGCGCCGAGGTACAGCATCACCTTCTCACGTCCACGCTGAGGAGTATGCACTACGGGTGAATGAAATACCGCGTCCTGTGCGATCAATTCGTCCAGCAGGTCCATGTCGTTGTTGAGCACATAGCGGTGCCAGGCGGCCAGTCCGAGTTGCATTGTCGCGTCTCCTTCGCCGTACGTTCGCAGCCAGCCATGTCACAACGCGGGCGCGCCGTCGTTGATCCGGCGCAACCCGCATCCGATTCGCTCAGGCCAGATGCGTCGCGAAAAACGCCCGCGTTCGTTCGTCAGCCAATTGCGCGCCAGCCTCGTCGCGCCGTTGGCCCATTTCGGCGGCGAAGCCGTGATCCAGCCCTTCGTAATCGTGCAGCGTCACTTTGGGATGATGGCCCAGCCCATCGTGGATCGCCTTTTGCGCGTCCGGCCCGACAAAGTGATCGGCGGTCGGAACATGCAGCATCAGCGGATTGGCGATGGCGTGCGATTCGCCCAGCATCTGATCGATCATCACGCCATAGTATCCGACCGAGGCATCGATATCGGTCCGCGCCGCCGCCATATAGGCCATGCGCCCACCCATGCAGAACCCGACGAGGCCGACCTTGTCTACTGCCTGTTCGTGCTTCAGCCAGCGGATCGCCGCCTCGATATCCTGCACGGCCAGATCGGCATCGAACTGCCCGGCATATCCGAACGCTTCCTGTAACTGCTCCGGCACATCGGGGTTCAGTTGCACGCCGGGGGCAAAGCGCCAGAAGATATCGGGTGCCAGCGCGACATAGCCAAGCGCGGCCCAATCGTCGCATTTCTTGCGGATGCCTTCGTTCACCCCGAATATTTCGGGAATCACGATGATCGCGGCTTCGGTCTGTTCCGCCGGCGTCGCGATATAGACTGGAATCTCGCCGGTGTGGTCCAGCGTCACCACTGTAGTCATCTCGCCCATGTCATCGATCCTTTCGGAAATGATCTTTGTCGAACACCAGATTGGCGCCGCGCGTGGACTTTGCCAAGCGCACGTGACAGTCTGGTTCCAGCGATGTTGGCTTATCGCAGCCACAACGAACTGGCCGGAAGAGGGTGCTCCCCATGAAAATGAATGTCGAGATCGATTGCACGCCGGAAGAGGCCCGCCGCTTTCTTGGCTTGCCTGATGTGTCCCGCGCCAACGACGTCTATGTCGATGCCGTGGCCAAGGCGATGCAAGGCGTTGGCAACCTCGAACAGTTGCAGGGCTATGCCAAGCAGTTGGCGCCGATGGGCGAGATGGGCCTCAAGATGTTTCAGAAGTTTGTTGAGCAAGGGGCAGGGGCCGCGATGGCCGGCTTCAATTCCGGCGCGGCCGGCAAGAAGGATACCAAGTAGGTTTCATCCAGGCTAAGGGTAAGTTGCCTGCGGCTCCGCCGCGGAGGCAGTGGTCTCAAGCGGTGTCGCATATGATTTATGGAAGCCTCCGCCTTCGCGGGGGAGCAGCGCGGTGATGCCCGACACGATCTTCGCACTCAGCTCCGGCGCCCCGCCTGCGGGCATTGCGGTTATCCGCGTGAGCGGGCCGCGAGCAGGTGCGGCCATGCAGGCGCTCACCGGCAAGCTGCCCGAACCGCGCCGCGCCAGTTTTGCCCGCCTCGTCGATCCGTACGATGGCAGCGCGCTTGATGAAACTCTCGTCCTGTGGCTGCCCGGCCCCCGCACGGCGACCGGCGAGGACTCATGCGAATTCCACCTCCACGGTGGCCGCGCGGTTGTCACTGCCGTCGAAGCCGCGCTTGCCCGACTGCCGGGCCTGCGCCGCGCCACTGCCGGCGAGTTCACTCGCCGCGCTTTCGCCAATGGCCGCATCGATCTGGCCGAAGCCGAAGGCCTGGGCGACCTGCTCATGGCCGAAACCGAACTGCAACGCCGCGCCGCGCTGGCGATGGCGGGCGGTGCGCTATCCCGCCAGGTGGATCACTGGCGCGGCCGGGTGCTGATGCTGTCGGCCAAACTCGAAGCTGCGCTCGATTTCTCCGATGACGACGATGTGGGCGAGGGCATGCCCACGGACTTCGCCGTCGATTGTGCCGCACTGGCCGATGAGCTGTCGGCATGGCTCGCCCGGCCACGTGCCGAACCCTTGCGCGAAGGCTTCCGCGTCGTCCTCGCCGGCCCGCCCAATGCCGGCAAGTCCACCCTGTTCAATGCATTGGTGGATGACGAAGCGGCGATCACAGCAGCCGAACCTGGCACCACCCGAGATGTCCTCACCCGCTCGGTCGCGCTCGATGGCGTGCCTTTCACTTTCGTCGATACCGCTGGATTGCGCGACGAAGGCGCGGGCGAGATCGAACAGATCGGCATTGCCCGCGCACGCGCCGAAGCCACCCGGGCCGATCTCGTGCTGTGGCTAGGCCCCGAAGGCGAAGGACCGGAAGGCGCACCGCTGTGGGAAATCGCCGCCCAGATGGACCGTGCCATCCGTGTCGCCAAGGCCAACGCCCGTCATCTCGTTTCCGCGCTGACAGGGGAGGGTCTGCCCGAATTGCGCGCCGCTCTGATCCCCTATGCGCGCACCGCTCTGCCCGCGCCGGGCGATGCCGCGCTCAATGCGCGCCAGCACGGGTTGCTCGCCGAAGTGCGCGAAGCGATGGCCACGGCTGCGTACCAAAGCGATCCCCTCCTCGCCGCTGAGAATTTGCGTCTCGCCCGCCTGTCGCTCGATCGCCTGACCGGCCGCACCGGAACAGAAGATATGCTCGACACCCTTTTCGCCAGATTCTGCATCGGCAAATAGTCGGTCTGCTGGTGCCAACCGGCGCGAATGTTCCACGTGAAACATCGCCCGCTTTGACGCGACTCCGCAAATCCGGTATTGCGCCCTGATGCAGCAGTTCGACATCATCGTGGTCGGCGGCGGTCACGCCGGCGTCGAAGCGGCCGCCGTCGCCGCGCGCATGGGCGCACGCACCGCGCTCGTCAGTTTCGATCCCGCCACCATTGGCGCGATGAGCTGCAACCCTGCCATTGGCGGCCTCGGCAAAGGACACCTCGTCCGCGAAGTGGATGCCTTCGATGGATTGATTGCCCGCGCCGCAGATGCTGCCGCCATCCACTACCGAATGCTCAACCGCAGCAAGGGCAGCGCCGTGCAAGGGCCGCGCGTCCAGGCAGACCGTAAGCTGTTCCGCGCAGCGATCCAGCGCATGATCGCGAGGCAACCCGGCCTCACCATCGTCGGCGGCGAGGCGGCATCGCTGCGGACGGAGCATGGCAGGGTCACCGGCATCGACCTTGCGGATGGAACCGCACTGGCCGCCTCGGGAGTGATCCTCTGCACCGGCACTTTCCTCGGCGGTCGTTTGTTCCGCGGCGAGGAGCGCATGGAAGGCGGGCGCATCGGCGAAAATGCCGCGCACCGTCTCGCCGCCCAGTTGCGGGATGCCGCCCTGCCGATGGCCCGGCTGAAGACCGGTACGCCGCCCCGACTCGATGGCCGCACCATCGATTGGGCGCGTCTGCCCGAACAGCCGAGCGACGTCGATCCGTGGACCATGTCGCCGCTCACGTCGGTGCGCCCGGTGCCGCAGGTCTTCTGCGCCATCGCCCGCACAAATGCCCGAACGCACGACATCATTCGTGCCGGGCTAGACCGCTCGCCGCTGTTCAGTGGTGCCATCGGCGCGCAAGGCCCGCGCTATTGCCCCTCGATCGAGGACAAGATCCACCGCTTCGGCGACCGCGACGGGCACCAGATCTTCCTCGAACCCGAAGGTCTGGACGATGCCACCGTCTATCCCAACGGCGTCTCGACATCGTTGCCCACCGATGTGCAGCACGCCATGATGCGCAGCATCGAAGGGCTGGAGCAGGTCGAAATCACCGTGCCGGGCTATGCGGTGGAGTACGATCACATCGACCCGCGCGCCTTGCGGCGTAGCCTGGAAGTGCGCGCTATCCCCGGCGTCTATTGCGCCGGGCAGATCAACGGCACCACCGGCTACGAGGAAGCTGCGGCGCAAGGCCTCGTCGCCGGCATGCACGCGGCAGCGGACGTGCTTGGCCGCGCCGCGCCGGAACTGGATCGCGCCAACAGCTACATGGCCGTGATGATCGATGACCTGACCCTGCACGGCGTTTCCGAACCTTACCGCATGCTAACGGCACGCGCAGAATATCGCCTGCGCCTACGCGCCAACAACGCCAGCTCGCGCTTGACCCCTCTTGCCATTGCGGTCGGCTGCGTAAACGAGGAGCGCCGCCACTGGTTCGAGGAACGTCTGACCGCGCGGGCCAGGCTCGAATCCGCGCTGGCGGCCGAAGTCACTCCCACCGAGCTGGCCCGCGTCGGCCTGGCTGTCCGCGCCGATGGTGCCCGTCGCCCGCTCACCGAATGGCTGCGATTTCCCGAAGTCTCGCTGGGTTGCTTGAAGCAGTGGATCGGCGAAGAGGTCCATGATCCGTTGCTGGTCGAGGAGGTTGAGGAAGACGCAGCTTATGCGCCCTACCTCGCCCGGCAGGATGCCGAATTGCGCGATCTGCGCGCCAGCGATTCGGTCCCTCTGGGCGATCATTTTCCCTTCGCCGAAGTCCCCGGCCTGTCTCGCGAAATGGTCGAGCGACTGGAAAAGGCCAAGCCCGACACGCTGGCTTCGGCCGGCAGGATTGCCGGCATCACTCCGGCTGCACTCGCGAGCCTGCTAGTTCACGCCCGCCGCCGGATCGCCGCATGACCATCCGGACGGAAGCCGAAGCACAGGCCTGGCTGCGCGACGAACTGGGTGCGGACGATCTGGCCATGAAACGACTGACCCGTCTTGCGACGATGCTGGTCGACGAAAACGAACGCCAGAACCTGGTCGCGCGCGGCACCTTGTCGCAGATCTGGCAGCGCCATATTGTCGACAGCGCACAGCTGCTCAGTGTTTCACGTGGAACATTGCCGGCAGGACCTTGGCTTGATCTTGGCACCGGCGCCGGCTTTCCCGGTCTTGTGATCGCGGCACTCCAACCGGACCGGCCTATAGCACTGATCGACTCACGTCGCTTGCGCACCGAATGGCTGGAGCGGGCAGGGCAAGCGATGGAACTGTCTAACATTCGCGTCGAACTTGCTCGTGTCGAGGATTTGCCTACGGCAACCTATGCGGTGATATCCGCTCGCGCCTTCGCACCATTGGACAAACTCATTGCGCTTTCAGCCCGCTTTTCCACACCCGATACGCTTTGGCTGTTGCCGAAAGGGGCAAAAGCGCAGCATGAACTAAAGATGCTCCCGGAAACATGGTCTCACATGTTTCACGTGGAACAATCGCTGACCGATGCCGATGCTGGCGTCATTGTTGGTCGCCTGCTTGGGCAAGTCGCCCGTTCTGAAAAAGGTCCACGTCGATGATTACCATCGCCATTGCCAATCAGAAGGGTGGCGTGGGCAAAACCACCACTGCCATCAACATCGCCACCGCCCTCGCTGCCACCGGTTGGAAAGTGCTGCTGCTCGATCTCGACCCCCAAGGTAACGCTTCCACCGGCATCGGTGTCGGCACAGCAGACCGCCTCCATTCCTCCTACGACTTGCTGATTGAGCAAGAGAGCGTTGCCACCTGCGCCATGCCAACGCGCATCCCCGGCCTCGATATCATCCCCGCCACCGTCGATCTCTCCGGTGCCGAAGTCGAATTGGTCAGCCTGGACGATCGCACCGGCAAGTTGCGCACCGCGCTGGCGCAGGATGCCGGGCATGACATCTGCCTGATCGATTGCCCGCCCTCGCTGGGCCTGCTCACGCTCAATGCTTTGACAGCGGCCGATACGTTGCTTGTGCCGCTGCAGTGCGAGTTCTTCGCGCTCGAAGGCCTGAGCCAGTTGTTGCAGACGGTGGAGCGGGTGCAGGAACGCTTCAATCCTGATCTCGGCATTCTGGGCATCGTGCTGACCATGTATGATCGCCGCAACCGCTTGACCGACCAGGTGTCCGACGACGTGCGCTCGTGCCTGCACGATCTGGTGTTCCAGACCGTGATCCCGCGCAACGTGCGCCTGTCCGAAGCGCCCAGCCACGGCTTGCCCGCGTTGATCTATGACCACGCTTGCGCCGGATCTCAGGCGTATATGAAGTTGGCGCGCGAACTGATCGGCCGGCTGCCCGAACGGAGGAAAGCGGCATGAGCGCGGAAGACGTCACCAAAGCGGCACCGGCAGCGGCCGTGAAGCGCCCCGCGCTGGGACGTGGGCTCGGCGCTCTCCTCGGCGATTCCCGGCGCGAAGAATCGGTGACGCGGATCTCCGCCAATGCGCCGGGCGAACAGCCGGGGCAGGGGGGCGAGAGCCGCATCGCCATGCTCTCGGTTTCTGATATCGAGCCGCATCCCGATCAGCCGCGCCGGCACTTCGATGAAGAAGCCCTCGACGAACTGGCGCGATCGATTTCCGCGCGCGGGGTGATCCAGCCTGTCATCGTCCGTCCGCTGGGTGGTAACCGCTATCAGCTCGTCGCCGGCGAACGCCGCTGGCGTGCGGCGCAGCGTGCCCGGCTGCATGAAATCCCGGCGATCGTCCGCAAGCTCGACGAGCGCGAAGTGACCGCGCTGGCGCTGATCGAAAACCTGCAGCGCGAAGATCTGAACCCGGTGGAAGAAGCGCGTGCCTATCAGCGCCTGTCCGAACAGGATGGCCTGACGCAGCAGGAAATCGCTACCTTCGTCGACAAGTCGCGCAGTCATGTCGCCAATCTGATGCGGTTGCTTGGCCTGCCCGAAGAAGTGCTCGACATGGTGCAGCGCGACGAATTGTCGATGGGCCATGCCCGCGCGCTCGCGGTGCTGCCCGATCCGCTGCCGATCGCGCGCGAAGTCGTTGCCAAGGGCCTTTCCGTCCGCGATGCCGAACGCATGGCCAAGCGCGCCACCCGGCCCGATACGCCGCCACGGCGCGCCCGCGCCGTGCGCGATGCTTCCGATTCGGCAGATATTGCCGCTGTGCAGGCGCACCTTGAGGAGTTCCTCGGCCTGAAAGTGACGATCAGCGCCGATGCCGATCCGCGCACGGGCTCGGTGACGATCCGTTACAAGACGCTCGACCAGCTGGATCTGATCTGCCAGCGGCTAACCGGCGGTGAGATTTGATACAAGCTTTTGAATTCACGCATTAAAAAGCTCCCTCCTGCTTGCAGGAGGGAGCTTTACAAGTGTCCGTCAGCTGCCAGTGTAAACGCGCTTTTCCTTGACGCGCTTGTCGCGCACCACCGGGCGTCGCGGAATGTACCGGCTGCGTACGGGCACATATTCCACCGTCGTGGTGCGCGTTTCGACGCAGGGCTTTTGCGGGTCGTTCTGGATCATCACTGGCACCATCATGTAGCCATAGGGCGCGTATCCATAGCCGGGATAACCGCCTTGGGGGCCATAGCCAGGGCCATAACCCTGCGGCGAATAGGTGCGGAAAAACTCCTCGCAATCGCGATCCAGCGCGCGATCAGCGGCTGCATCCGCCGCTTTGTCGATCGCCCGGCCGGCCACGGCGCCAACGGCGGCACCGCCGATAGTGCCCAGCGTGCGGTTGCCTTCGATCACGCGATTGCCGATGACTCCGCCCACGACTCCGCCGATGATGGTGCCGGCCGCGCTGCTGCGCGGGCCGGTCCGCTGGCAGCGGTCGAGCATGTCGCGGGTGCGTGCATCGGGTTCTGCCTGCTGCGGATAACTCATCGGGGTGGGCGCGGGATATCCCTGTGCCGACTGCGGTGCGCCGGACCATGCCCCGTTCCACGTCCCTGTCCAGCTACCCTGCCACTGGCCGGGCCCGGCAACGGGCGATCCATGATCATGCGCGAGAGCAGGTGCAGTAAGCGACGCCATCATTCCGGCGGCAAAAATACGGGCAAGAATACGGGCCATCACGATCCCCTGTCATCGCTGGGCGCAAGGCGCACCCCAAGGCGTTAACCGAGAATTTAGCATCGTCTGGCGCAGAAAACCAAGGGTTACGGTGGTGCTGTGCCGAAACGGGGCGGTTCGTGCTCTAGCCGCAGATATGCGGCGCGACCGCAGCGGCCAATGCCTCGATCCCGGCCGCATCTTCATCGTCGAACCGGGCAGGTGTGGGACTGTCGAGGTCGATCACCGCGATCACCGCGCCATCGACAACCACCGGCACCACCAGCTCTGATCGGCTTGCCGCATCGCAGGCGATGTGACCGGGAAAGGCGTGGACATCGCGCACCAGCTGCGTTTCACCGCTCGCCGCCGCTGTGCCGCACACCCCGCGCCCCAGCGAAATACGGATGCAGGCTGGCTTGCCGGTGAACGGGCCGAGTACCAGTTCGCCATCGACCATGCGATAGAATCCCGCCCAGTTGAGATCGGCCACGAACATCCCGATCACGGCGGCCAGGTTGGCCATATTGGCCACGGCATCGGGCTCATCCTGCACCAGCGCGAGCGCCGCCTCGCGCAATTCGCGGTAGAGTTCGGCCTTGGGCTGTCCGGGCGTGGGGGCAAAATCGTACATGCCGCGCAATATAGGATGCCAGGCTGTGTTTGACAGTCTGCGTCGCGACTTTCGTGCCGCAGTTCGCACGGGCGGTTGCGGGAACCCGTTGGCGTGCCTAGGTTCCTGCGCATGACCCTTCTCCGCAAGTTTCTCGTCGGCCTCGCCGTGTTCGTCGTCATCGTCGGGGCATTCCTCGCATGGATATTGCACGGCGATACTGCGCAGTATTCGTTGGCCGATACCACTGGGCCAAAGCCCAAGCTGGCCGAACCCGCACCGCAGTGGTTCCCCACGCTGGGGCTGGCCAAGCCTGTGGGCTGGCAGGCGAACGAAGTGCCTATTGCCGCGCAGGGGCTTACGGTCACGCGCTTCGCCGACAAGCTGGATCACCCGCGCAGCGTCGTGGTCATGCCCAACGGCGATGTGCTGGTGGCGGAAACGACCGGCCCGAAGGATGCCAATCCGGGCGGCATAACCGGCATGGTCATGGGCTATCTGTTCAAATCGGTGGGCGCGGGCGAGCCTTCGCCCAACAAGATCGTTCTGCTGCGTGACGCCGATGGCGACGGCAAGGCGGAGACGCGGGTGGTGATGCAGAACCCGGCGCTCAATTCACCGTTCGGCATGGCGCTGCGCGAGGGGCGGCTATACGTCGCTAACCACAACGCCGTGGTGTCGTGGCCCTACACACCCGGCCAGACCACGCTTTCCGGCAAGCCGGAAAAGCTGATGGATCTGCCAGCTGCCGGTAATCACTGGGTGCGCAACCTTCTATTGAGCGAAGACGGCAAGCGGTTGTACATCACCGTCGGCTCCTCATCGAACATCGCGGAAAACGGGATGGAGGCTGAGAAGGGCCGTGCATCGATCCACGAGTACGATTTCGACAAGAAGAGCGAGCGCGAGTTTGCGGGCGGCCTGCGCAACCCCAATGGCATGGATTGGAACCCGCGCACCGGCGAATTGTGGACCGTGGTCAACGAACGCGACATGCTCGGTTCCGATCTCGTGCCCGATTACCTCACCAACGTGCCGCTGGGCGCGCAATATGGCTGGCCCTGGGCCTATTGGAAAAAGAACATCGATTGGCGCGTGAAGGCGCCGATGCCGCAGTACATGCTCGAATATGTGCGCAAGCCCGAATACGGCCTTGGCGCGCACGTCGCTCCGCTGGGCCTGGCGTTTGCCCGCGGCGGCAACATGATGGGCGATCGCTTTGCCGGCGGGGCCTTCATCGCGCGCCACGGTTCGTGGAACCGCAAGCCACTGTCGGGCTATGACGTGGTGTTCGTCCGGTTCGACGATCGCGGCAACGTGCTTCCCGCACCACCCGCGCCCGTGCTCACCGGCTTCCTGACGCAGGATGGCAAGGCGCATGGCCGACCGACATGGGTGGCGTTCGCCAAGGATGGCGCCCTGCTGGTCAGCGACGATACCGGCGGCGTGATCTGGCGCGTGTCGGCACCCGGCGCAAAGCCCGCCGCCGCCATTTCGCAAATGGCGGCAACCCCGCTGCCGCCGATGCCGACAAATTCGAAATTCACGATCCGCAAGGACGAGAATTCCGACCTGACCAAGCCGCAGCAGTAAAGGCTTAGATGAGCCGTCCGGCGCGCCCGGCCAGTTCGGTCACGAATTGCCAGGCCACCCGGCCTGACCGGCCGCCGCGCCGCTTCGACCATTCCAGCGCGTCGGCTTGCTCCCAGTCCAGACCGTAATGCGTGGCATATCCGCCCACGATGGCGAGATAATCGTCTTGCGTGCAGTTGTGAAACCCCAGCGACAACCCGAAGCGGTCGGCCAGCGCCAGCCGGTCGTCCACCGCGTCACGTGGGTTGATGGGGTCGTCCTGTTCCGACATGTACCGTTCCACGATGGCCCGGCGGTTGGAGGTGAGGGCCAGCCGCACGTTGGCCGGGCGCGCCTCCACGCCGCCTTCCAGCCAGCTGCGCAAATGGCGCGATCCGTCGGTATCGCCAGCGTCAAAACCCAGATCGTCGAGGAAGACCAGAAACCGTCGGTCGATCCCGCGCAGCGCGGCGAACAGTGTGGTCAGGCCAGCATCGGGCGCGGCTTGCACCAGTGCGATGCTCCCCGGCAGGTCGGCATCTGCCGCGCGTACGGCAGCCCGTAGCAGCGCGGATTTGCCCATGCCGCGCGATCCCCACAGCAGCATGTCGTGCGCCGCCGCGCCCCGTGCCAGCCGCGCGACATTTTCGACTACCGCCGCCTTTTGCAAAACGATGCCCTGCATCAGCGCCAGATCGGGAGCCTCCAGCACGGGCACCCCGCGCGCGCCGTGGCCTTGCCACACATAGGCGGGGTGGGCGAACCAGTCTGTGGCGGAGGGAGCCGGCGGGGCCAGCCGCTCCAGCGCATCGGCAATGCGCGCCAGCACTTCAGATTTCGCGCTCATCGGGTCAGGGCCTCACTATCGATATCATAAAGCAGTGCTGCCCCCGCCATTGCCGCCGCGCCAAGGCCGCGCGCTTCGGGCACGACGGTGCGGTTGAAAAACTTCGTCACCGCCAGCTTGGCCGGATCGTCGCCCGCGCGCGCCTGTCTTGCCAGCTGCCATCCGGTTACCGCCACCGCGCACATGGTGGTGAAGGGAACGCTGCCCGCCAGCTTGTCATCCAGCGTTGCATCCCCGCTCGCCATCCACGCCGCCACTGCCGCCGCATCCTTGGCCAGCGCCGCCACTTCGGGCACGTCGTCCATCTCCGCGATCACGTCCGCCAGCAATGCCTGGACCACACCACCACCTTCATACCCGAGCTTACGGGTGACGAGATCGGCCGCCTGGATGCCATTGGTGCCTTCGTAAATCGGCGCGATCCGCGCGTCGCGATAATGCTGCGCAGCGCCGGTATCCTCGATAAAGCCCATGCCGCCGTGCACTTGTATGCCCAGGCTGGTCACTTCGCAGCCGACATCGGTCGCCCATGCCTTCAGCATCGGCACCAACACTTCGGCGCGCATCTGCGCCGCCGCATCACCCAGTGTGCCGCGATCCACTTGTCCGGATGTGTAGTACAGCAACGCCCGCGCCCCTTCGGTCAGCGCGCGCATCTTCAGGATCATACGGCGCACGTCCGGGTGCTCGATGATCGGCACCGGGGCCTTGTCGCCACTGCCGGCGCGCGGCGATTGCACGCGGTCCCGCGCATAGGCGCGCGCCTGTTGCAGCGCGCGTTCGGCGATCTGCACGCCTTGCGAGCCCACGTTGATCCGCGCCGAGTTCATCATCGTGAACATGGCCTTCAACCCGGCATTCTCCGCACCCACCAGTTCGCCGATACAGGCATCGTTATCGCCGAACGACATCACGCACGTGGGCGAGGCGTGGATGCCCAGCTTGTGCTCAATGGAAACGACGCGCAGGTCGTTGCGCGCGCCGATGGAACCGTCGGCGGCGACGTGGAACTTGGGGACGATGAACAGCGAGATGCCGCGCGATCCCTCGGGCGCTCCGGGCGTGCGTGCCAACACCAGATGGACGATGTTGTCCGCCAGATCGTGCTCGCCCCAGGTGATAAAGATCTTGGTGCCGGCGATGCGATATTTGCCAGCGTGATCGCCTGTTTCGATCGGCGTGGCGGTGGTGCGCAGCGCGCCGACGTCGGATCCTGCTTGCGGCTCGGTCAGATTCATCGTTCCCGCCCATGCGCCGGAAAGCAGACGCGGCAGATACAGCGCCTGCTGTTCCGCGCTGCCGTGATGGAGGATCGCCTCGACCGCACCCACCGTCAGTATCGGCAGCAGCGTGAACGCCATGTTGGCCGCACCCAAAGTTTCCAGTACGCAGGTCGCCAGCGTAAACGGCAGGCCTTGCCCGCCGAACGCCTCTGGTCCGGCGATGCTGCCCCAGCCTTGCTCGACAAACGCGCGGTAAGCCGTGGCAAAGCCATCGGGCAGGGAGACCCGGCCATCACTGCACTTTGCACCCTGGGTATCGCCCACCCGATTCAGGGGCGCCCATTCGCCCGCCGCGAACGCGCCGATCCCTTCGGCAATCGCGTCGACCACATCGGGCGTGGCGGCGGCGAAGCGTTCGGTCGCGGCCAGTTTGTCGATCCCGGCGTTGACGCGCATCGCCAGGATTTGGTCGGCGGTAGGGGCGATGAAATCCATCTCTCGTTCTTTTCCTTGGCAGTCTGGCGCATGGGCTATAGCGGCAAGCCATGACCGCTTCAAAGGCCCAGAACACCCGCATGGCAGACGCGGCCGGCATTGCCGAGGCGGCGACTGTGATCGCTGCGGGAGGCACCGTCGCGGTGCCGACCGAGACGGTCTATGGCCTCGCCGCGCGCGCGGACGACGATCTGGCGGTGGCGGGGATCTATCGCGCCAAGGGGCGGCCCGATTTCAACCCGCTGATCGTCCATGTGCCTGATCTGGCCGCGGCGCAGAACTTCGCCGTATTCGATGCGCGCGCGCAGAAACTGGCGGAAGCCTTCTGGCCGGGTGCGCTCACGCTGGTGCTGCCGCGTCGCGCCGATGCGCCGCTCGCTGCGGCAGTCAGCGCAGGCCTGCCCACGGTGGCGCTGCGCTGCCCCGCACACCCGGTGATGCAAGCCTTGCTGCGCGCCTCGGGCCTGCCGCTGGCAGCTCCCTCCGCCAACCGCAGCGGCGGGGTCAGCCCGACCAGCGCGGCCCATGTGCTCGCTTCGCTGGGCGACCGGGTCGGCCTCATCCTCGATGGAGGGGAAACGGAACAGGGCATCGAGTCCACCATCGTCGCGGTGCGGCCAGACGGCGGCTGGCAGATCCTCCGGCCCGGCCCCATCGAGGAAGCGCGGATTTCCGCCATTCTCGGCGATCAGGCCGCTGTCTTGACGCCAAGCGATGCCGCCGCCATCGAGGCCCCCGGCCAGCTCGCCAGCCACTATGCGCCCGGCAAGCCCGTACGGCTGGAGGCGGAAGGTGCCGCGCCCGATGAGTTCCTGATCGGCTTCGGAAATGTGCCGGGCGAGGTTTCGCTATCACCGTCGGGTGACCTCGCCGAAGCGGCCGCGCGGCTTTATGCGGCGCTCCACGCCGCCGCCGCGGCACCACAGCCGCGCATCGCGGTCGCGCCGGTGCCGCATTCCGGAATCGGCGTCGCCATCAATGATCGATTGGGCCGCGCCGCCGCCTAGCTGCGCAAGTCCTCGATCTCGTCATACGTCCGCCGCGCGTCGTCGCAGGCGCGTTCGTCGCCGCGGTTGCAGGCGGCCACCTGCCGGTCATAGACGCGGCGCGCCTTGCCCAGCCGACCTTCGCGCTCGCGGATTTCACGCCCGCGCTTTTCATCGGCTTCGGATTGGCTGGTCGTCGCCATATCGACCGCGCGGCTGCCGATCTTCACCGGCGCGGTGATGACGCCGACCGCCGTCTTGGCCAGGCAGCCCGAAAGGGCAAGCGCGGCCAGCGGAGCAATCACAAGCACAATTCGATTCATCGGCAACGCCTTCCAAGCGGGTCGATGGCCATCATGCCCTGCATGGAATCGAATTGCACGTGCCTCCGCGCCCGCATCGGCGCAAATTCAGCGCAG
This sequence comes from Novosphingobium sp., assembly GCA_027311705.1. Classification (GTDB taxonomy): domain Bacteria; phylum Pseudomonadota; class Alphaproteobacteria; order Sphingomonadales; family Sphingomonadaceae; genus Novosphingobium. The sequence goes on along the minus strand of DAICYJ010000074.1, from coordinate 10,311 downwards.
CCAAATCAGGGTTCGCACACCAGCTTGCCCGATCCCATCGACGAAACCTTGCAAGTGGCGCGGCCCTTCACGCGCACGGTGCCCGAACCCATGATGTTGGCCTTCACATTGCCGTCCGATGCGAAGCTGGCGTTGCCCGATCCGGCCACATCCACGTCCGCCGATTCGGCCGAAAGGCCGGGCATGTCGGCTGCCCCGCTGCCGGCCACGGTCAGCTTCAACGTGCGGGCCTTGCCGGTGGCATTCAACGCGCCCGATCCCAGCACTTCCACCTTGAATTCACCCGCGCCGACCGAAGCGGCGTTGACGGTGCCCGAACCGGCGATCGTCACGCCCACATTTTCGCCGCGCAGCGCATCGGCATCGATCGAACCCGATCCTGCCAGCACAAGTCTCCGCGCTTCGGGCACGGTCACGCTGATCGTCGCCACGCCATCGGCATCGCCGCTTTTCCAGCGATCGCGGCCAATGCCCAGCTTGCCGTCATCGAGCACGAACCGCAGCCGGTCCTTCACGCCTTGGTCGCCGTCGACGACGATGGCCAGCTTGTCGCCTTGAATCACGCGGACCTTGTCGGGGCCGAGCAGGGTGATTTCTTCGGGTGCCTTGCCGCTCAGGTCCAGTTCGGCCAGCGGCACGCCTTTGGTACCCTCGATATTGAACGACGTTCCTTCGCAGCCGGCGGAGGCCAGCGCCATGCCGACCAGTGCAATCCCGCCCAGCGCACGCGCCAGATCCTTCAACATGGCAACTCTCCTCACGGTGTGTTGCTTGTATAGAGCACCTGCGCTGGCAGGGCCAAGTCGTTCGCCGGATTGCGTCGGCATTTGATGGAATCGGCGCGCCACCAACGAAAAAGGGCCGCCGAATCGCCCGGCGGCCCCTTTCACGTCACGCAAACCTGAGAATTTACGCGGTTTCGTAGTACTTTGGCGCATGCTCGTTCAGGATCGCGAGGATCTTCTTGAGCGCCGCCGGTTCGTCGGTCTTTTCCATCGCGCCCAGTTCGCGCGCAAGGCGCGAGGAGGCGGCTTCGAAGATCTGGCGTTCGGAATAGCTCTGTTCCGGCTGGTCATCGGCGCGGAACAAGTCGCGCGTCACTTCGGCGATCGACACGAGGTCTCCCGAATTGATCTTCGCTTCGTATTCCTGCGCGCGGCGCGACCACATGGTGCGCTTCACCTTGGGTTTGCCCTTGAGCGTTTCCATCGCCTCGCGCAGCGTCTTGTCCGAAGACAACTTGCGCATGCCGATGGCTTCAACCTTGTTCACCGGAACGCGGAGCGTCATCCGTTCCTTTTCGAAGCGCAGCACATAAAGCTGCAGCTTCATTCCGGCGATTTCTTCGTCCTGAAGTTCTACTACCCGGCCGACACCGTGCTTCGGGTAAACGACATAATCCCCAACATCGAAGGCAAGAGCCTTGGCTGCCATTGCATATCCTTTCGACGCGGTCAGAACCGACTACGGAGCCGGGCGAGAATCGCCCTCGGAGGAAAATCCGGGCTCTTTGGGGAAGAAGTCCGGCAAACGACCGTCAAAATGCGGTCTGCGAGCCCACCGTTCCGTTTGCCGCCTGTCCTGCCTTTTCGTGTGTTGCAACACGCCGGGCAGCAGAAATCCGCCCAGCGCTTGCATAGGCATATAGCAGCTCTGTAATAAAATTGCCAGACCCCAGCGTCCGAAACCCCGCTCAAAATGCCCTAAATACGGCTTTTGGCGGGTTTCAGGCCGAATTCGGTGCGAGATCCGCACTCGATTGCTGCTGCACCGCGGTCAAAACCGGCTGGCACGAGCGTTGAAACATCTCGAATCTGTGTCCGGGTACTGGCCGGCGATTTCGCCGGCCCGCCGGTCAGTCGCCTTCGCCAGGCTCTGCCGAGAAGTACTTGTCGAACTTGCCGTCTTCGCCCTTGTGCTCGTCGGCGTCGTCTGGCGCATCCTTCTTGGCGGTGATGTTGGGCCATTCGGCGCTGAACTTGGTGTTCAGTTCCAGCCACTGCTCCAGACCGCTTTCGGTGTCGGGCAGAATCGCTTCGGCCGGGCATTCTGGCTCGCACACGCCGCAATCGATGCATTCGCTGGGGTTGATCACCAGCATGTTCTCGCCTTCATAGAAGCAGTCGACGGGGCAAACCTCGACGCAGTCCATGAATTTGCAGCGGATGCAGGCCTCGGTGACGACGTAAGTCATGCGGTGACAATCCCTCAGATATCTCTCTCAGGCGGTGCTAGAGGCGTCGGGGGCGGCCCGTCAAGCACCCGATAGCAACCTTGTGCTTCGGGGGCGGGGCCGCGCCGTGCGGGAAGCGTCACCAGCTCGATCACCTTCACCGTATCGCGCAGCGGAACCACCAGCACGTCGCCGGTGCGCACGGTGGCGCTCGCCCGCTCGATCCGGCGGCCGTTCAGGCGAATATGCCCGGCGGCGGCCCACTGTTGCGCTACGCCGCGGGTGGCGGCGAGCCGCAGGAACCACAACAGCTTGTCGATTCGCATCGCCGCCGCGCCCGGTTCAGCGAATCAGTTCGGCAAGTGCCGCAAAGGCACCGGTGGGGGGCGGGGTCGGCCGGCTGACGTCGCGCATCTCGTACTGGCGCGGTGGCCGCCAGTCCCACAGCGGTGGGGCAACCGGCCCGCTGGCGTTTTCACCCAGCGGGCGCGCCATGTGCACCCGAAAACCGGCGCTGCGCAGCAGGGCGGAATAGCTCGCGGTTGAAAGCCCCATTGATCGCGCCAGCCCCGGATCGAGCACGAAGCGCTTGCCCGCCGATCCCAGCCGGTGGCGATGCGCCGCCTGTATCAGCTTGTCCGCCATATCGACGCGCAGCGCCTGCGCGCCCAGCCGGCGATAGCCTGCGGGTGCGGTCCGTCCCTCCACCACCGGTGGCATGCCATGCGGGGGCGGCTGGTGCCGCACCCCTCGCAAGGTCGCCAGCCGGCTCCAAAGTCGCATGGCGGCGGGGCGCAAGGCGGCGGGCAGGAACAAATCGAGTCCTCCGATCCTGACACCAAGACGGCGCAGCACATCGCGTTGCTTGCCGTCCAGAGCATCCACGCCCGATCCCTCGCGCGGCAACACACCGCCCGCTTCCGCCATGTGCAGCAGCAGCGCGCGCAGCGCCGGGCCGGAATCGCCCGCTCGGCTCGCCTCGGCCAGCTGGCGCAGCGGCGACAGCGGCTTTTCTGCGTGGCGCGCGAACCAGCTCTCGATGGCCGCGATCACCAGCGCCCGCTCTCGTGTCGGCAATTTCTCCAGCGCTGGGTCCAGCCTGATTCGCGGATCGAGCAGCGCTTTGCCCGTTTCCAGCCTGGCTACGGTCATGCCCTCCCACGCGATGCCATTATCAGCCAGCGATAGCGAGTCAGGCTCCCCTGCCGCCGCCACCAGTTCGGCGGCGCGCCGGGCAAACACTGCCGGCAGGTGCCTTTCGGCGGCAGCCAGCAGTAGCTTGCGGTCCTCCGCCCGCGCCAGCGGATCGACCACGAAGCGAAAGCCTTCCAGATGACCGATGGGTTCGTCATCAACGAGCACCGCACCCTGCTCGCTCACCCGCACCGGCAGCAGCGCCGAATCAGCTCCCGCCTTGCGCATCAGCACGGTCGTCCGGCGGTTGACGAAGCGCTCGGTCAGCCGGGCGTGCAAGGCATCTGAAAGGCGCGTTTCCACGGCTCGGGCCCGCGCGGCCATCTCGTCGCGCGCCAGCACCCAGTCCGGCCGCTGTGCGATATAGGCCCAACTGCGAATCGCCGCGATCCGGCCTTGCAGGGTGTCGATATCCCCCGTTGGCACGTCGAGATGGGCAATCGCCTGCGCCACATAGTCCGCGCCCAGATAGCCGTGGCGCAGATCCTGCCACAGCCGCGCCACGAACCGCGCATGCGTTTCGGCGCCCTGCTGGCGAAAATCGGGCAGGCGGCAGGTTTCCCAGAACCGCGCGACCGAACCGCGCCCGCGCACCGAACCTGCCGTCTCGGCGTCCTCGGCCAGCAGTTTCAGGACCGAAAGGTCGATGGCCTGCGGCGGCGTCGCCAGTTCGGGCCGGGGCGGCGGGCTTTCCAGATCGTCGATCAGCGTGGCGATCGAATCGAAGCGCGGCTCGGCCTCGCGCCAGAACAGCCGGGTCAGCGGCGGGAAGCGGTGCTCCTCGATCGCATAGACTTCCTCGTCGGTGAATTCGGGATCGCGACCGCCAAGCCCGGCCAGAGTGCCGAACGTACCGTCCTTCTGGTGCCGCCCCGCGCGCCCGGCGATCTGCGCCATTTCCGCCGTCGTCAGCCGGCGTTGGCGCTGGCCGTCGTATTTGGAAAGGCCCGCAAAAGCGACATGCGTGACGTCAAGATTGAGGCCCATGCCCACGGCATCCGTGGCCACGAGGTAATCGACCTCGCCAGCCTGATACATCGCCACTTGCGCGTTGCGGGTCTGCGGCGAAAGCGCGCCCATCACCACCGCCGCCCCGCCGCGAAAGCGCCGCAGCATCTCGGCCATGGCGTAAACCTGCTCAGCGCTGAAGGCCACGATCACGCTGCGCGGCGGTATGCGCGAAAGCTTCTTCGCGCCGGCATGGCGCAGCGTGGAAAAACGCGGCCGGGTTACGATCTCCGCCCCCGGCACCAGCGCCTTGACCATCGGCTGCAGGGTCGAGGACCCCAGCAGCATCGTCTCCTCGCGACCACGGGTATGCAGCAGTCGATCGGTGAAAATGTGCCCCCGCTCCGGGTCGGCGGAAAGTTGTGCTTCATCCAGCGCCACAAAAGCGAGGTCGGGCCGGCTCGGCATCGCTTCCACGGTGCACAGATGCCAGCGCGCGTCTTTCGGCTCGATCCGTTCCTCACCGGTAATCAGCGCGACCTGATTCGCGCCCTTGATCGCGCACACCCGGTCGTAAACCTCGCGCGCCAGCAGCCGCAGCGGAAAACCGATCGCGCCGGAGGAGTGCGCGCACAGCCGTTCGATGGCGAGGTGGGTCTTGCCGGTGTTGGTGGGGCCAAGCACGGCCTTGACCGTCCTGTCATGCCGGTCGCTATCATACCGGTCACGCGGGGGCGATGGGCTGGCCATACCTGAAAATGTGGCGATGCAGCGCCGCACACGCAAGAAGGCCCCGAGGTTTTATCCCCGGAGCCTTGTTGTGTGCCTTTAGGTGTCGTTCGGGTACGGTTAGGTACCTGAACGGTCAACCGTCGTAATCGGCGCCCAGCGAGGTGTTGCGCACCGGCGCGGCGGCCGTGATGCGCAGCGCTTCGGCCGATTGCGACAGCGAGCCGATTTCATCGACCACGTCGTCGTCGTCCGGCAGCACGCGCTGCAGCGACTGGATCAGGTTTTCCTTCAGCACGGTGGGCCGCACCGTCTCGTCCGCGATTTCGCGCAGGGCGACGACCGGATTTTTATCGCGGTCGCGGTCGACGGTGAGTTCCGCACCGCCTGCAATCGCGCGAGCGCGCTCGGCGGCCAGCAGGACCAGGTCGAAACGGTTGGGAATCTTGTCGACGCAATCTTCGACGGTAACGCGCGCCATCCGGGCACTCCGATATAACAGGAATGGGTGGAAAGAGGGGCAGCTAGGCGCGGGGTGTGGAAAAGTCAAGGAAATGCGGGCGTGAACCGGGCGCGCTGCGTCTCAATGCTTGTCGGCCCGACGGTCGCGCCAAACAGCATACATCTTGAGTCCGGAAATCAGGGATGTCCATCCAGGAAAATGCCGAACCAAGGGTCGCCATGTTGAAGCTTGGGCGCAAGCAAAGTGACGCCGACCAGCAGCGAGAACAGGCCGGCTAATCGGCAAGCCCTTACCGCAACAGCGGGCTTTTTGCCGCCCATCAATCGTCCCCGTAATCCTGACGCATGTCGTCGGGCGCCAGATCGCTGAACTTGGTGATCCGTGCCTCGAACCGCATGCGCACCTTGCCGGTGGAACCGTGGCGCTGTTTCGCCACGATCAGTTCTGCCAGCCCGAACACGCGCTCCATTTCGGCCTGCCAGGCGGCGTGGGCTTCCTGAATCTTCGAATCGTCGGACCCCAGCGGCACCTTGGGTTCTTTCGACATGACGTAGTAGTCCTCGCGGAACACGAACCACACCATGTCGGCGTCCTGCTCGATCGATCCCGATTCGCGCAGATCCGAGAGCATTGGGCGCTTGTCGTCGCGCTGTTCCACCGCACGCGAAAGCTGCGACAGCGCGATCACGGGAACCGACAGCTCCTTGGCCAAAGTCTTGAGGCCGCGGCTGATTTCCGAGATTTCGTTCACGCGGTTGTCGCTGGCGCGGCCCGAGCCCTGCAGCAATTGCAGGTAGTCTACCACGATCAGCCCGATGTCGTGCCGCCGCTTCAGCCGCCGGGCGCGGGCGCGCAGAGCGCTGATCGAAAGCGCCGGGGTGTCGTCGATATACAGCGGCAGTTCGGCCAGCCGCTGGCTCGCGAACGACAGCTGCTGGAAATCCTCGCGGCTGATGCGGCCCATGCGCAAGGCTTCGGAACTGATGCCCGATTGTTCGGCCAGAATACGCGTAGCCAGCTGGTCCGCGCTCATTTCCAGGCTGAAGAACGCCACGGCCGCGCCAACCGAATCCTTCACCGCAATGCCGTCGTCCAGATCGCGCCTTAGCCGGTCGGCCGCGTTGAAGGCGATGTTGGTGACGAGGGAGGTCTTGCCCATGCCCGGCCGGCCGGCGAGAATGATAAGATCCGAATCGTGCAACCCGCCGATCTTTTCGTTCAGCGAGGTCAGCCCGGTTGTCTTGCCGGAGATGTGGCCGCCTGAAAGCAGCGCTTTCTCGATCATTTCCAGCGAAGCGCGGGTGGCGACGGCGAAGCTCTGCGCCTCGCTGCCGGTCTGCGCGCCTTCGGCCACGGCATATAGCGCGGCTTCGGCCAGTTCCACCTGCACCAGCGGGGCCACCGCGTCGCTGGTGTCCATCGCGCCCGTAACAAGATTGCGTCCCACGGTAATCAGCTCGCGCAGCAGCGCGAGGTCATAGATCTGTTCGGCCAGTTCCTTGGGCGCAAGCAAGCCCTGCCCGTCGGCCGTCAGCCGTGCGAGATAGGCGGGGCCGCCCAGTTCCTTCAGCCCCTCGTCGGCTTCGAAATATGGCTTGAGCGTAACCGGGGTGACCACCGCCTTGCGGTCGATCAGCGTGACGATTCGTTCGAACACGCGGCCGTGAACCGGGGCAAAGAAATGCTCCGCTTTCAACGGGCTGGTCAGTTCTTCGAGAATGCGGTTGTCGATCAGGACCGCGCCGAGAAACGCGGCTTCGGCCTCTACGTTGGAGGGGAGGGCGCGGACGGGATCGGTCTCGCGCGTGAGGATCGCCTGGCTTGCTGACATGGGTGCATTGTGCGCCACTTCAGCACCCCGCTCAAGCGGCCGGCACGCACGCAGCCTGTGGATAGCGGGGAGCGTTTCCGCAAATTGCTTGCCCGCGCCCTTCGCGTCTGCGAAATAGCGTCCCCCATGTCGGACCCGCGCATTTCGCATATCGAACTCGACGAAGCGACCATCATCTGGCGCAACGCGGATATCGAACAGGAACGGCGGATCGCGATCTTCGATCTGATCGAGGAGAACACGTTCCGCCCCGTACGCGCGTTCGATGCCGGCCATACCGGACCCTATCGCCTGCGGCTGACGGTGGACGACGGACGGCTGGCGCTGGCCATTTCGGATGAAAAAGGCGGGGATCTCGAAACGATCGTCTTGGGGCTTGGCCGGTTCCGCCGCCCGATCCGCGATTATTTCGCGATTTGCGACAGTTATTATCAGGCGATCCGGCGCGCCACCGCGCAAGAAATCGAAACGATCGACATGGCCCGGCGCGGTGTTCACAACGATGCGGCCGATATGCTGCTCGAAAGGCTCGACGGTAAGGTCGAGACCGACTTCGCCACCGCAAGGCGGCTCTTTACGCTGATCTGCGTCCTCCATATCAGGGGGTAAGAAAACCAACCGGGGCGCATGCGATTTCAATGAGCAGGGGCAGGAAAACGGCGCAAAAGCGCCTCGCCGGGGCGTTGCTGCTTGCCGTGCTGGTGGTTGTCGGATTCGGCTGGTGGGCGTCGCGGACATGGACGCCGGACCGCAATGCCTATCCGGTGCAGGGCGCTTGGCTGGATGTGCACGATGGCGCGGTCGAATGGCGTATGCTCAAGGCGCGCGGTGCCGATTTCGTCTACCTCACCGCCAGCGAAGGTCCGAACCGGCGCGACGAAGCCTTTCCCGCCGCACTCGATGCCGCGCGCGAGCGGCACCTGCAGGTGGGCGCGGTGCATGTGTACGATCTTTGTGAACCGGCGGATCGGCAGGCGGCGAATTTCGTGACGACCGTACCGCGCGATGCCAAGTTGTTGCCCCCCGCCATCGCGCTCGATATCGATTCGCGCTCCTGCCCCGAACCGCCGGGCGAGGCGGCGATGCAAAGCGAGCTGACGACGTTCCTCAACCAGATCGAAAAGCACACTGGCAAGCCCGCGATCCTGATGCTGTCGCGCGGGATTGAAAGCCGCTATCATCTGGCCGGGATGATCGACCGCAACTTGTGGGTCCGGCAGGACTATTTCGCGCCCGGCTATGCCGGCCGACCCTGGGTGATGTGGACGGCGACCGGGCGCCTGCGCATCGATGGCGTGCCCGGCCCCGTGCGCTGGGTGGTGGTGCAGCCATGAGCGAACTCGCCGAACCGCAGCGCGCGGCCCTGATCGCGGCGGCGCGCAATGCGGCGCTGACCGCCTACGCGCCTTATTCGGGCTTCAAGGTCGGCGCGGCGCTGTTGTTCGAGGATGACGCGATCGTCACCGGCGCGAACATGGAGAACGCCAGCTACGGCCTGTCGCTCTGCGCTGAAACGGTCGCCTGTGCCATCGCCAGCCAGGCCGGGCGGCGCGGCGGATTGATCGCGGTGGCGGTGGTGGGTGGCCTCGCCGGCATGGAAGGCCCGCCGGTAACGCCTTGCGGCCGCTGCCGGCAGGTGCTGACCGAACTGGCGCAACTGGGCGATACCGATCCGCTGGTCATATCGCCGGGCGTGGTGGAAAACTTTGAAATGCGGCTGTCGGCCCTGTTGCCCCATGCATTCGGGCCTTCCAATCTAGGCTGAATTGGGCGAATTGGCCTGCACACCGATCACTGGGGGCATTCTTGGCCATACAATCCGACAAGTGGATCCGCGAAAAGGCGCTGAACGAAGGGATGATCGAACCCTTTGTCGAGAGCCAGCGCCGGGATGGCTGCATCAGCTACGGCCTGTCGTCCTATGGCTACGACGCGCGCGTTTCCGATGATTTCAAGATCTTCACCAACGTCAATTCCTCGATCGTCGACCCCAAGGATTTCGATCCGGACAGCTTCGTCGATCGCAAGACGGACGTGTGCATCATTCCGCCAAACTCGTTCGCGCTGGCGCGCACGGTCGAATATTTTCGCGTGCCGCGCGATGTGCTGGTGATCTGCCTGGGCAAATCGACCTATGCGCGCTGCGGTATCATCGTGAACGTCACCCCGCTGGAGCCGGGCTGGGAAGGGCACGTCACGCTGGAATTTTCCAACACCACGCCGCTTCCCGCCAAGATCTACGCCAACGAGGGCGCGTGCCAGTTTCTGTTCCTGCAAGGCAACGAGCCGTGCGAGGTCAGCTATGCCGACCGCGCCGGCAAGTACATGGGCCAGCGCGGGGTCACGCTGCCGAAGCTCTGAACCGCAAACCGATGGTCAGGCAGCTGCGGCTTCGGCATAGGCCTGCGCTTCGGCAGCGATGAGGATATCGGCGAGCATCCAGTAGGCTTCGCCCCATGCCGCCAGCACTTCGTCGGTGGCCACATCGGCACCCAGCACGTCGCGAATCGCGGGCAGCAGCGCTTCGGCCACGAATGGGTAATGCTCGGCCTTCACCCCGGTTTCGACATGGCGGGCGACCATGCGCTGCACCGCCGGGCCAAGGTTGCCCAGCTTGTCGATGTTTTTCGCATAAGCGAGGATTGCGGCGGCCAGCCGGCGCGGCTGCTCGCCGCTTTCCTGCGCGGCCTTGTCGAACATGGCGGCCACTTCCGCGTTCTGGAACAGGCGCTTGTACATCGCCGTGGTGATATCGACCCCGTGCTTTTCGATGGCGGGCGCGGTCGACTTGACGATGGCGATGGCATGTTCCGAAGCGGTGCGCATGGGCTTTTCTCCGTTGGTTAAATTCAGTATTTCAAATACTGGTATTTCCATTGCTTGATTTTGGCAACAGGAATTTGCGATGAGACGACGATGCAACTGACCCAGCACACCGATTTTGGCTTGCGCCTGCTGATCGTGCTCGCGCGC
>DAICYJ010000072.1 GCA_027311705.1 Novosphingobium sp. | reverse complement strand
GCTGCGCGCCTTCACGAAGCTGAACGCCATCTGCACGCTCTCGCTCATCACTTCGCCCAGTTTGCCCGTCGTGCGCGCCGCGCCCTTGCCGGGCACCGTCACGCTTTCAATGGTCAGCAGTTCGCCGCCCACTTCGGTCCAGGCAAGCCCGGTCACCGCGCCCACCTGGTTCTCCTCGTCGGAAACGCCGTGGCGGAATTTGCGCACGCCCGCAAAGTCGGAAAGGTTTTCGGGCGTGATCGTCACGCCCTTTTCCTTGCCTTCCAGGATCAGGCGCAGCGATTTGCGCGCCAGCCGCGCGATCTCGCGCTCCAGCGTGCGCACGCCCGCTTCGCGGGTATAATACCGGATCAGGTCGCGCAGCGCTTCGTGCTCCAGCACGAACTCGCCCTTCTTCAGCCCGTGCGCTTCCACCTGCTTGGCAATCAGGTGCCGCTCGGCGATCTGGACCTTCTCGTCCTCGGTATAGCCCTCCAGCCGGATGATCTCCATGCGATCAAGCAGCGCCTGCGGCAGATTCAGGCTGTTCGCGGTGCACACGAACATCACGTCCGAAAGGTCGAAATCGACCTCCAGATAGTGGTCCTGAAACTTGGAGTTCTGTTCGGGATCGAGCACTTCCAGCAGCGCCGACGCCGGATCTCCCCGAAAATCCTGCCCCAGTTTGTCGATTTCATCGAGCAGGAACAGCGGGTTCGCCGCGCCGCTCTTGCGCAGGTTCGTGATGATCTTGCCCGGCAGCGATCCGATATATGTGCGCCGGTGGCCACGGATTTCCGCTTCATCGCGCACGCCGCCCAGCGACTGGCGCACAAACTGCCGTCCGCACGCCTTCGCGATCGACTTGCCCAAGCTTGTCTTGCCCACGCCCGGAGGGCCGACGAGGCACAGGATCGGCCCCTTCAGCTTGTTGGTGCGCGCCTGCACCGCCAGATATTCGACGATGCGGTCCTTCACCTTGTCGAGCGCATAGTGATCGGCATCGAGGATCGCCTGCGCGGCCGCGATGTCCTTCTTCAGCTTGCTACGCTTGCCCCACGGCAGGCCCAGCAACACGTCGAGATAATTGCGGATGACTGTCGCTTCGGCGCTCATCGGCTGCATCGATTTCAGCTTCTTCAGTTCGGCCGATGCCTTGGCACGGGCTTCCTTCGAAAGCTTCAGCGTATCGATCTTGTCCTGCAGCTCCTGCAGTTCATTGCCCTCGCCGTCGTCGCCGCCGCCCAGTTCGTTCTGGATCGCCTTCATCTGCTCGTTGAGGTAATATTCGCGCTGGGTCTTTTCCATCTGGCGCTTCACGCGGCCACGGATCTTGCGCTCCACCTGCAGCACGCCAAGCTCACCTTCCATGAAGGCCAGCACCATTTCCAGGCGCTTGAGCGGATCGTTCTCGGTCAGCACGGCCTGCTTGTCGGAAACCTTGGCCGCCAGGTTCGATGCGGCCGCATCGGCCAGCTTGCCGGCTTCCTCGATATCGCCCAGTTGCGCGCCCGCGTCCTGCGGCAGCTTCTTGGAAAGCTTCGCATACTCGGCGAACTGATCGACAACAGAACGCATCATCGCCGAAACTTCGGTGCCTTCCACTTCCACCGGCGGCACGATCTCCACTTGCGCGACCAGCATCTCGCCGCCGGCACCCGTTTCGGGCCGCAGCGATTGCAGCACGGCGCGGCGGTGGCCTTCCACCAGAACGCGCACGGTGCCATCGGGCAGCTTCAGCAGTTGCAGCACGCTAGCCACCACGCCGGTGTCGTAAAGATCATCGCGGTCCGGATCGTCGCAGCCGGGATCGAGCTGTGCGAGCAGGAAAATTTCCTTGTCGCTGGCCATCGCGGCCTCCAGCGCCGCAACGGACTTTTCGCGTCCGACGAACAGCGGCACGACCATGCCGGGGAACACGACGATGTCGCGCAAGGGAAGAAGCGGATAGAGGTTCATAAGCAATCGTTTCCGTCCAGCCCGCCGCGCCAAAGCCGAATGCGCGAACGGGGATAGCCCCAGATATGGGAGGCGTGCGCCGTCGCCGCAATGGCCTTGTCTATGACGGCTGTGGATGGCGTGCTTTCAGTCCGTTCCGGACCCACCAGCCGGCCGCGCGTTGAAAGCTAAACCAATGTAAACGCGATATTAGGTATAATACCGCAGAGCCGCTGCATGATCAGAACCAAAACGACGCTGGTGATCGGCGCCGGGGCCAGCTGCGAATTGCAGATGCCCGGCAGTGCCGACCTGCTTGCGCGCGTCGTCCAGGGCTATGATTTCACGCGGCTGGGCACGCCGCAGCAATCGCGCGAAAGCGGCATTCTTGTGCGCCACCTGATGAAGCACGCCGAGCAACTGGGCCGTGGCCACCGCGAAATGGTCGATGCCAGCCAGGTGCTGCGCAACGCCGCGCGTGTGGGGAGATCGATCGACACGATCATCGATCAGTACGATCACGACCCGCTCGTCGTTGCAGCCGGCAAGATCGCCGTCGCCTTCCTCATCGGGCAGGCCGAAACCCGTGCCAATCTGAAGGAATCGCCGCGCACGCCTGGAGAGCTGCCCTTGTTGGGCAAGCCTGAGGAAACCTGGCTTTACTGGCTGGGCCAGTTGTTCACCTCCGGCCTGCCACGCAGCAAGCTGGAACGCGCCTTTTCCGATCTCACCATCGTCTGCTTCAATTATGATCGCGCGATCGAGCATTACCTGCCGTTCGCGCTGGTCATGGCCTATGGCATGGACCTGAAGGACGCGCAGAAACTCGTCGCCGAACGGCTCGTCATTTACCACCCCTACGGCACGGTCGGCCGCCTCCCGTGGCAACAGGGGCAGGAAGCGCAGGCCGAATGGGCCGGCAGCGAGCAGCCGTGGAACATTCACGCCATTGCCAGCCAGATTCGCACCCATTCCGAACGGCTGGCCGACCGCGACTGGCTGCACCGCCTGCGCCTGTCGGTGGCAGAGGCCAAGCGCCTCGTCTTTCTCGGCTTCGGCTTTGCGCCGCAGAACATGGAACTGCTGTTCGATCGCTCGCTGTCGCACAACCCTGAAGTGGTCGCGACCGTCCACGGCATACCCGAAGGCACCCGCCGGCTCGTTGCCCGCCTTCTCAAGCGTCACTGCGGCCTCGAACACGATGACCTGCTGGTCATGGACCCAGCCCGAGCCTTCGAAGTCGCCCGCGACTATGCGCTGCTGCTGGAAAGCTGATTGTCGAAGGTCCGGCGAAGGGGGCTAGCCCTCCCCCTTCGCCTGCCTTCATTTACCCGCCGAAGCTGACGCCGAGCGACGAGACTTCTACGCCACGCCGTGCAGCATCGCGTGCCTGTTGCATCTGTGACAGGGCCGAATTGCGCCCTTCATCGAGGCAGCTTTCGCGAACCGCGTCGCGCGTGCCCAGCACGAAGGTTTTCGCCCCGGCCACGTCGCACAATTCGTTCACACCGTGCGCGGCCCGGCGCGCCATCCGCGTCCAGCCCGCTTCCGTGGTCGGGTCGATGCCGCTGACGTCGACCGCCACGGCATAGCGTCCTGCTGCGTCCGGCCCTTGTGTGGTAATCCAGCCCAGCCGCTGGGAATGCGCCCGCGCCACGATATCGCCGGGCGCGTTTGGCTGCGCGATCGCGCTGCCGCCTGTGACCAGGGCACAAACCAGCGCCGCCAGTCCAACTGCATGTTTCATAAGTCTGTCTCCTCTCGCGTCCGGAAAGGCCGCCCCACGTTCATTATGCGCGCGATGGGGTCGACAATTCCGGCGGGCGTACCGTCGCGCGAACGCGCGACAGATTCCCGAGCTCTCCTTATGGCACCGAAAACGCGCGGGTTTAAGACAGTTAAATGCGAAACCCGGTCATTTGTCCAAATTTCCCTTCAGGGAATCGGCTGCACCACCGGCTGCGATACGAACACCGGCGTCGGCGGAGCGACAGGAGCGGGCGAGAGAACCTCCACCCTGTCGGTCGTGGCGGGAATCACGATCATCGAAGGGTCCGGAGCAGCCGCCGCATCGCCCGTCGCCGCAGGCGCACCGGCAACCGGCGTCAGGAACGGCCCCGTCCCCGTGGTACCCTTGGCAAACGGACCGCGCCCGTGCAGCGCCTCGATCTCGTCATGCCGCGCCTTCAGGTACAGCTTGCGATAATTGCGATAGGGGTCGTCGCTGTCGCGCATCGCGTTCAGCTCGGCATCGGTCTGCACCCGGTCGTCCAGCGATTTGATCACGTTGGCCGGGATGACATAGAACGGGCTGGTCAGCGGCTTGCCCACCGCAAGGGGCACCATCGCGCGATCAACGCCCAGCCCGATCAGATCGCGCAGGGTGGTCGGCCCCACCAGCGGCAGGAAGAAATACGGACCCGTTCCCACGCCGTAATAGCCCAGAGTGTTGGACAGACCGTTGCGGCGGTAGGGCAGGTTGAATGGCTTCTTCTTCGCCACATCTACCAGCCCTGCCACGCCCACGGTCGAATTGACCGCAAACCGTCCAAGCGTTTCGGCGGCCTTGCCGGGCTTGATCTGCAACAGGTAATTCAGCGCCACCACCGGCTCGGTCAGGTTGCTCAGGAAATTGCGCAGGCCCGATCGCACCGGTGCCGGCAGGATTTTTCGATAGGTCATGGCCATTGGCGCGACGACCTTGTCGTCCACCTTCTGCACCACTTCGAACGACTTCTCGTTCACCGCCTGCATCGGATCTTCGGGCGGCGGCTTGGTCTGCCCCGAAACGACGATCTCGCCTTCGACGGCAGGTGGCAGGCCCGGCACGACAGGCTTGGCCGTTGCCGGAGCGACCGGCGCGGGAGCCGAACCGGCGGTGGATTCAGAAACGGTACCTTGCGCAAGGCTGACCGATGCGGAAACCGAATCGTCGCTTTCGACAGGGGACGCGACAAGCAGGACAGAGACGGCAAGAGCAGAAAGAGCCAATTCGTAGTCACTCCAGCAGCCGAAACCACACGTCCGCGTGCCGCCCCCGCACACGCTCACGTCAGTCGGGACCGAAACCGGTCCTTATCGAAAACTGAAACGCTGTCGACACAAACATGCAACGATCCGGTCCGGCTTGGTCGCTTGCAGGTCAGGCCGCCCGATCAGAACGGCAGCTTGAACCCCGGCGGAATGCCGGCCGCCATCTGCACCTTCTGCATTTCCTCGTTCGCCGCCGCATCGGCCTTGGTCCGGCAGTCGTTGAACGCCGCCACGATCAGGTCTTCGAGAATGCCCTTCTCGGCCTTGTCGATCAGGCTGTCGTCGATCGCCACGCCGATCACCCGGCCCTTGGCCGAAGCCCTGATCTTCACAAGGCCACCGCCCGAAACGCCTTCCACCTCGATCCCGTCAAGGCGACCCTGCGCCTCTTCCATCTGCTTCTGGATCGTTTCGGCGGCCTTCTGGGCAGCCTGGATCATTTCTTCCATCGATTTCATGCGCGCTTGCTCCACGGTCTTGCGTCGCGCTCTTTCGAGCTGTCTTCATCAACGATCTGCGCGCCGGGGAATGCCTCCAGCGCTGCCTGCACCAGCGGGTGCTGGCGCATCTCGTCCTCGGCGGCCCGCACTTTGGCGGTCCGTACTTCTTCCAAACTCGGCAAGGCCTCACCGGTGCCCTGTTGCACCATCCATGGCTGGCCGGTCACGGCCTGCAACGCCTTGCGGATGTCCTGCGCGGGATCGATCGAGATCCCCGGCACCAGCTGATAGACCAGCGTGCCCGGCTGCAGATCGATCACCCGCACCGAAAGCCGCATGGATGATCCCACCAGCGGCGAAAGGTGCTCCACCTGGTCGACCAGCGCGTTCCAGCTGACAGCCACCGGCACGGGTGCGGCCATTGCCGTCGTCCCGCCATCGCCAGAACCCGCCATCGCTGCCGGAGCGCGTGCGGCAATCTCCTCCAGCTTCTTCACCAAGCTGCCCGGATCGGGCATTTCGCCCGCGTGCATTACGCGCAACAACGCCATCTGCGCTGCCACCAGCGGATCGGGCGCGCTGCGCACTTCCTCGTATCCCTTCAGCAGCAGCTGCCACAACCGGTGCAACTGCCCCGCCGCAATGCCCTTGGCCCATCCCTCGATGGCCTCGCGCTCTTCGGGCGAACGCGCTTCCGCCCCGCCCGAAATCTGCGCGACGGTTACCTTGTGGACCAGATCCATCTGCGCGCGCATCATCGCCACCGGCTCGATGCCCAGCGCATACTGGTGCGCCACTTCGTCCAGAACCGCCGTGCCCTGCCCCGCCAGCACCGCGCCAAACAAGCGTCGCTGCATGGTCTTGTCGGCCAGGCCCAGCATCTCGCGAACCTGCTCGCCCGTCACATGACTGCCACCTGAAAGGTCAGCATGGCTGATCGCTTGGTCCAGGATGGACAAACCATCGCGCACCGATCCTTCGGCGGCAGCGGCAACCATCGCCAGCGCCTCGTCCTCCGCTTCCACGCCTTCGGCCTTGCACACTTTCGCAAAGTGGCTTGCCAGAACCGGTGTTTGGATGCGCCGCAGGTCGAACCGCTGGCAGCGGCTCAGCACCGTCACCGGCAGCTTGTCGACCTCGGTCGTCGCGAACAGGAACTTTACATGCGCCGGCGGTTCCTCAAGAGTCTTGAGCAAGGCATTGAATGCATTGCGCGACAGCATGTGGACTTCGTCGATGATGTAGATCTTGTAGCGCGCCGAAACCGCCGCATAGCGCACCGCCTCGATGATCTCGCGCACGTCGTCCACGCCGGTATGGCTGGCGGCATCCATCTCGATCACGTCGATATGCCGCCCCTCGGCAATCGCCACGCAGGGCTCGCACACACCGCACGGGTCGATCGTCGGGCCGCCTTGCCCATCCGGCCCAATGCAGTTTAGCGCCTTGGCGATCAGCCGCGCGGTCGATGTCTTGCCCACCCCGCGCACGCCGGTCATCAGAAAGGCATGCGCCAGCCGGTCGCGCTTGATCGCGTTGCCCAGCGTCTGCACCATGGCATCCTGCCCGATCAGCTCGGCAAAAGTCTGCGGGCGATACTTGCGCGCCAGCACGCGATAGGGCTGCGCGGTCGGCGGAGCAGCAGATGGCGCCACCGGCGCGACTGCCCGCACTTCGCGCGCCACAGGCGCGGGTTCGCCGAACATCGAAGCCTGCCCTGCCGCCTCCAGTTCCTCGGCGCTCGGCGCGTCGTCGTCTTCGGGCGTGTCGCCAAACATGTCGGTGGAATCGGCCATCGACCCTAACTAGGCGCTGGCCGCAAAATTGTCGAATGCCCGCCGCCGTCGCGCAGTGGATTGACACATAAGTTGCATTATGAAACTAATGTCGCCATGAACCCGATCACCCCCGGACGCTTCGCCGCCCAATTCGACCAGTCGCTGGTGGTTTTCCTCATCGGCCTGCGCATCAATCACTTTCACAAAGTGGGCAAATGGCTGCCGGCGGCGCGCGCGATGGGGCCGATGATCGCCGAACTCAGCGCCGATCCCGCCAGCGGCTTCCTTGGCGCGGAAACCATGCTCGCGGGTCTGCGCACCGTGATGCTGGTGCAATACTGGCGCGATTTCGAAAGCCTCGAAGCCTATGCCCGCGCCCGCGATCGCCAGCACTGGCCCGCATGGACCGCGTTCAACAAGGCCGTGGGCAAAGACGGCACCGTCGGCATTTTCCACGAAACATACGTAGTTCCGGCGGGCGGTCACGAGTCGATCTATGTGAACATGCCGCCCTTCGGCCTCGGCAAGGTTGCCGGCGTCACGCCTGCCACCGGTTCCCGCAACGAAGCGCGCGGGCGGATGAAAACATCATCGCTGTAGGATTGAAGGAGCCGGGCGACCCGCCGCAAATCGTTGTGGCTGCTGCCTTCCGGCCCTGACCAGGTTGGCGAACGCAAACGTCCACCCGACTCCCGGCCCGGCATATGGCGGCGGATCAATCCGAATGCAACCCTCTGAAATCCTCCCCATTCGGGAGGATTACCGCGATCCTACCGGAAATTATCCGCGTAGCTCTGCAGCTTCAGCCGCTTCGGCGGGGTGGGGATCACATGCGCTTCCACGCCCACCTTCGCGGCATAGGCCTTGGCCTCGTCCACGCTGCCGAACGTCAGCACCACTTGCGCCTGCGTGTCGCCAGACCCGGCCCAACCCATCAGCGGATCGGCCTTGCGCGCTTCGGCGGGTTCGAATTCGAGAACCCAGTCGCTCGTCCGGGCTTTGCCAGACTGCATGGCGTTCTTGGGGCGTTGAAAGATGCGTGCGGACATGCGCCCGCTTGCACACGAATCGCGCGCCAAATCAAGTAGGGACGCGCCCGGTCACTTTCCTTT